>CAYTME010000017.1:7918-12332 GCA_964438415.1 uncultured Pleurocapsa sp. | reverse complement strand
ATCTCGCGCGGCGTCACCTCGTCGAGATCGGCCAGGGCACGGTGCATGAAGCGCCGTTTCATCTCATAGAATTCGGCCAGGCGCATCCGCTCGCCGCTGCCGGTGATGAGTGTCATGTCGGTGCACAAGCGGTCCGACTCGTCGCTCTGGGCGGCGATTGTCTCGCGATCGAGCGGGCCGAGCACGGCCCACATCGTGCGGTCGCTGTACATCGGCTCCAGGTCGCAGCCGTGACGGCGGAAATAGCTTTCGATGACCGCGTGGCTGAACTCGAAATCGGTCAGCACAGCGGCCATGCGCGAGGCGCTGATGTTGGTCGGCATGCCCGTGCTTTCGACCGTGCACACCCGCTTCAGCGTCGTCAGATCGGGGCGCACACGACCGACCGGATTGTGCATGAGCGAGACGGGCACGTTCAGGCTGTCGTCATAGAGCATGGCGCGGCCGACGGCGTTGGCGCGTTCCAACTGGAGCAGCGACGCGTACTTGTCCAGGCCGCCCGGGTGGAAATGCGGGCTGAGCGGCAGATCGAGATAGCGGCCAGTGACGGTCGTGCTGCGCAGATATTCGCGCGCGCACAGCAGCTCGCTGTCGCAGGTGCCGTTGACGAACGGGCAGCCCTTGAGGACCGCCGCATTGGCGACGGCGCTGGCGCTGCGCAGTACGGTGTAGAAGGTCAGCAGCCCGAGCGCCTCCGAACGCCCAGCCAGATCGATATGGATGTGACAGCCCTGGTTGCGGAACATATTGACGTGGTGACAGCTCGCGGGGTCGATGTGGTAGCGCGCCTGGGCGGCGGCCAGCCGCTCGCTGTACTCCGGAAACAGGCCGTTGACTTCCAACATCAGATCGACCGCGGTCGCCACTTTAGGGTGATCAGTCATCTTGAAATCGGACTCGGTGGGATAGCAGGACAGGATGGCCGTCAGCAGTCCCGTCTCCTCGCTTGACTGGGCGAGGGCCGTCAGCATCCCATTGAGCGCCATGCGCGTCTTTTGATAGCCGACGCTCGGCGCGATGTGCGCTTCGACTTGATACTGGCACGCTTCGCGATCCAGGCGCGGGTAGACACCGAGCCGCTGCGCGTACTGGCTGTAGGCGGCGATGTAGCTCTGAACCTGGTCTTCGGTGGGAGAGCCGCCGTCCGGCAGAACGACGCCCAGCTCGATCTCGGCCCCGAGCACCCGCATCCGCGTGTTCGGGTCCTCGGTCTCGCTGATGTTGGTGTGATTGACGCTCGGGTTCAGGTTGTACGGGATCAAGCTCTCGAGCAGCGTATGACCGCTGCGATAGCGCGCGCTGACGGCACTGGCGAGCAGGCACGCATAGTCACCACTGCGAACGAAAAGGATATTGGCCGCCGCCGATTGACCAGGATCGCTGTAGGCGTGCACCTGCCTGCCGACTGCCCGTGAAAACGTATCGAGGGAGATGCCGGCTCCTGCGCTGGCGGTCGTCAGATCGTGCAGCGCCTGATTGAACAGACGCCTTTCCCGTTCGATCTGCTGCCAGGGCACAGACTGGCTGTACGCGATCAGGTCCTCGTTACTGGGCAGTGGCGTCTTCATACAGGTTCGCAGTTGGCTGGCATTGGCGTTTCACGTCCCGTATTGTGACGTATGCCTTTCCGTGCGGCAAGGCGGAATTCACGCAGGCAGCGTGGAATCTCGTCTGTCCGGGAAGCTGGCCAAGACATTCATTTGCGACTATTATTGGTGCGGAAAGCGTGACCAACCGAGCTAATCGCCCCCCAAATGGAGCGCCGTGTATGACGACCCGTTTTCCACTTCCGTCGCGCGCCATCATGCCGCTGAGCGACGTAAAAGAACCGCGTCCGACCGCGTTGGTGACAGGCGAACGGTCGTGGGGTGCAGTCAATTCGCTGCTGGAGCTGCCGCTGGTGGTGCAGGCAGAGCCGCGCCGGGCCGATATCAACTTCTTGGATAATCTCGCAGCCGGCCTGCCGCCAGAGGTCGAGGTCGTCTACGGCGTCGGCGGCGGGTTGGTGGCCGATGTCGCCAAGTACATCGGTTGGGCGCGCAGACTGCCGGTCGTGATCGTGCCGACCGCGCTCAGCGTCGACGGCTTTTTCACGGCGCTGGCCGCAGTCCGCCGCGAGGGCACCGTCAGCTACGTGACGACCGGGCCGGCCAGCCGCATCATCATCGACTGGGAGGTCATCCGCACGGCTCCGCGCCATGTGCGCGGCGCGGCGGTGCTCGAACTGCTGACGATGGTGACCGGCCTGCTCGACTGGCGCTACGCCGCCGAGCATAACAAGACGACGCCGGAGACGCGCTTCGTGCCCTGGGCAGCCGGGCTGGCTGCCGGCATCGCCCAGCAGGCGTTCAAGATCGCGGCGGGGGTGGGGGAGGGCAATGTCGATGCGCTGCGCAACCTGCTCGATTTGGTCTGTGTCGAAGTCCAGCTCACCAACCAACTCGGACACAACCGGCCGCAGGAGGGCAGCGAACAGTACTTCGCCTACGCCATCGAGCCGCGCGCCGTGCGCGCGGGATCGGTGCCCTATGCCGACTTGGTCGGGCCGGGTCTTCTGATCGCGGCGGCGCTGCACGGGCAGGACATTCAGCCGCTGCGCGCCACGCTCACGAGCGCGGGGGTGCGGCTCGGCCAACTGCGCCCGGACGATATCATGGACACGATCCGTATCCTGCCGGAGTACGTGCGCAAGCACGACCTGCCGTACAGCATCGTCCACGATCTCGATCTGACGTCTGAACGGGTGCTGGATCTGCTCGAAACCACCGGCCTCGATGCGCGCGGCCAGCGCCCGCTCTGAGAGGCAGCGCGGCTACGACGATCTGCCGCGCGCCAGCCGGTTGAGCAGATCGAACCAGAACGGTGCACCCTGCGCGATGGCGATCACCGTGATCAAGTAGCCAAGCGCTTTTCGCGCCAGCAGCCCGAACCAGTCCGGGTTGTTGGCCGGCAGCAGGTTCCAGATGTTGCGCCCGTTGTCGCACAGCGCCCGATTGACATTCGGCGTGAAGCATCCGCCCGGGACTTCCGCGATCTCCCAGCCGATCGGCAGCCGCAGGCTGAGGAGCTGCTCGACGGTCAGACGCGCCGCTTGTTCGAGCTGCTCATTGGTCGGGCCGGGCTGTGCCTCCTCGGTGCTCTCGTTCTGGCCGGCAGCGCGGGCTGCCTCCTGCTGCTGCCGCGTTTGATCGATCGATGCCCCTAGCTCGCCGCTTTGTATGGCGCTGGTGGCGGCCGCGGCGACAGTCGCGCGCAGCGCTGGGTCGTTCCAGAGCGTGCGCGCTACATGCAGGCTGTCGACATTGAGCACCAGCGAAAGCACCAGCCCCACAACCAGCGACAAGTACTGGATGTTGCGTCGGTAGGTATCCGAAAGCTGTTCCATGCGCGTATCGAACCAGAACTCGATCTTGGCGGCGGCCTCCTCGACCGAGCGAGCTGTCGCCAGCAGCGCATCCATCGCCTTCTGGAAGACGGGATCGCCGATGTAGCGGATGCCCTCCAAGAGCGGGATCAGCTTGCTGTTGGCGTCGTCCCGAGACAGCACTTCCTGCGCCTTGCGCACGCGCTCCAGCGTCAGGATGAGCGATTGGCGCGCCGGCGCGGGCAGCGTCTCGAAGTAGGCGCGCAGTTCGTCGATCGAGATCGACGAGCCTTGCAGACGGCGCACCATCTCTCTGGCGCGCGCTTCATCCAGTCCGTTGAGGGCGCGTTCGACGCCGTCGTAAAGCGGTTTATACAGGTTGCGCGCCGCTTCCGCCGAGATGATATCCAGCAGCGCCTGCGAAAAGAGCGTCGGGGGTATCCAGTTGACGGTGAACGGATCGCGCTGGGCGACATCTTCCGCCGACTGGGCGCTGAGCTGTTCGCCGGGCATCGCGCGTTCGTCGGGCATGATCAATTGGATGAGCGGATGGCTCATGAATTTCGCCCGCACGACCGGGTCGGTGATCATGTCTTGCAGCCCGTTCTTGAGATGCTTGGCGCGGGTATTGAGCAGATTGGTGATCAGGGTATTCACTTGAGTGACGAGGATGCTCAGCAGGCTGAAGACAAAGATCATGCCGATGATGACTTCGAGGATTGCCGAGTCGAACATGTGCGTGCGCCTCCCGGTTGCTCAATATCAGGGCTTTGGCAAAGTCCGCCTGATCGCCCGCCAGCCTACATCCTAAGTCCTGCTCTCTCATGGTGGAGCAGGACTTGAATAACCCCTCTGTTCCCCTTCTCCATTCGGGAGAAGGGGCAGGGGGATGAGGGCGCATGGGCAAAGCCGACTTTGCACAAGTCCTGACTCCGTACAGTGTAGCACCGAACTCGCTGATTGGGTTTCGGCCTGTGATCATCCATCGCGGCGTCTCAAGGGCGCGCGGGCGCGTCTTCAGTTACGATAGTTGAAACTTTGCTCGATGTC
>CAYTME010000017.1:2242-7878 GCA_964438415.1 uncultured Pleurocapsa sp. | reverse complement strand
TGACGGATGATACTGTCGCAGCCCACCCGTTGATCCTGGTCGTCGATGACGACTGGATGAACCGCGAGATGATGCAGGCGTACTTGGGACGGAGCGGCTTTCGAGTCGCCGTCGCGCATGATGCGCCGTCCACGTTTGCCCAGGCTGAGTCCTTACGACCCGATCTGATCCTGCTCGACGTGCGTATGGGTGAAACCGACGGCTTCGAGCTGTGCTTGGAGTTGAAAGCGCGCGCGGCGACCCAAGCGATCCCCGTGATCATGCTGAGCGCGCTTTCGACGCAAGAGGCGCGCGAGCGCGCGATCCGCGTCGGCGCGGCCGATTTCATCACGAAGACGATGAATCTATCGTCGATCGTCGCCCGCGTGCGCGCGCTGCTCGAAGCCTCTCGATGACGATCACCCAACGCTCACACACTGCTCGGTTTCATTTTGCGCCGTGATCGGGCATCATGGCTGCGATTGCCCTGCGAGGATGAGAACGTCCGTTTATGAGCTTGAATCGTTTCGGCAGCCGACCCCCACGCCGGCGCGGCGGCCTCCCTGCGTGGCTGATCACCTTGGTGGCGGTGGCGCTGGTCATGGGCAGCTTCTACTTATGGGATGGCACCCGACGTTTCGTCAGCAGCGGCGGATTGGGCGTCGTTGAGTCGACGCAGCGCGCGCAGCTCCTGGCGACCAGCACCGCCGCGCGCAGCACCCGCAGCCCGATCACGCGCACGCCGCCCCCGTCCCCAACCCCACAGCCGACCTGCGAACCTTTCCTCGTCGAGGTGGTCGAAGCGCCAAATGCGATCGTGCGCGCCCTCCCCAGCCGCACAGGGGAAGTACTCGATGCCTGGCCTTCGGGGACAGTCGTGTGTGTCATCGGCCGCGAGGCCGGCAGCGAGTTCTATACCATCGATCGAAATCCGGAAACGCGCCGCATCGACTTAGCTTACATGCACGAGAGCGTGCTCGAACCGGTCAACCCGACGCCCACCCCGACGGTGACCTTCACGCCGCCGCCGACCGTGACCGCCATCCCGACGGCGACGGGTGCCGCGGGCACGACCGGGCTGCCGACGCCGACTGCCGAGTCGGCGCAGCCGACCATGCCGCCTAGCAGCGGCGGCTAGGCGGTCTCAGCGCGTGTGGTGCCACCATGAATAGGCGACTGCAAGGCTAGCCAGCAGGCGCAGCCCCGCGCCGATGACGAGCGCGCTCGTCAGGCTTATCCCTCCGGTGATGAGGATGGTGCCGATGAACGGCGCAGCGAACGTCGCCAAGCCGTAGGCTTGATGGTAGGCGACACCATAGTGCGTCGCTTCATCGACCGGCGTGGTCTCGGTGTAGAGACCGGAGATGCCGACCATGGCGACGAACGTCCAGGACGCGCCGGAGATGACCGCCGCGATCAATCCGACGGCCAGATGATCGCTGAGCGCCAGCAGCAGCGGCGGCAGTGCCGTCACCGCCATCATGATGCTGATGCCGCCGCGATAAGTGAAGCGCGCGATCAGGCGCGGTGCGTAGTAGGAGATGAGCGCGCCCGCTGCCAGTTCCACCAGGCTGAAGACCGCCATGTAGCCTTCGTCGGCCCCCATCTCTTTGACCAGCCGCGCGTTGACGAGCGCGAAGACGGCGTAGAAGGCGACGAAGGTGACGATCATGATCAGGGTCATCGAGCGAAATTCGCGGCTGCGCCAGGGTTCGAGCGGCAGCAGCGCCAGCCTGTGCCTGGGGTTGTGCGCCGGCACTTGGATCGGCTTGAGCTGCATGCAGTGCCACATGCTCAGGAGCGCGAACCCGAAGGAGACCAAGTACATGAGTTGATAATTGAGCGGGAACGGCACATGTTCCAGCCAGAAGCCGAAGAGGACGGCAGAGGCAGCGAGAGTCAGGTTGAAGAAGAGCGATCGCCGGCTGAAGAGGGACGCCATGCGCGGCTGCGAAACCGACTCCTGAATGCTGGCGACGAACAGCACAGCGGCCATGCCTTGGCCGATGGCGGGCAGCGTGGCCGACACGATCAGCCAGGGCACCTGCCAGGCCTTCGGCAGCAGCGGCGTGAAGGCGGGCAGCAGGAAGATGAGCCGAAAGATGAAAGTGGGTACGAACAGCGCGCTCACCGAGTCTCTGCGCCGCGCGCGCCAGGCGAAGACATACGTCGTCGAAAGGGCGATCAGCAGGGCGGGCAGCGAGGTCATCCAGCCGAGGTCGGCCTCGCTCGCGCCCAGGCGCAGCGCGAAGACGCTCAGAAAACGCGATGTCGAGGTGAACGCCAAGCCAAACCAGGCGATATCCGCGACCAGATGCCGGAAGTTGGCATTTTCGACCGCGGCGGTGGATCTATGGGTGATGGCTGTCATTTGGATGGCGCAGATGGGGTCGTGTACCTGCGCTTTTTCTCTCCTTGTCTATCACTATAGCAGAAGGCGGTCATTGCGATCTATGGCCTTTTTGCTATAGTCGAGATCAAGTCAGCAGAGGTTCGGAGGTGAGGTTGTCATGTCCTTTTTCGGAGGCCGCCGTCAGGTCGAACCGCCGCCGCCCGCCCGCCCGGAAACTCCGCCGCCCACGCCGCCCGCGCTGCCGCCTCCGGTCGGCTTCGAGACCGTGCTCGGCACCAACAGCGTGATCGAAGGGGTGCTGCGCAGCAGTGCCAATGTCCGCCTGGATGGGACGTTCTCCGGGACGCTTGAGATCACCGGCAACGTGCTGATCGGCGAGACGGCGCGCATCAATGCCGATATTCACGCCAAAAATATCTCTGTGGCAGGGGCTGTGCGCGGCAACATCATCGGCAAAAAAGTGCAGCTCTTGCGCACGGGCCGTGTCTGGGGTGATATCCGCGCCATGGCCTTGACAACCGAGGAGGGCGCGTTCATCGATGGCAAGATCACGATGCTCGGCCAGGAACCCCCTGCTGCCGGGGCCGATGTGACGGCGGTCGAGGCGAGTGTCGCCGAGGCTGTGGAAACGGTCGAGCAGGTCTCGGCTGACGCGGCAGGAGACGGTGATACGGTCGAGGCCGAGGTGGAGGAGATCGTCGAAGTCACCCGCGAGGAGACCGAGGCGCTGGCCGATGAGACGGATGACCTGCAGAACCGCCCCCCGTGGGATCGTGGCGACTTGGCATGATCCGAATTCTGTTCGTCTGCGCAGGCAACATCTGCCGCTCGCCGATGGCCGAAGGGGTGTTCCAGCAGCTCATCGACCAAGAGGGGCTGCGCGACCGATTCGAGATCGACTCGGCAGGGACCGGTCCTTGGCATGTGGGCGAGCCGGCACATCGCGGCACGCTCGAGGTGCTCAAGCGCCAGGGGATCGACTACAAGGGGCGTGCGCGCCAGCTTCGCGCCGCCGACCTGAACCGGTTTGATTACGTCTTGGTGGCCGATCGCGAGAACCTGTCGTTCGTGCGGCGGTTGGCTTCCGACACAACGGCGCAGGTGCGCCTGTTTCTGGCCTACGCCTACGAAGCCGGGACGGTCACGACGGATGAAGTGCCCGACCCATACTACGAGGGCAACTTCGACGAAGTGCACCGGTTGGTGCGCAGCGGGGCGGAGGCGCTGCTGGCGCATCTCCGCCAGGCGTACGGATTCTGAGGCCGGCGGTCAGCGGCCTTTCCAAACTGGCGGGCGTTTTTCCAGAAACGCGCTGAAACCTTCAAGGCCGTCTTCGCTCATCAAGATTTCGCGTTGATAAGCCGCCTCGCGGGCGAGCGCATCCGTGTAGCTGCTGTCGAGGGCGGCCAGCATGGCCGCCTTGCCGCGTCGCAGCGCGTTGGGTGACTTTTGGCCGATCGCCGCTGCGTAGGCCATCACATCGTCAAGGAATGTCTCGACGGGGAAGACACGGCTCGCCAGCCCGATGCGCACCGCGTCTTCGGCGTCGATATCGGCACCGGTCAGCATCATCTCGAAAGCGCGCCCCAGGCCGACCAGCCGCGGCAGCAGGTAGGTGCCCCCACCGTCGGGGATGAGGCCGATGCGGATGAACAGCTCGGCGAATTTGGCGCGCGCGCTCGCCAGTCGAATGTCGCAGACGCAGGCCAGATCGCAGCCGATGCCCGCCGCGTAGCCATCGACCGCGGCGATGACCGGCCATGACGAAGCGCGGATCGCCTTCAGCGCTGGCGCGTAGTGGTCGGTGAGCACTTGGAAGACCTCATCGGGCGTCTTGCCGACGGCCTGGCGCAGGTCGGCACCCGATGAGAACGCACCGCCCGCGCCGGTGATGACGATGCAGCGCGTGCCGTCGGTCTCGCAGGTGCCGAGCGCAGCGCGCAGCGCATCCACGATCTCGGCGTTGAGCGCGTTGCGCACCTCGGGACGGTTGAGCGTGATGAGCGTCACCTCAGCGTGACGTTCGACGAGAAGCATTTCGCTCATGTACGCGTTCCCCCGTTCTGCTGTTACTTGACTGAGACGAAGTGCCGGCTGCTTTTGCGCTGGCGCGCATCTCGCTCGGCTTCTTCGGCGGTTTGGCGCTGGCCTTGAGCGTGCGCTGCACCTCGTTGATGAGGATCGGGCTGTTGCGCTGATCGCCGGCGAGCGGTATGTACAGCGCCGCGCCGCAAACGACGATCAGCAGCCCGAAGACGATCTGACCGGCGGCGAAGAGCGTGATGGCGACCAGCGCGCAGGCGAAGAAGATGATCAACTGGCCGCGCCGGTCGGCTCCGCTGGAGACGTGCAGCGAGAGTTTGGTGATGCCGCCGTCGCGTTCGGCCTTGCCTCGCAGGTACGTACGCCGGCTGAGCTTGCCGACGATCGGCGTGGCGATGCTGAGTTCAAAGTGCCCGCTCTTTTCGACCCAGCCCTCGAGGCGACGTCCGCCTTTCGTATTCAGCCGCTCCGTCAGGGCGCTCATGCACTGGGCGACCGTTTTTTCGGTGTAGTAAACAGCCCGCACGTGAACCTCTCACTTGGCAGATTACGCAGATTACAAAGTCGGCACCGTCAGCCCGCCGTCTACGACGAACACCTGACCGGTGGCGAAGCTGGAGGCGGGCGCGGCTAGATAGACGACGATGCCCGCAATGTCGTCGGGCTGACCGATGCGCTTGAGCGGGGTGCGCTGAACGATCGGATCGAGCAGATAGTCGTTCTCCCAAATCGCGCGCGCAAAACGAGTCTGGATCAACCCCGGCGCGACGGCGTTCACCCGGATGTTGAACTCCGCCAGCTCCATCGCCAGCGTTTGGGTCAGGTTGATGACGGCGGCTTTGGTGATGCTGTAGATCCCCTGCATCCGGCCTGGACGCAGGCCGTTGATCGACGCGATATTGACGATGCTGCCGCCGCCGCGCTGGCGCATGACCGGCACGGCAGCCTGCGTCAGCCAGACATTGCCCATCAGATTGACTTCGAGCGTCTTCTGCCACAGGCTGTCTTCGGCATCGAGCAGGGGGCCGAAGTGCGGGTTGGTGGCCGCATTATGCACCAGGATATCGACGCCGCCGTACGCGTCAACCGCCGCGGGGACAAGGGCTTGCAGCGCGGCTTTGTCCCCGTTGTGCGCGGCGACCGCCAGCGCCTCGCCGCCGCGGGCGCGGATCGCCTGCGCCACTTCTTCGCTGCTTTCGCGCTTGCGGCTGGTGATGACGACCTTCGCTCCTGCCTGTGCCAGCCGTTCGGCGATCGCCTG
>CAYTME010000017.1:0-2232 GCA_964438415.1 uncultured Pleurocapsa sp. | reverse complement strand
CGATGCCGCGCGATGCGCCGGTCACGATGGCGACTTTGCCGGTCAGGTCAAATAGATCGATCATAAATTGTGCTCCAAAGCAGACGCTTTTGGCGTTAGATTATGCGCGTGCACGGCATACACGTCAACCGGCGCGGCTTTCTTGCGCGCTTCTTACATCGGCTTGATATTCCACATATTGTGTTCTCGTAATCTGAAGGTGTGTGGAGTTACGAGGATGCTGTGATGTATCGGATCGATCTTCCCTGGTGGCTGCCGGGTGCGGCGCTGCTGGTGTCCGGGCTTCTGATCGTGATCTATCCTGAACTGCTGGCGCTGCTGGTGGCGTCGGCGTTCGTCTTCGCGGGCACCGGTCTGTTGATGGCGGGGTGGGCAGCTCGGCGCTACCGCCAGCAGATGCGCCGGCGCTACCAGCGCGATGAGTACCACTGGTTCATTTAGCGGGGCGTCTTGAGCGCCGTTCGCGTCCGTTCTCGGCTAGACTGATACTGACAGCAGCAGCAGAGAACGGACGATGATCTACGATATCACGCGCACGATTCGGCCCGATTTGGCCGTGTGGCCGGGGGACACCGCATACCAAGCGGTGTCCTACTTGACGATCGAGGATGGTGCCTCGGTCAACCTGACGACGATCAGCCTCAGCCCGCACACAGGCGCGCACGCGGATGCTTATTTCCATTATGAGGCGGACGGGCTGCATCCGGCACAAATGCCGCTCGACGCATACATCGGTCGGGCGCGCGTTGTGACGGTGCAGAAGACGCAGGGGCCGCTCTACCCGGAGGATTTCGCACCTGAGGTGCTGGCCGGGGTCGAGCGGCTTTTGATTCACAGCTCGGTCAGCGATCTGGACGACGCGCAGTTCCCGACCTCGTTTCCCTATCTCAGCGTCGAATTGATCGCGTATCTCGCGCAAGGGGGCGCGCGCCTGATCGGTCTCGACTCGCCGTCCGTCGATGCCTTCGATAGCAAAGATTTACCATGCCATCACGCGCTTCGGGCGCATAATATGGTCAACCTGGAATGTCTGTTTTTGCGCGGGGTGCCGGATGGGCTGTACGAGCTGATCGCACTGCCGCTCAAACTCGACCTTGCCTGTGGGTCGCCGGTGCGCGCGATCCTGAGGCCTTTGAACGAGGAGCGCGACTGAGCACATGGCGAACGCATTTTCGATCATCTTCTACGCGATCTTTGCCCTGATCCTGGTCTGGATGTATCTGGCGATCCGACGCCGCTGGGTTCAGCCCGGTTTCGCCGCGGCTGCCGGCATCATCGGCAGCGTCATCAGTATGCTGCTCATGTCGGTTTCGCAGGGCAACGCCGCCTTGCACGCGATCGTGGTCGGGCTGCTGGTGGGCGGCTTCTTCAGCGGTGCAACTTTGGCGACGGCCTGGTATTTCCACCTGCGCGACCTGCGCGCGCGCTACGGCGATCGTGCCCAGACGGAAGCGCCGGCGGCCAGCGAGTGAGCGCCGATCACGAGGTCAAGACGACCACGACCTCGTATACGCCACTGCCGCCGCCGGCGTAGCGTGTCGCTTCCAACCGGTAAATCCCATCTTCCGGCAGCCGCACCTGGGCGAGCTGGGCGTTGAGTTCGAGGCTCGGGTCGCTGGCGTCGTCGTTCTGCGCCAGCAAGCGGCCGTTTGGCGCGAACAGACGCAGCGCGGGGTCGAGCGTCGTCTCCTCGGCGGCGATCATGGTGAAAGTGTAGACTTGGCCGGCACGCCCGGCGAACGTCCACATCTGCGCCGCGAAGACATCATCGATGGTGCCGTGAATGCGCGTGACCCCGCTCGGATCGAACGCGAGCGACTGCGTCCCATTCAAGCCGATCGCGTACACCCCCTGACCGAAGACCGACTCGACCGTGATCGTGTAAACGCCGTCGATGGGCAGCGTCGCGTGAGGAAGCGCTGCGTCGTACAGGCTGAACAGTCCGTAGAAAGCGCCGCCGCTGTGCGTGTCGTTTTCCCCGATGAGCGAGCCATCAGGCGCGGTGAGACGCAGGCGCAGATTGAGAGTCTCCAGCCGGTTGATATCGGTGACGAATACGCTGATCTGTTCGCCCGCGCGCCCGTTGTAACGCCAGCTCTGCGCCGCCGCCCCGGGGCGCAGCAGCCCGAACGCAGCACTGTCGAGCGCGAGCTGCTCGCTGCCGATGCGCATGAAAACCGCGTCGTCGGTGCCGGGCACGCGCGGCATCTGGTACGCGCCGAGCACCACGCT
>CAYTME010000016.1:29436-35539 GCA_964438415.1 uncultured Pleurocapsa sp. | reverse complement strand
GCCGTATCCACGTCGCCCACGTCGAGGGCGGGCCGAACGTGCTCCACCAGGTCTGCACCCACCTGGGCTGCTTGCCCAAGTGGAACAACTTGGAAGATCGCTTCCTCTGCCCGTGTCATGGCTCGCAGTTCGCGCTCGATGGCAGGTATCTGGCCGGTCCTGCGCCGCGCAGCCTTGATCGCTTCGAGACAACCGTCTTCTTCACAGACGGCACATCTGCCACCACCGATGAGCGGGGCAACCCGATCGCCATCGAAGGCAAAACGATTGCCCGCATCGAGATTAACACGGGCAAACGCATCAATCGGGGTGACAAGAGTTAGTCAGCGTTTGGGTTATCGTCGTTCACCGTAACGATTAGCTTTTGGAGCAGATCGCGATGTCGGTACTCCCATTTCCGTCGTTTTTGGATGACGTGAAGGAGAAAGGGCTAAAGAAGGCGGTCTTCGAGGGCATCAACGAAGTCGTCGAACGCGCCACCGCGGGTATGAACGTGCAAGATATCCGCGAAGCGCTGCGTGGTGAAGCCCCCTCTCGTAAGCCGAATCCGCGTTTGCAGCCTCATGCCGATGGCTTCTGGCTGCACATGCGCCCCAGCTACTTTCATAAGTCGGTGACGGGCATCTACCCCGAATTCCGGCTCGGCTGGCTTTCGACTTATTTCGTCGTCTTCGAGACGATCACCGGTATCTTCTTGATGGTGTGGTATACGCCTTCACCAGAAGTCGCCTACGCCAACATGATCAACATCATGTCAGGCGTCCCTCTCGGTCAATTCATGCGCGATCTGCACCGCCTGGGTGCCGAGGCGATGGTCTTGATCGTCACGCTGCATATGTTGCGTACCTTCTTCACCGCCAGTTACAAAAAGCCGCGACAGTTCACCTGGTTCACCGGCGTGATCTTGCTCGGCTTGACGCTCTTCCTTAGCTTCAGCGGCTACCTGCTGCCCTGGGATCAGCTTGCGCTTTGGGCGGTGACGATCGGCGCGTCGATGGTTGAAGCTGCGCCACCGGAGATCGTCGGCACGAATTTGAACCTGCTGCTGCGCGGCGGGCCGGAGATCGGGGCGAACGGTCTGCTGCGTTTCTACCTGCTGCATGTGCTGCTGGTGCCCGCGCTGCTCTTCATCTTCACTGGCGTGCACTACTACAAGGTCGTCGTCCACGGCCACAGTCTGCCGCCCAACCAGGAGAACATCGGCGAGGACACAGCCAAGCGCGTGCCGCTCGATAAGCGCGTCTATTTCATCCCGGACATCTTGACCAGCGAGATCATGTGGATTGGGGTCACGACGCTGATCCTGGTCATCTTGGTGACGTGGTTCTTCCATGCACCACTGGAAAGCCACGCCGATCCACAGGTGACGCCGCTCGGCACGACCGCACCCTGGTACTTCCTCTGGATCCAAGGCGCGCTCAAGCTGGGAGACAAAGTCTTCTGGGGCATCATCTTCCCAACGATCGCGCTCGGCTTTCTGGCGATCATGCCCTACCTCGACCTGACCCCCAGCCGCCGCTGGGCGCACCGCCGCACGGCGCTGACGGTCGCCTTCCTCATGATCAGCGCGACGACCGTGCTCAGCTACATGGGTTTGCCGGAATTCGGCGTGCGTAACACCGCCGACACCGAGATCCTGCATCACCTGAACATGCCGCCAGCGCACAACCACATGGGCATCCTGCTGCCTGTACCCTACGACCAGCTCGTCGTCGGCATGTACACGACACGCCAGATCGAGGCTGAAGAAGGCCAGGCATCTGCCGCTGTCGCCGCCTTCAACCAAGAAATCGCCGAGAACGGCCGTGGCGATCTGCTCTTCCGCGAACTGACGGGGCCGGATTACCTGGCGATCAGCGCGCTGAACTTCACCACGGTGCCTGCCGATGCGCCGGAACTGCTGCGCGTGCTCGAACGCTTCGACCACGAGCTGCATCTCTACAAAGACGAGCTGCGCAATGCATGGGGCGGCTTCATCATCACACAGACGCAGGCCGGCCTGAAGCGCATCGACAGCTTCATCGTCTGGGAAGAGGTCGTGATGCAAGATAACAAGGTCGTCTACGGCACCGACGGCAGACCGATCCCGGTGCTCGATGAGAATGGGCGGCCGGTGGTGCGCCTGAATACCGAGCACATCTTCATCCACGAAAACTCGCAGTACTTCGCAGCACCTGGGAGCTAGACCATGCTGCAACGATTGATTTTTGAACGGATCGAGCAGCGCATCGTTGTCGGCATCCTCGCCTTTCTGGCCACGATGGTCTTGGTGGGCTGGATCGCCATCAACGAGGGCGGACGCATGGCGGCTTTCGAGGAACAGTACTTGGCTCGTTCGATCGAGCGCGGTGCCATGCTGTACAACGCGAACTGCTCGACATGTCACGGGCCAGATGGGCGGGGGTTGGCGGGGCGTGCCCCCGCCCTCAACAGCCCGTACCTTTTCGGGCATGACTTCCTAGCCGAATTCGACAGCGAGATCGACAGCCTCAACATCGAGCGCCAGAACCCCAATACCACTGCCGAGCGCATCGTCGAGATCGATGCGCGCTTGACGGAACTCAATGCGCAGCGCCAGACGGTGATCGACGACATCGCGCAGACGATCGCCAATACCGGCGGTGACTACGACCCGGAAGCACCGTCGCGCCTGACTAATTTGGGCTGGGGTGGAAGTCTGCGCAGCTTCGTCTACACGACGCTGGTACACGGCCGTCCGCTCAGCGGTTTGTATTGGAACGGTCAGCAGATGGTCGCCTGGGGCCAGACAGCCGGCGGTCCGCTGCGTGGGGATCAGCTCGAAGACCTGACCAATTACATCCTGAATTGGGATAAGGGCAGCGCCTGGATGCTGGACGATCTGTACGCCGTCCGTCAGTTCCCGATCACGCCGCGCGACATCAACGACCCGGCGATCCAAGCACAGATCCTGGCCGGTGCGGGCGCGGAAATCAACCTGATCAACGCCGCGGCTGTGCCGCCGGAGCAGCTCGACCTCGCCGCCATCGACGCTGAGCTGGCCAACTTCGTCGGCGACCCGACCAACGGTCAGGTGCTCTATAACGGGCAGTTGGCCTGCGCCGGCTGCCATCTCGCCGCCGCAGTCGCGCCGCCTCTTGAGGGGACTTGGACGCGCACGATCGAGGTGCGTCTGCAAGACCCGGCCAATGCCGGCCTCACGGGTGAGCAGTATCTGGCACACAGCATCATCCATCCGAATCTCTACATCAGCCCGGGCGCGCCGTACATCGCGGGCAGCTACCCTGCCGGGGTGATGCCGCAGAACTTCAGCGCGCGTCTCAGCTATCAAGAACTGGCCGATCTCGTGGCATATCTCAAGAGCCAAGATCAGCCGATCGGCGGCTGAGCGCCTATCGAACCACACGATCGAAATCTACGCTCCGCGCGCCGTCGAGGAGCGTGGAAGTGACAGAAGGCAGTTCATCGTTCACCCTGGAAAGCAGCTCAGCAGACCGGGGAAAAACGATGAACTGTTTTTTGAGTCGGACACGCTGCCATCAGGAGTGCAGACTCAGCACCTCCCGTAGCAGCCGGCGAGTTGACTCGCCAGAGACACGAGGCGATGCGTTCCGCCAGCGAGTGAATTCGCTAGCTGGCATTTAGGCGTCCGTAGAGCCAATCAACCCCAAGCTCTGAGGCACACCAGCACAGCTCACAGTCGTTCCCTCCTCGGCCTTCATGCGCTATCCTAGAGTTTGACATCGCCTCAGTTCGCATGAAAGCGATGGGGGATGAAGACAACAGCGTATACCCGACGCTGCGTGAGCGCTGGCAGCGGGGTCAGGATTGGGGGCAGACAAAAAGATCGGTCGTCGTGAGTTGATGAGGAAAAATGTCATGAAAGTCTTGAATAAAGTCATCGTTGTTACCGGCGGCGGCAGCGGCATTGGACGCGCCTTGGTTCTGAAGTTGGTGAGCATGGGCGCGCGCACCGCCGCTGTCGATCTGAACGAGGCGACACTGAGAGAGACCGTCGAGCTGGCAGGCAGCCATCGTGACCGGATCAGCACCCACGTGGCCAACGTCAGCGACAGGAGCGCAGTCGAGGCGCTGCCGCAGGCAGTGCTCGACGCGCACGGGGTGGTCGACGGCGTCATCAATAACGCCGGCATCATCCAGCCGTTCGTGCGCCTGAACGATCTGCCTTACGATGCCATCGACCGGGTGCTCAAGGTGAACCTGTACGGCGTCATCTACATGACCAAGGCTTTCCTGCCGCATCTGCTGCAGCGCCCCGCCGCGCACATCGTCAATGTCTCCAGCATGGGCGGTTTCTTCCCCGTACCTGGTCAGGTGCTTTACGGCGCGTCCAAAGCCGCGGTCAAACTGCTGACGGAGGGCTTGTACCTGGAACTGATCGATACCAACGTCCGCGTCACAGTCGTCTTTCCAGGTGCCATCGCCACCAATATCAGCGCCAATTCGGGCGTCTCTGCCCCGGCAGGCGCATCGACGACCGAGGCAGCCAAGAGTTTTCCGACGACCTCGGCGGAACGTGCTGCCGAGGTCATCATCGAAGGCATGGAGGCGGACAAGTTTCAGGTCTATATCGGCCGAGATGCGAATATGATGAACATCTTGTACCGGCTGAGTCCAAAACGGGCCGCCCAGTTCATGTACAACCAGATGAAATCGCTCTTGGGCGGCTGAGCGCCGGTGCTCGACGACCTACTGCTTGAGCGCCTGTTTGCGATAGGCGAGGGTCTCATGCTCCGGGCGTGACTTGTAGAACGGATCGAGCGGATAGCATCCGGAGATCAGCCCGATCCTCGGCGCGGTCGTGCAGTCACTGAACGTGCGGCAGATGCGCTTCCGCTCCAGATCTCGACCGGCGAGGATGTCCGCCATCATATCTGGGTAGGACAGCACCATGCGCCCCAGCCCCACCGCGTCCGCCATGCCGGTGCGCACGATATGTTGGGCGACGTGCGGCACCCATTCTTGCAGATACGAGCAGCCAGACCCGACCAATTTGAGGTCGGGATGTGCGCGTTTGAGTTCAGCCGTGACCGCGATCTGCCGCGCCACGCCCACAAGCGGATCTTCTGGCGGCTGGTAGCCATCGGAGGGCGGGAAGAGCGCCGGGCGCTGGATGTGCGGGTTGTAGTACGGGCTGCCGGCGGTGATACACACGAGACGCACATCGAGCGCCTCCAGCAGGCCCAGGAATGCGTGCGGTTCGCCGAGATCGATGCCCGTACCGCTGCCATCGCCGCCAAAGGCGAAGTGGTACGGACCGGTACACGGCTCCGGCTCTCCGCGCCCGTCCTGGCCTGGGCGGAACGGTATCCAATCGAAAGCGCTCAGCCGCACGCCGATGTGTAGACCTGGGGCATGTACACGAACGCCCTGCACGATCTCCCGCAAGAAGCGCGTGCGGTTCTCAAACGATCCGCCGTAGCGTCCTGGGCGGTCGAATGCGCTCAGGAATTCATGCCCTAGATAACCGTGACAGTGCTTGAGATCGACAAAGTCGAAGCCCGCCCCTTGAGCCAGCACGGCGGCGCGCACGAAATCCTCGATCAAGCCGTCGATCTGCTCGTCCGTCAGCACCTGGTAGTCATCCGGGAGCTGAAAACGGCGGTTCAGGATCGGATGCGGGTAGAGGATCTGCGGCTCCATGCGCTTCTTATCGTTGGGGCGCGCAAAGCGCCCGGAATGTGTGAGCTGCAAGCCGACCATCACATCGTCGGCTGTGCCGAACGCGCTGCGATGCGCTTCGAGCATGGCGGCTCGCAGTTCGCCGATCGCACCGGCTGTGTGCGGGTTCAGCACAAGCTGGTTGGGGTTGGCGCGCCCATCATGGCGGACCGCCACCGCCTCGCAGCCCCAGATCAGCTTCGCCCCGCTCTGGCCGAAACGAAGCCAGCGCCGTCTGACCAATTCGCTCGGCAGTCCATCCGCTTCCGCATCCCAGCCCTCCATCGGCAGCACGGCAAACCGATTGCCGATGACCCGGCCGTGAACGGTGTATGGCTGCGCAAGCGGCGCGCCGCTGCCGGTCGTGAGCGTGTCATCGAACGGAATGCTGACTCCCAGCGTCGCCAAATATGCGCGGAATTCATCGGGCGTTCGAAGCTGG
>CAYTME010000016.1:15187-29337 GCA_964438415.1 uncultured Pleurocapsa sp. | reverse complement strand
TGGGCGCTCTGGAGACTGCGAATGGGTGCGATCTGAGCTGATCCAGCCGCGCAGTTTCAAGAACTGCGCCGCGCTGTGTTTGTAGGCGGGCACGGGGCTTCTGAAGGCGAAGAAGCCCAGGTACTGCAGCAGGTCGTTCAGATGGAAGAAACTGGGATCGCCCTGTTCCCAGTACCGGTCGCGCTGAGCGAACAGGTCGGGCGCGAACGTGCTCAGGCCGAGCAGGTAGTCGCTGCCGTACATGACCATATCAATCGCCAGATCGTTGCCGGTGAAGACTTTGAAATCTGGGCGCAGCCGATCGCGCAGGCGCAGCCGATCCCATTCGAGATCGCGCCGCAGCGACGAGTGCTTGGCTCCGATACACTGCGGGATACCGAGCAGCCCCTCGTACACATCCAGATCGTAGATCCTGCCGAAGGGCGCAAACATCGTGCCCAGCTCGAAGGCGATGAAATGATCGCAGGCGGCGGCGATGCGGCTGTAGGCGGCGAGGATAGCCGCACTGTCCCCACTGGTGAGTCCGAAGGACTGGAAAATGACCGGCGTGCCGCCGTACCGCTGGATGCTCTCGATCTGGCGCAGGTAAGCGGCCTCGTCCCACGCAGCTCCGGGATGATCGCCGACGTATGCCCCAGCCGCGAACGCACCGCCGCCCAGCGCCGAGCGCGCAAAGCGCAGGGCAGTCTCACGTTCGCTTTCGTCGATCAGATTGGCGTACCCGGTGTCCATGTTGACGGCGGGCATCAAGCCGGCGTCGGCTGTCCGCGCGACATGCGCGCAGAATCCATCCCAATCGATCGAGCCGTCCTCGCAGAAGGGGAGCAGGATGGCGGAGATGCCGGTAATCCTGCGGCGCGGACGCAGCAGGTCGAACGGTGCCGCGTTCTCGTTCATCGTCACATCCTCACCGGTCGCGCTGGCGACCGCTCATCAGATCCGGGTTCAACTCGAGATGCAAATATCGATTTCATCATGCCCAAGAGCACCGTCGGCGATGAACACGCGATGCTTGAGGTACAGCGCCGCCTGCGGCTCCAGCGTGAGTGTGTCGCCGAAGGCGAACGCGCTGGCAATGCAGGCGAACGGCGTGCTGCGCACGAACCACTTGGTCGGGTAGCGAGCGCTCTCCGGCTGGTCGGCAAAGACGATGGTGGATGACGCGCCGCTGCCATCATGACGGCCCGCGTAGGCCAGCCAGGGCGATGCCTTGCCCATCATGTCGTCTCCGGAGCCTTTGACCCCGCTCGCCGAGAGCACCTCACCGTGTTCGAACGAGCGCGGGCCGCGCCAGAACAAACCCGTATAACCGGCGTTCTGGCGTCCCTGCGTGGCAGGCGAGCCGAATTCCAGCGGGATGCCGCTCACGTTGGTGAATGTCATCGCCCAATCCATGTACCAGCCGCGCTCTGTGACCTGGATGGCGATGCTGCGCGCCTCACTCAGCCAATCGACATCGTGGGCAGTCCGCCATGTCAGCGTGTGCGCCAATTCGATGCGCTCGGCCTGGCATGTCATCTGCGTCCATGCCTGGTGTGCCGTCTGACCGACATTGTCCAGCGCCACGTACTGGCCGTCCTGATAGGTGACGCCGCCCCAGAAATTCTGGTCGTTGATGACCGTGAAGGTCATCGACAGCCCCTTGTGCCAGGGATGATCATACGGGCGGTAGATCGTCGCCAGCTCTCCGCTCAGCGTGTACAGCGGGTGGAAGTACGGACGGCGTCCGTTGAACGGATCCTCGCGCGCTGCGTACACGTACTCGAACAAAGGTCGCCCGTTCCACGTCCCGATCAGGCGGTCATGCAGCACATGCGTCAATCCGAGGGTCATGATGAAGACTCCTAAGCTTGGATAACCGGTCAGGCAGCTAAGGCTGCATTTCGGCACTGCCGTTCATCGCATGGTAGAACGGGTCATCCGGCTGGATGCTGGCACGCCGCACCGGTTGGTGTGTAAACGCGGACTTGTACAGACTGGCCAGGAAATCATAGGTCGGCTCGACGTGAGCAGCCGAGGTCAGCGGCTCCGTCCCGGCAAGCAGGGCATCGGCCAGGTCGCGCCACTGCGCGGCCATCGCGCCGGGGATGTCCTCCGGGATGCGGCTCGGATCGGCATCCGCAGCGGACGGCGCGTGCGGGGATCGCGTGAAGCGCCAATTGTCGTTTTGGTAGCGGTACAAGTGCTCCAGCTCGACGGTGGCGAATTCAAAATCGAGCCGCACATACGAAACTTCGCGCGGGGACACGACGCTGGTCGTGAAGACACCGTGCGCGTCGTTCGCGAACCGGACGCGCGCCATGGCCAGCGACTCGATTTCGATGTCGCGCCCTGGCGTCGCGATCTGGGCATCCACTTCTTCCCACTCGCCCAGCAGCCACAGCGTCAGATCCATCGCATGGATGCCGTGACCGAGCGCGACCCCGCCGCCTTCCGTCTTCCAGCGGCCGCGCCAGGGCAGCACGGTATAGTACTGGATGTCGCGGAACCAGAGGGTGTCGGCGAGCGCAAGAAACGGCCTGCCGAACGCTCCGGCATCGATCAGACGTTTGACGTGCTTGGCCGCCGAACCGCAGCGCCACTGAAAGACGCTGGCGCAGACTCGTCCTGTACGCGCCTCGGCTTGGCGGAGCTGTTCAAGCTCTGCCAGCGAGATCACCAGCGGCTTCTCACACAAGACGTGTGCCCCGTGTTCCATCGCCAGCACCGCCAGCGCTGTGTGCGTGAAGGGGGGCGTGCAGATAGCGACGACATCGGGCTTGACTGCCTTCAGCAGCGCCTCGGCGCTGTCGTAGGCGCTGGCAATGCCGTGCTTTTCGCAAAACGCCGCCAAATTGCTCGGGTTGGTGTCCGCAGCAGCAGTGAGCTGCACCTGGTCGGGATGGGCGCGGATGCCGTGGACATGTTCGCCAGCGATGCCGCCCGTCCCGATGATCGCCGCGCGCAGGGGTGCTCCGCTCATGATTTGGCGACCCCCTCCATGGTCAGCGTGGCCGGGTCGAAGTAGCGGTTCAGACGTCCGCAGAAGCCGGGCGTCTGGTATTCCCCCGACTCGATCAGCACGTGGCGCGCGTGGCTCAGATAGCTTGTATCGCCCGCATCGAGCGCATGAAGCTGCGCGATCGACTCCTCGGCTGCGCGCAGCGCGCCCTGCTCGATGATACGCTGCCACTCGCTGCGTCTCGGCTCGATCCGCCGCGCGGCGTGATCGTAGAAGCGCCGAAGCGCTGCTTGCCCATTTTCAAGATCAGTTTCAAAGGCCGACTTCAGGCGCAAGAAACCCTCCACACCTCGATCGCGGCGGCGGTAAGCATCCTCAAATGACTGAACGCGCATGGCCTCGCGAAACTGCGCATCGTCCGCCATGATCTCCTCGACGAATGAGACCACGTTATCGCCGCGCTCCGGCAGACCGCTGTTCTGCATGACGACCAGCAGTTCGAGATCGCCGTGGGGATTGACTAGACGGTGGAGGGTGCCGGGGCTGAAAACGAGCGCCGCAAACGGCTTCAGCTCGACCTCCGCGAAGCCGCGCATGTCGATCATTTCGACTGCGCCCGACCCTGCGAGTACGAAATACATCTCGGTACAGAGGAAATGAAAATGCGGGGTGCCGCCGATCTTGCCATCGACCGTGACCGTGTCGTACACCTTCAGGCGCGTGACGAGCGTCGCCCCCGGCATCCGAAGCTGGCGTTGATATTCGTCCGGCGTGACCGCCGTGTTCAGCATGATCGCGTTCCTTTCGTCTCAGACCGGCACATCGGCCAGGTTGCTCGAAGTTTCGACAGCCTGCTGCTGTTCGTGATAAGCCAGGTAGCTGACCAAAGCGGAGTGGTTGTGATAGCGAATGCTCAAGCGCACCAGCTCAGGGTCGCGCTGACGCAGAGCATTCACGAGTGCGACATGATCCTGCTGGGCGAAGACCATGCGGTGCCGGAACACATCCTCGAGATAGAAGCGGCGCAGCCGCTCCCAGTGGTCGAAGACCATGTCCATCATTTTCAAGATCATCTGCGTTCCGGCTCGCTCGCAGATGAAGCGGTGGAAGTCACGGTTGCGCTGCGACCACAGATCGGGTTGATCGATGAGCTGTTCCATCTCGGCGATGAGCCGCTCCAGAACGGCGAAATCCTGCTCCTCGAGCACTTCACAAGCGGCCTGACTGCTGATGATCTCGATCGTCTCGAGCAGACCGAAGACCTCGCGGATCGCGTTCGCTCGGATGTGCGTCACTCGCGTGCCCACATAGGGTATGATCTCGACAAAGCCATCGGCATCGAGCTGGCGCAGCGCCTCGCGCACCGGGATCGGACTGACACCGAGTTCAGATGCTAGCGCATCGATGACGATTGGATGCCCAGGTGGAAGCTCACCTGTGATGATCAGTTGACGCAGGTAAGCGGCGATCTGCTCGCTCTTGCTTTGCGACAGTTTGATCGGCTGTATCACGTCTGCATCCGTTTCTTGTCGACAGGGATCGAACTTCAGGATATATCTTTTAGCTCAACATAACGGGAATTGTCAAATTTTCATATGTCCAGTGGCAGTTCATTTCATCCAGATATACGCTGAAACATCAGAAAACATGCGCCAGACAAGACTCCCGACTTTAACAAATTGATATTGTTGCGCACTTTTTCAATATAGGATATATTCTCAGCGTTCGCTCAGACTGTATAGATCGTATCGGCTTTGCTTGAGTTTAGGAGCTTCCCATGTCCAGAATTCGATTTACGCTGTTGCTAATTCTTGCGTTGGTGTTGTTCAGCGCACTGCCGCTGTCAGCACAAAGCCCCGTACAGATACGAATTATGGCCAATTTCGCCGATAATTCGCTCGTCCTGTTCGAGGACATCGTGCAGCGATTCGAGAGTGAAAACCCGGATATCGACGTCGTGGTCGATGTCGTCCCCTACTCGACCATCCTCGAGTCGCTGCCTCTCCAGCTCGAGACGGGTCAAGGGCCGGATATCGCTCATCTGACCAACATCGCCGGTGCCGCGCGTTTCTACTTGGATATGCGCCCTTACGTGACCGATGAGGCATACTGGGACGCGAACTTCGCGCCCACCATTCGTCTGACCAACCCAGATGGCGGTAACGCGATCAGCGCCGTCCATGCCGACACGACAGTTTCCGGCCCGTTCATCAACCGCACGCTCTTTGAGCAGGCGGGTGTGCCGGTGCCCAGCGACGAGTCCGACCGCGTGACGTGGGACGAGTGGGCGGAGGCCGCGCGCGCGGTGCGCGATGCAACCGGCGTGCCGTTCGCGATGGCCATGGATCGCAGCGGCCATCGTTTTGCTGGCCCTGCCATCAGCGAAGGTGCCCGCTATTTCAACGACGAGGGCTACCCGACGCTGCTCGGAGACGAAGGCTTCCGCCGGATGGCCGAGCGCATGGTGCAGTGGCACGCCGATGGCACGATGCCGCTCGACGTATGGGCGGGCGGCGACTCGTATCGCGACGCTCGCAACGAATTCATCAACGGGCAGTTGGTGTTCTACTTCACCGGCAACTGGCAGATCGGCGGCTTCCAGGACTTGATCGGCGATGCCTTCGACTGGGAAGCGGTGCCCAATCCATGTGGGGCGAGCGCGTGCAGCGGTATGCCAGGCGGTTCAGTGCTGGCGGCGATCGGCGCGACGCGGCACCCCGAAGAAGTCACACGCTTCATGGAATACTTCGCCTCAGAACCGATCTACCGTGAGTGGGCAGAGACGAATCTGCTCATCCCGCAGCACACCGGGTTGATCGAGGCGGGTCTGAACTTCAACGTTCGCGTGCCGCAGGCGCAGGCGGCCCTGGAGCTGTTCGCTCAGCAGACGACGATGGTATCGGAAGTCGCGGTTCAGCTTCAGTCCTACCAGTTCAATACGCTGCTCTTCAATATCCCGCGCGATCGCCTGACCCAGGTCTTCGTCGGCGAACTGACGTTGGATGAAGCGATTGCCGCCATGCAGCAGGATATCGACACCGCGCTTCAGCAGCAGCAGTCGTAAGCGGGCCGAGCGAGATCGGTCATCCGACACGTAGACCGGGAACAGCTTGTGAAACCTTCCGGCTGTTCCCGGACGTATCAGCGCTCGATCACCGCGAATATATGCACTGGCCCATATTCAATCACCAAATGATGTTGAGAGGCTGTCATGAGAGAAGCTTTGTTGGAGGCTCCCGCGAAACCGTGGCATTTGATCGTGAGAGAAAAACTGGGCAGGCTGGCCTTTGCGATCTATGGCCTGCTGATGAATACGTTGGGCTTCGGCTTCAGCGCCGTGCAAAAACGCATCGGCATTCGCGGCATGGCGTACATCTTCATCCTGCCGCATATGATCTTGTTCACCATCTTCTCTCTGCTGCCGATCGTGCTCAATTTCTATTATTCAGTCACCGGCGGCCTGCGGCCTCTACCGCAAGACCGCTGGTTTGTTGGCTTGGCCAATTACAATACCCTTCTCTCTTGCGAGAACGTCTTCGAGCCGAACACGTGCGTCACCGATTTATTCTGGCGCGGCGTGTACAACACCCTCATCTATGTCGTCTTCGAGGTGGGAGCACTGCTGTTCTTTTCCGTGCTGACGGCCATCCTGCTCAACCGCACGACCATTGCGCGCGGTTTCTTTCGCAGCGTCTTTTTCTACCCGGTTTTGCTGTCGTCCGTCGTCATCGGTTTGATCTGGCGCTGGACGCTGCAGCGTGACGGCATCCTCAACGCGGGGTTGGATGCGCTCGGTTTGGAGACGATCAATTTCCTGCTCAACATCGATTGGGCGCGTTTTTGGACGATCTTCGTCGGTGTGTGGGCCAATCTGGGCTTCTACACGCTGATCGTGCTGGCCGGCTTGCAGTCGATCCCGGCCATGCTCTATGAGGCGGCGAAGGTGGACGGCGCATCGAGCTGGGATCAATTCCGGCTGATCACGCTGCCCATGCTGCGTCCGACGATGCTGATCGTCCTCATCCTCTCGCTCATTCGCTCGGTGCAGGTCTTCGATCACGTCTACGTGCTGACGGGCGGCGGGCCGGGCACATCGACCCAATACATCGTCCAGTACATCTACAACACCGGCTTTGCGACCGATGCGCGCAACTACGGGTTGGCGACGGCGGCCTCGATTCTGGTCGGTCTCGTGCTGATCGTGGCCACGATCCTCCGGCTCCGGTTCTCACGATCGGATGACTGAGATCGTCACGCCTCCATCTGCCCAATATTCATGATCTGATAGACGAAATGAGAGCCTCATGTCACAAGTGATGGATTTTCTCCTGCGAACACGTCACCAGAGCCGCATCTCACTGTCTGACATCCTCATGTACCTGTATCTATCGCTTGGAACAGTGCTCATGTTCGGCCCGGTGCTGTGGGCGGTCTCGTCCTCTTTCAAAACACCCGCGGCGATCACGCGCTTCCCGCCGGAGCTGCTGCCTTATGCCGAGCTGACGACGACGGTCGAGGGCTATCAGAACCCGCTGCCCCTGTACAACGTCCAGCTTGACGATGGGACGCAGGTGACCCTGGCGCAAGTCCGTCGTATTGGCCGCGAAGCCCAGATGATCGACCCTAACGCGCCGGGCGAGATCATTCGGGTGCCGGTCGAGCGGACGCAGCTTCAGCGGACATTTTCGCTGCAGTGGCAAAACTATGTCGATCCTTTGCAGCGTTTTCAATTCTTCACCTTCTTCGGGAACAGCGTCATCGTGACTGCTTCGGCGACGGTGCTGACGCTGCTGACCAGCAGCATGGCAGCCTTCGCGCTCAGCAAATATCAGTTTCGAGGGCAGAAGGTCGTATTCGGGTTGATCCTGCTGGCGATCGTGATCCCTGGGACGGTGAACCTCGTTCCTGCCTTTTTGATCGTCACGGCACTCGGTCTGAACAACAACCTGCTCGGCGTCATCATCCCCACGATCGCCACGCCGACCGGGGTGTTTTTACTCCGGCAGTACATGCTCACCATCCCCGATGAGCTGATCGATGCGGCACGTGTGGATGGGGCGTCGGAATGGCGTGTCTACTGGCAGATCATCCTGCCGCTTGCAGCGCCGGCGCTTGCGGTCTTGACCGTATTCTCGATCATGTGGCGCTGGAACGACTTCCTGTGGCCGCTCATCGTGCTCACAGAGACGAATAAATTCACGCTCCAGCTCGGTTTGCAGCTCTACCAAGGCCGCTTCGATATCCAGTGGCAGTACCTGCTCGCCATGACCGTCCTGAGCCTGCTGCCGGTGACGTTCATCTTCGCCTTCTTACAGCGCTTCATCACACAGGGTATCGCCTCGACAGGATTGAAGTAGCGGCAGTGTGAGACGAATCTCGACTTCCGATCGACCTGCTCGGCGTTAGCCCAGCGCCACCCGCAGCACACGATCAAGCCCGGCGAGGTCGGGCAGGACGGCGATCTGCGCGCTGGGAAAGCGTTCACGCGCCAGCGCCGCCGCACGTTCACCCTGTGTGCAGTCGATCTCGAGCAGCGCCAGCCCGCCGGGGCGCAGCCGTGACGGCATCTGACCGAGCAGCCGCCCGATCAGGTCGAGTCCATCCGCGCCGCCGTCGAGCGCGAGGCGCGGCTCGCGGCGGGCCACTTCCAGCTCGGCCAGTCGTTCGCTGGGGATGTAGGGTAGATTCGCCAGAACCAGATCGAACACCGCAGCGCCCGCGAACGGCGTCAGCAGATCGCCCGCGATCAGCGTCACGCGCTCGCGCACGCCGTGCAGGTCGGCGCTGCGCTGCGCTACCGCCAGCGCCGCCGGGCTGATATCGACCGCGAAGACGCGCCAATCAGGGCGCAGTGCCGCCAGCGTCACCGCCAGCGCGCCGCTGCCCGTGCCGATATCGATCGCTCGCCCCGGCGGACGCGCAGCAGTGAAATCGAGCGCTGCCTCCAGCAGCAGCTCGGTCTCGGGGCGCGGGATGAGCACATCGGGCGTGACGACCAGCTCGCGGTCGTAAAACGGCCAGCGCCCCAGCAGGTACGGCAGCGGCTCACCTGTCGCGCGGCGGTCCACCAGCGCCGCGAACGCCGCGGCCTGATCGTCCGTGAGGACGGCTTCAGGATGCGCCAGCAGGTGAGCGCGGTCGAAGCCGAGCACAGCGCACAGCAGGCGCTGCGCCTCTGCTCCCGGCGCGTCGGCGACATGGGCGATCTGCGCGCACGCCTCGCGCAGCGCATCAGCCGCCGTGCGGTTTGTCGTCATGCCAGCCCGACCCCACAATACCCGCCGCTCGATGGCGCGCTCACTCGATCATCCAGCCGCCATCGCAGTAGATCATATCGCCCGTCAGATAGCGCGACTCGTCCGAGGCGAGGAACAGCGCCAGATCGGCCACGTCATCCGGCAGGCCGAGCCGCCGCAGGGGGATGCGGTTCGCCCAAGCTTTCGCGCCTTCGGGGTCGGGCAGCAGCGACGTATCGATGATGCCCGGAGCCATCGCGTTGCAGCGGATGCCATGCGGCCCATATTCCAAAGCGGTGCAGCGTGTTAGCGCTGCGACCGCCGCCTTCGAGGCGCAGTAGGCCGCCGAATTGGTGAACGCGATCGATGCGCTGATCGACGCCAAATTGACGATGACACCGCGAATGCCGTGTTCGACCCACAGCCGCAGCACCGCTTGTGTGAACAGAAACACGCTCTTGAGGTTGATATCCATCATGCGCGCCCACTGCTCGTCGGTCATCTCCAGCAGCGAGGCGTTGAAGAAGATGCCCGCGTTGTTGACCAAGATGTGTGGGATGCCGACGCGCTCGACCGTGCTGGCGATGAAGCGCTCGACCTGATCGCGCTGCGAGACATCGCAGCGTTCCGCGAGCCAGGCATATTCACCCGCGGCATGGCGCAGCGCCAGCTCGCGCCCCTGCTGTGCGACCTGCGCCACAGCCTCGGCGTTGAGATCGCAGAGCGCGAGCTGCGCGCCCTGCTCGGCGAAGCGCAGTGCGATGGCACGCCCGATGCCCTGCGCCGCGCCGGTGATGATGGCGGTCTTGCCGACCAAACGTGACATCGTAGATTTCCTTCGCTTCGGCTGCGCTGCGCTACTCTTCGATATAGGCGACGACGGTGCCGACTTCGACTTCTTCGTTGACTTCGAAACTCAGTTCGACGATCGTGCCGCTGGCCGGCGCTTCGACATCAACGTTGACCTTTTCGGTCTCCACCGACAGCAGCGGCTGACCTTGCTCGATCCGTTCGCCTTCCTGCTTGTGCCACTGCGTGATGACGCCGTGCGTCATCGTCATACCGAACTTGGGCATATAGACCGGGACGAGCGCCATGTCAAGTGATCCTCTCGATTGTGTTGGTGTCCGTGAGTGATGCGTGACCGGTGACGCGTGATGCGTAGCGAATCCGTGATGAAGCCTCGTCCAACCATCACATCTGCCCCACCACACATGACGCATCACGCATCACAATGCTCAACCGCTGACCGGCTCGCCGAGCGTGCGCTTGGCCGCCGCGGCGATGCTTTCCGGCGATGGCACGACCATCTTCTCCAGCTTGGGGCTGAACGGCATCGGCACCGGCAGGCTGGTGACTCGCTGCGGCGGCGCTTTCAGGTCGTCGAAAGCCTTCTCGGCGATGGTCGCCGCCCACTCACTGGCAGCGCCGCAGACGGGGTAGCTCTCGTCAACCGCAACGAAACGCCCGGTCTTGGCGACGCTTTCGAGCACGAGCGCCTCGTCCCAGGGTTTGAGCGTACGCAGATCGATCACCTCGGCGCTGATGCCTTCCTGCTCCAAGACAGCCGCCGCTTTGAGCGCATGATGCACCATCAACCCAGCGGCGCAGATGGTGACATCGCTGCCGGCTCGCTTAACCTCGCCGCTGCCAAGCGGGATGACGTACTCCTCGTCGGGCACCTCCCCGCGCTGCCCGCCGAGCGCCAAGTGATTGAGGAAGACCACCGGGTTGTCATCGCGGATGGAAGCCTTGAGCAGCCCTTTCACATCATATGGCGTGCTGGGCATGACGACCTTGATCAACGGCATGTTCATGAAGAACGGATGCACCGACTGGCTGTGATGATGGCCAGCGCTGGAGCCGCTGCCGTTCTGCACCATGTAGACGAGCGGCAGCCGCGTCTGACCGCCGAACATGTAGCGCATTGCGCCGGCCTGGTTGGCGATCTGGTCGAAAGCCAAATACAAGAACGTCCCGAACATCAGATCAACGACGGGACGCAGGCCGGTCGCTGCCGCGCCGACGCCCGCCCCGGCGACGGCCAGCTCGGAGATCGGCGTATCGATCACGCGCTTGTCGCCAAATTCGGCATGCAAGCCGCGCGTCCCGGCGAAGACGCCGATGCGCACATCTTCCCCCATCAGCAGCACGTTGGGGTCGCGCCGCATCTCCTCAGTCAGGGCTTCTTTGATCGCTGCGATGTAAGTCTTGCGTGGCACGTGGTTTTTCCTCCTACAGATCGATGGTGATCCCCAGCGACTCCAACCAGTTCTGGTACTCGATGAGCGGCAGATCGGCAGGGCGCAGCGGCAGCTCGACCTTCGTCCAGAAGGGCGGCAGCAGCCAGGGGCGCTGGCTTTCGACGATGCGGCGGTCTTGCTCGCGCAGGGTATCCTGCAGCGCCTCGAAAGCCTCATCATACACCGGGCGGTCGAGATCGTAATTGCGCGCCGACCCCCAGAACGTCTCGGTCAGGTTCCAGCGGCGCGGGCAAACCGCCTGCCAGATCAGCGTCACGCGCCCATCGCGGGCGTCTGCCGCACGGATATCGAAATGGATCGTGTTGGGGATGCCGACCGTCGTCGTGATCAACACTTCGCGGAAGGCCTCATCGCTCCCATCGTCGATGGTCGCGTTCTTCGGCTGCGTCATGCGGATGGCGACCTTGAGGGACTGCCCCTCACGCCAGACGCGATGCTCCGGCGGCTGTGGATGCGCCCGATCGCCGACCAGCCCCTCATGCACCCAGGGGCCGTGTGTGTCATCGAGCGCGGCCATGATCACGCGCGGGGCTGCCGCCGCCCAGGGTGCATAGGTGCGCAGCGGCCCGGTCAAGAATGCATCGTTTTCCAAATCGGGCAGCGTCGGCAGATCGTAACGCGGTGCCGGTTCCAAGCACACCCAGACCAGCCCGTAACGCTCGGCGACGGGATAGGATGGTACACGAGCACTCGCCGGGATCTGACGTCCTGGCGCGAGCTGAGGGATATCGACACACTGGCCGCTGGCATCATACGTCCAGCCGTGATACGGACACATGACGCATTCGCCGTGGCCGGCAATTTGGCGGATTTCGCCCAGCGATAGGCGCGCTTGAAAGTGGCGGCACAGATCATCGAGCGCGACCAGTGCGCCGTTCAAGCGTGCGATCACGAGCGGCGTCTCCAACAGTTCAGCAGCCTGCGGCATCCCCGCATCCAGCGCCGCGACCGGCAGCACTGGATGCCAGAATGGGCGCATGGCGTCATAGTACGCCGCGATCATCTCCGGAGTCGGCGCACTGTGCAGTTGTCGGGTCTCGGTCTCGATCATCGTCTTTACCCCCTCATGAACTGAGCACCAAGTCGGCAGCGGTCACCTCACCTCGTCACGACTGCTCGACTCATCACGCGTGACTTTCAACTTCCCCTACACCCACGTATCCTCGAAGATCGACTCGTACTCCGGTTCGGGGCTGCTGCGCGCGAATTCAACAGCGCGCGCCACCTGCGCCGTGATCTCGGCGTCGAGCGTTTCGAGCTGATCGGCGGGCACGATCTGTCGCTCGACGATGTAGGTGTGCAGCTTGAGCACTGGGTCGTTCTGCTCGGCGGCGCTCAGCTCCTCCGGCGACCGGTACTGCTGCCCGGCCAGGAAAGCCGCCTCGCCTTCGGCATGGCCGCGGTGTCGTGACGGCGGCCAGCTATGAAGTGCGCCGCCTGCCACCGCCGCGCTGGCCGCCTCGTACACTGCCAGCGCATCCGTGCCGTCCACGATCACGCCAGGGATGCCGTAGGCCGCCGCACGATCGGCGATATTGCGGATGTTCATCGCCTTTTCGGCGGGCGTGAACTCCCCATACTGGTTGTTCTCGCAGACGAAGATGACCGGCAGGCGCAGCGTGGAGGCGAGGTTGAGCGACTCGTGGAAGCTGCCCTCGTTGGCCGCGCCATCGCCGAAGAAGGCGACCGAGACCTGATCGGTCCCGCGGTAGTAGGCGCTCAGCCCCGCACCGACGGCGACCGGGATGCCGCCGCCGACGATGCCGCACGCGCCCAACATGCCGATCTCGAAATCGGCGATGTGCATTGAGCCGCCTTTGCCTTTGCAGTAGCCGGTCGCCCTGCCGAACAGCTCGGCCATCATACGGTCGAAGTCGCCGCCTTTGGCGATCACATGGCCATGACCGCGATGGGTGCTGGTGATGTAGTCATCATCGCGCAGCGCGCAGCAGACGCCGACGCCGACGGCCTCCTCGCCGATGTAGAGGTGGACGAAGCCAGGGAGCTGGCCCTGCGCGAACAGCTTGCCGACCTGCTCCTCGAAACGCCGTATGCGCAGCATCCGGGTGTAGAGATCGAGGATGGTGTGCGTGTTGAGTTCAGCGATCATAGAAGTCCTTGAGTGTGATGCGTGACGAGTAATGCGTGATGCGAGGGCGCATCCTGAACCGGACGTAAGTTGAAGCTTGCGCCGCGGCGAGATGCGTCCCAACCAGTCCGACCTGCCGACCAGAGGCGCAGTGTGCTCTCGGATCCGCGAGTACCTGCTGCGCGCTGCATCTGACGGACAAGACCGTAGTCGCGCGCGAATCTTTCCCGGTGTGTCATCTCATAAATACGCTGCTTGAATGAATATGCCTTCTGCCAGGCGATCAAGTCCTCGAAGCGCTGAGTCGTCCCCATCTCCACCCCTCATCTGAAAACAGATCCGATCGAGCGAGCATTTGCGACACGCCGTCGACTTGCATTCCCGCTCATACATGGTCTTGCATCCCACATCACGCGTCACGTCCTCACGCGCACACCGCCGCCGCCGTCAGCGCGAGCGTCTGCGTCGCCGTCACGATCTGCGCGATCTCGATGCGCTCATCGACCATCGGCCAGATTGGGATGAAGCCAGGGCCATACTCGACGCAGGTGATGCCGACGCCTTTGAAGTGACACGTATCCGCCGTCGCGCCGATGCGATGCCCCGCGCCGACGACCGGT
>CAYTME010000016.1:10336-15177 GCA_964438415.1 uncultured Pleurocapsa sp. | reverse complement strand
AAGTGTGCGCCTCGACCAAGCGCGCGACGACCGGCGCATCGACCGGCGTGGCCTCGCGGGCGGGCATGTTCGGCTGCTGCGGGCTTTGGGGAATGATCAGCTCGTAGTGAAAGTCGGGGTCTTGCGCGGCGATGCCGTCGAGCAGGCGCGCCATGTCCTCACGCACGCTGTCCTCAGTCATGCCAGGGATGATGCGCAGATCGAACATGAGCGTCGTCGTATCTTGAAAATGCTCGATATTGCGCACGGCCATCGCCGGGAAGCCGGGGATGAGCGGGTGCGGTGTGAAGCGCAGCCAGCCGCCTTCGCTCGCCGGGATGAGCGGGCGGTAGGCCGGGCCGAAAGCGGCGATCACCTTCGTGATCTGCTCGATCGGGTTGACGTAAGGCACGCGGTGCTTGAACTCGCCTTTGACGCGCACCTTGCCCTGCACATAGCCGACGGAGATGAGGCCGACATCGAGATTGCCCGCTTCGGTGACGATGCAGTAATCGGGGCGCAGACCGCTCTCGATCAAGTGCAGCGCGCCAACCCCGCCGCCCGTCTCGGCCACGACACAGGCGACGATCAAGTCACCGCGCAGGGGGCTGCCGCTGCGCCGCACCAGCTCAGCGGCCTGCAAGATGCTGGCGACGCCCGCCTTCATGTTGATCGCGCCCAGGCCGTAGAGATACCCATCCTCGATATCTGCGCCGAACGGATCGTGCGTCCACTCGCGCTCGCGGAACGGGCGGCCGCCCCAGTCGCTCGTATCGGTATGGCCGCACAGCATCAGGCTGGGACCGCTGCCGTCGCCCTTGAGCGTGCCGATGGCCTGATGCGTCACACCCCCATCGCGCAGGGGCACGGCCTGCAGCTCGACTTCGAAGCCGCGCGCGCGCATCCAATCGGCGATCCAGAAGCCGATCTCAGACTCGTGCCACAGGTACGACGGGATGCGGATCAAGCTGCGCGCCAGCTCGACCGGATCCTGCGGGTCGAAATGTGCCAGCACCTGCTCTGCCAACGCGCGGTCGATGATGGCGCTCATTCCCCCTCCGGCGCGATCGCCCACACATCGAAGCCGACCTGTGCGCCGCCCCACAGCTCCTTGACGCCGATCGTATTGCGCGTCGGGTAGGGCGGCTGGAAGTACTCACGGAAGATGCGATCCATCTCGGCGAAGCGCTCGATTTCGACCAACGAGACATTGACGCGCACGACATCGGCAAACGTGCAGCCCGCCGCCTGCAGCACCGCGCCGATATTGGCGAGCGCCTGGCGCACCTCCGCTTCGAAACCGCCTTTGACGACGCCGGAACCATCGGGGTGCGTGCCCAAATAGCCCGATGTGACGACCAACCCGCCGAATTTGAGCGCTTGGCTGTAGCCGCTCGATGGGATGGGGGCATCTCCGCTCAGGATCACGTCGAACTTTGCCACGCTGCATCTATCCTTACGCTTACAGATCGTCGGTTCAGGAAGTGACGCCAGAGTTTACAGAAAAGTCGGCGGGCTGCAACACGGACTCAAGGAATGTTAAGGCATATTTCTCGACGCCCCTCCCGAGCCTTAACCTCGCGATCAATCGGATTTGACGCGCAGATGGTTTAGTTGAGCGTGAATTTTGGTGGGATGGAAGCAAGACATGGCGCAGTTCTTGGCGGGACGTTTGGGGCGCATGCTGCTGACGATGCTCGGCGTGGTCACGCTCACGTTCGTGCTCGGTCGGCTGACAGGTGATCCGGTCGCGCTGCTGCTGCCGCAGACGGCGACGATGGAAGACTACGAACGCATCCGCGCCTCACTCGGTCTTGACCAGCCGCTGTCGACCCAGTACATGCGCTATCTCGGCGGCGTCGTCCAGGGCGATTTCGGGCGCTCGATCGTATTCAACCGGCCTGCGTGGGATGTCGTGGCTGAGCGCATCCCGGCGACCATCGAGCTAGGCGTGCCCGCGCTCATCCTATCGATCCTGTTAGGCATCCCGCTCGGCATCGTCTGCGCCCGGCAGCGCAATTCGGCCTTCGACCGCACGATCATGTCGCTCAGTTTGGCCGGGCAGTCGATGCCAGCTTTCTTCATCGGCATTCTGCTGATCCTGTTCTTCGGGGTGCAGCTCCGCGTACTGCCGACGTTCGGGCGCGACACGCCCTCTCACCTGATCCTGCCCACGATCACGCTGACGATCTACCCGCTCGCCTTCATCATCCGCCTGACGCGCTCATCGCTGCTGGAAATCTTGAGCGAGCCGTTCATCCGCACCGCCGCCGCCAAAGGCTTGAGCGACCAGCGCGTGCTCTACATCCATGCGCTGCGCAATGCGCGCATCCCCGTGCTGACGGTCGTCGGCTTGCAGGTGGCGGCCATCATCAGCGGCGCGGCCATCATCGAGACGGTTTTCGCCTGGCCGGGCATCGGTCTGCTCGCCGCCCAGTCGATCGGCGCGCGCGACTACCCCGTCATCCAGGCGGTCGTCATCATCAGCGCGCTGGCCTTCGGGCTGACCAACATGAGCGTCGATCTGCTCTACACGGCGCTCGATCCTCGCATTCGAGCGGAAGGTGCACGATGATCACCAAGATCGAACAATCGGGAGTCCTGCCCGAATCGGCTACCCGCAGCGCGGCCCCGGTGTCCGCGCCGCTGAGCAGATGGCGGCGCATCGCCAACCCCTGGGTCAACTTGAGCCTGATCGCGCTCCTCGCTCTGACGCTGTGCGTCATTTTCGCCGATGTGGTCGCGCCCGCCAGCCCGACCGAGATGAACCTGCGCGCCCGTCTGTCGCCGCCGCTCGCGCTGGCACAGCATCCGCTCGGCACCGACGCGACCGGACGCGACATCCTCAGTCGCATCCTGCACGGCGGCCAGGTGTCACTCGTCGTCGGCGGCGCTGCGACGATCGTCGGCCTGGTGCTCGGCGCACTGCTCGGCATCATCAGCGGCTACCTGCGTGGAGCCTTCGACTCGATCGTCATGTATCTGGTCGATGTCCAGCTCTCGCTCCCCTTCCTGCTGCTGGCGGTGGCGGTATCGCTCGTCCTCGGCACATCGCTCGCGGTGCTCGTCGGGCTGGCCGCCCTGGCGACCATCCCGGTCGTGGCGCGCGTCGTGCGCAGCGTCGTGCTTTCGCTGCGCGAACGCGATTACGTGCTGGCGGCGTGGGCGCTGGGCGCTTCCGATCTGCATGTCATGCGGCTGCATCTGCTGCCCAACCTGGTCGCGCCGCTGCTCGTGCTGGCGACGCTCAGCGTCGGGCGCATCATCCTCCTGGAAAGCGGCCTCAGCTTTCTCGGCATCGGTATTCAGCCGCCGACACCCTCCTGGGGCAACATGATCAACGAGGGACGGCAGTATCTGTCGACGGCCTGGTGGCTTTCGACCATGCCGGGGCTGGCCCTCATCCTGCTGACGATGGCCGTCGGCACACTGGGCGATTGGCTGCGCGATTTGATGGATGTCACCATCAATTAACTGCGGTGTGTGATTTAGCGGAGACTTCAGAAAGGCTGCTCATGTTTCGGGGAATCGTTCGTCTCGTCGTCTTGTGCTTCCTGATCGCGTCGCTGCCGCTAGCGGCGTCGGCGCAGGAAGTGCGCACGCTCACCATCGGCATCAACGCCGAAGTCCTCTCGCTCGACCCGCACCACGTGCCGGGCGCGATCATCGGCAACCGCATCTATCACATGATCTTCGACCAGCTCACGCGCACGGACAGCAGCGGCGCTGTGCAGCCGATGCTGGCGACTGCTTGGGAAGCCGTCGATGACACGACCTGGGTCTTCACCCTGCGCGAGGGCGTCCAGTTCCACGATGGCACCGTGATGACCGCGGACGATGTCGCCTTCAGCCTCAACCGCCTGCTGTTCAGCGATCGGGAGAGCTTCATCCGCTCGCAGTTCGCCCCTTACATCACCGCGGTCGAGGCGACTGGCGAGCTGGAGGTAACGATCACGACACCGGCGGTCGATCCGCTGCTGCCGCTGCGCCTGTCGAACCCGTACAGCGCCGTCATGCCGCGCGCGTACGTCGAAGCGACCGAGTTCGATGCGCTGCAAACCGCGCCCATCGGCACCGGGCCGTACCGCGTCGTCGAAGTTATCCCTGGCGATCGCCTGATCCTGGAGGCGCACACGGGCTATTGGATGGGCGCGCCGGACGCCGATCGCGTGGTTGTGCGCGTCATCCCGGAAATCGCCACCCGCATCGCCGCGCTGCAAAGCGGTGAGGTCGATTTCATCACGACCGTGCCGCCAGATCAGGTCGATGCGCTGGCGGGTACCGAAGGCATCCGCGTCGATGCCGTGCCGGTCTACAATTTCATGCTCATCTACTTCAACACCAAGAACGGCCCGACGGCCAATCCGGACATCCGCCGTGCGCTGGCGCTCGCCATCGACCGCGAAGCCATCGCCGAGTCGCTCTGGGGCGGGCGCGTTCGCGTGATGAACGATTACTATCTGCCCGGTGAGATGGCCTACGATCCCGATCGCCCGATTTTCGCCTACGACCCGGAACAAGCGCGGGCGCTGCTGGCGCAGGCGGGCTACAATGGCGAGGTGATCGAGTTCACGCCGCCGGAGGCGTACTACACCAACGGACGTCTGGTCACCGATGTGATCGCCGAGATGTGGTCGGCTGTCGGCGTCAACGTGTCGTACACGCCGCTGGATACCGCCGCTTGGGCCGACCGTTCGCTCAGCGGCTCGAACATCGCCACGCTGCAGAGCTTCGGCACCAGCGGCGACCCGGCGACCAGCAGCATCGTCCAAACTTGGGCGTCTTGGATGGGCGCGTACTATACCCCGAGCGAAGCATTCCAAGCGCTGGCCCAGGCCCCCGATGTGGGCACAAGGATCGCT
>CAYTME010000016.1:0-10326 GCA_964438415.1 uncultured Pleurocapsa sp. | reverse complement strand
CATTCCAAGCGCTGGCTGCCGAGGCCGCTTCGTCGTTCGACAGCGCGCTGCGCTTGGCCAATTACCGCGCCATCGCGGACATGCTCGACCAGGATGTGCCGTTCACGCCGCTCTACCAGACGGTCGAATTCTACGCCATGCGCGACAGCATCGAATGGCAGCCGCATCAGGAGTTCTACATCGATCTGCGTCCGCCGGCGTTCAGCCTGGGCCGCTAGACGCAGCGGCGATGCCATGACTGGAGAGGCAGGGTGTGCAGCTCTGCCTCTTGTTTTGCAGACGAAACGCAGGAGAGGGGTCTCATGTCCGATAAATTGATCGTGCTCATGGTGGACGGCGTCGCCGCCGAGCATTACGCTGCTGACCGCGCGCGTTTTCCTCACTTCGCCGCCCTTGAGGCGCGCGGGTTTCGCGTCGAAAACCTGCGCGCGGAGATGCTCGGCACATCGCTGCCGGGACGCACATCGATGCTGACCGGTGTGCGCGCCGATGTCAGCGGAGTCTACGGCAACAAGATCTGGGGCGGTGACGAGTTCCGCTACGCCACGCCGGACGACATCCGCGTGCCGACGCTGCCGGCGCGCGCCAAAGCCGCCGGGCGCGATGTCGCCGTGCTCGGCTTCGGCATGGTGCGTCCGGAAGACGCCGATATCTTCATGGCGCCCTGGTGGGTTGGCGAGTTCATCCAGCGCGCACGCGACGCCGAGCCGGCACCTGCCGACGCAGCCTGGCGGCGTGTGGGTAGCCACCGGCCCGGCGAACGCTTCGAACGCACCTGCGCCGCCGCCGGCGTGCCCGCTGCTCTGCCGAACATCGAGGTGCCGAGCGAGGTGCAGCGCTGGCTCTTCGGGCTGATGGCCGACCAGATGATCGCCGACTGGGTTGGCGTGCTGGCCAGCAGCGCGGACGCGCCCGACCTGATCTTCGCCGAATTCTTGATCACGGACACGATCCAGCATTACACCGGCTACAAGAGCGAATTCTCACAGTGGAGCGTCGTGCAGGCCGACCTGGCGCTGGGCAGGATCATGCAGCGCCTGCGCGCGGCGGGGGTCGAGGACGAGTGGAATATCGCCGTCATGAGCGACCACGGCCACAGCCCGATCGACAAAGCGCTCCATCCCGGTGTCATCATCCCCGGCGTGCGCGTGCAGTGCGAGGGTGGCAGCCTGCTCGTCGCCCCGCGCGATGGCGATGAGCTGGCGCAGACGACGGAGAAGCTGGCCGCATTCGGCGTCGAGCCTTACCCGAATGACTGCATCCCGCTGGAGCTGCGCGATCAGGTGTTCGTGTTCGTCGCGCCAGAGCGCGTCAGCTTCGAGACCGAGATCGCCGATGCGACCGAACCGGTCGTGCAGCCGAAGGCGATCTCGACGCACGGTCTGCGCCCCGGCCTGCCGGGAGATGATCGCTTCGCGCTGTTCGCCGGGCCGCGCGTGCCGCACGGCTCCGAACGGTATGCGGACGCAGTGCAGGTCGCGCCGACGTTCGCCGCCCTGCTCGGTCTGGAGCGGGACGGCCTGCCTGCAGCGCCGATCTTCAGCCCGCGCTGAGCGATCACAGCGAAGGCGATGCGTGGAGTGGAGCTAGACGCATCGCCTTCGTGCGCGCATCAAGCGGGCGAAGCGAGCGCCTCGTCGCTTTGATCGCCCTCTGGCTGAGCTGGGGGCGCGGGCGGCTGCGGTTCTGTTTCCATCAGCGGACGCGCCGCCGGGTAGATATTCAAGACGCGGACGCCGAGCGTGAACGCCAGCCAACTGTACGCGACGATGCCGATGGCGACGCCCCACTCGATCAGCGCTGGCTCATAGGTGTTGATCGGGAAAACGTTGGCGACCCCCGGTGACCAATCCAGCGGGATGACGAAACCCGAAAGCGTCATATTCCAGCGGTTGATGACCAGCCCGGCGATGATCATGAGCGCGGCCAGCATGACGGCGTAGCGCGTGCGGCGCAGACTCTGCCAGAGCATGAAGATGGCCGGAACGAGCGCGCCGAATAGAACCTCACCGAACCAGAAGGTGAAATTGTACGGGGTAAACTGCGCCAAGATCTCGGCACCGAGCCGCTGCTCCGGCACAAAGGAGTAGTAGTTGGTCGCCGCCCAGCTCCACAGCTTGAGGTAGAGATAGGCTAGGCAGGCGAAACCGACCAGCTTGGCGACGCCGTCGAGCACATCGTCGGGCACCATCTGCTTGCGCAGCAGCTTGCCGGACAAGATCGTGACCAGCAGCGTCAGCGCCGGGCCAGCAGCCACCGCCGAGAGGATGAAGAGGACGGGTGCGCTCGGCGAATACCAGACCGGGCGCGCGGTCAAGATGCCGTAAGTCGCCCCGAGCGACGACTGGTGCAGCAGCGACAGCCCCATGCCCAACAGCGCGACAAACGGCATCAAGCTGTGGACGAAGTGCGCGAAGCCGCGCAGGAAGCCGATCCGCTTCAGCGGCGTGCTTTCGATGACGACCGGCAGCAGCTCGATCACGAGCACGGTCGAGTAGAGCACCACGCACATCGTGATTTCCCACAGCACCGAATGGACATTCCAGTAGATGAGCGGGTGATAGAAGCGGTCGAAGCGCCCGATATCGAGGAAGAGCGCCAGCATGGCCGACGAATAGCCGAGCAGCCCGACGAGCACCGCCGCGCGGGCGATCGTCTCGTAGCGCTTGAGGCCGAACAGATAGACGGCGGCGGAGAGCGTGAACGCGCCCGCGCCGAGCGCAATCGCCGACAGATCGACCGTGATCCACAAGCCCCACGGCAGTTGGTCCGTCAAATTGGTCACACCCAGCCCCTGCGTCAGCACGGGGATGGCGCTGATCACGCCGATGACGAGCATGACGACCAGCAGCGCGATCCAACCGAGAAAGAGCCGGGACGGCCGTTTGCCGGGGCTGAGCACGGGCGCGGGCGCAGGCACGTGGACGGGTTGGGCGGGCGTATGCGCGACCATCAGATCAAGCCCTCCGGTGGAAGATAGTAGACACTCGGATCGGTGCCCAGATCTTCGCGCAGGCGCAGCGTCGGCTGGGAATTGATGATGCGGGCGACTTCGCTCGTCGGGTCGTTCAGATTGCCGAAGTAACGCGCCTTGACCGGGCAGATGTTGACGCACGCGGGCGTGGCCTCGCGATCGACGCCCGGCATCAGCCCCTTGGCCAACCCGGCATCGATGCGATGGATGCAGAAGGTGCACTTTTCGACCACACCGCGCGCGCGGCGCGGGACTTCCGGCGTACCCCATTCGGGGACGCGTGGGTTGGTATCGTCGCGCTCAAACCAATTGAAGCTGCGCGCGCCATACGGGCAGGCGGTCTGACAGTAGCGGCAGCCGATGCACTTGTCGTAATCCATGACGACCAGGCCGTCGGCGCGGTGATATGTCGCCGAGACCGGGCAGACGTGCACACACGGCGCATGGCGGCAGTGCAGGCACGGTCGGGTAATGTGAAAGGTATTGCCCAGCCGTGTTTGGTCTTCAACGCGGATATTCCAGCGCATGTCGTCGGGCACATCATTGGTGGCCTGGCACGCCCAGACGCAGTAATCGCAGCCGACGCATCTGCCGAGGTCGATGACCATCACCCAGTGGTAGCGCGCATCGCCCTCGCCGTGCCCGGCCTGTTCGCGCTGCGCCAAGATCTCGCGGGCGAAGGTATCGAGCGGCTGCGCCAGCGATGCGGCGAGCACGAAGGTCGCGCCTGTACCGATCAGCAGCGTGATCATGTCGCGCCGAGAGAGCAGACGCGTATTCGGCGCTGGCGTGCTGGGCTGCGGTTCCGGCGGCTCTGGTGTTTGGCTCATTCTTCCACCCCCTCACTCGGCGGCGCTTGACGCTGCCGCACATCAGCTTGGCGGCTGCCGCGCGCGATGAACACCGCTGCCGCCGTCATGCCGAAGCCTAGGCCCAAGATCAGGCCTTGGAAAAGTTGGATGTAACTGCCTTCAACTCCGGTTGGCTGTCCCGATGCTGCCGTCTCGGCAGGCGCGGTGGGCGCAGCGACGGCGGCCTCAGCCTGGCGGTCGGCGATCAAGCGCGCCCATTCACCGCTGGCGACAAGCTGCTCGTGACAGGTGTTACACGGTGTTGTGTCGAGCTGCATCGAATGTCCGGTGGACATCGGCGTGCCGTTCGCCGCGGTTCGCTGCGTATCTGCCCCGCGGAACATATGACAATCCGCGCAGACGACTGGGCTTTCGGTGCTGACATGCGTGGCATGTACGAACAGCAGGGGCATCTCTTTATGGCAGTTCAGGCACAGGGTGTCGGTATCGCCCTCGACGCGCAGGCGCTGGCTGTGCGGCGAATGGCAGCTCCCACACCCCAACGGCCCGATCTCGACATGAGCGCTGGCGCGCCATTCGGCCAACGTCGTCGTATGGCAATCGCCGCAAACGCCCGCGACGAGCTGTGGGAACTGCGAAACTCGCCGTACATCGTGCGCGCCATGACAATCGGTGCAGACGGCGGCCGCCAGATTGCCCGCCAAAATGGCCTGATCGTGCAGTCCGGTCTCCAGCTCAGCAAGCTGCTGCGTATGGCAAGTCGTGCAAATCTGCACGCTGTCGATGGCGTAGGTGCGCCGGTCGCTCGGCGTTGGTCCACTATGCGGGAATGCGTCACGCCCGTGACAATCGAGGCAGCCGAGCGCACCCGCTTGGCTGCTCGTGCCGTGCACCGACGCCGCGATCAAGCCCGCATCGACATAAAGATTGAGTATCTCACCGCTGCGCAGCGTCACCGTCCGCCACGGCTGGCTGTGACAAAGCGCGCAGTAGCCGTTATCGCCCGTCGGTTGGATGGCGGTGGCGGCGTTTTGCTCGATCATGGCCACTGGTTCGGGCGTCGTTTCGACATCCTGCGCCCGCGCGACCAGCAGCGGGGCCAGCCCGGCCCCGATCAGCGTCAGCCCCAGGCCGATCAGCCAGATGATGAGCGTGCTTCTGCGTGTGTCCATGGCTGACCTTCCTCACTGCGCCGCTTCGTAGAGGCCGAGTTCAATGAAGACGGCATCGAGCACGGCATCGGCATAGGCGTAATTGTGCACACCCAGGCTGCCGTCACCCTCGACGAAATCGAGCGCGTCTGTCACCCAGGTGGGCGTCATCTCGGTCACGGCTGCGCGAGCGGTCTCGATGCGAGCGCGGATGTCAGCCTGCACGTCGTCGATGAACGCCTGCATCTGAGCTGCATCCACCTGCGTCTCGTGGCAAACAGTACAGCCATCCAGCAGCCCGGCATCCGGCTCGGCCTGCGCGGGCAGGATCGGGTTGAGCGCGTGACTGATGCGCTGGCCGCCGCCATCCACCGGCACGGTCGGCAGGTGACAGGTGATGCAGGTCGGGCCGTCTTCGGCGTCGAAATGCGCCCCGGCGACGCCCGGGATGCCCTCGACCAGGCCGACGCCCTCGTACATCTCCCGCACGGGATGATGCAAACCGATCTCGTCACCAGCACTGCTGTGGCAGCCCGCACAGAGCGCGTACGGCTCCTGGGTCAGATTGGCGGGCAGCGTTCGATCGCCGCTGTGCGGATCGTGACAGCTCACGCACGTGACGCCGAACCGCGCCATCTCGACCGTCAGCGGCTCCGGCGCAGGTCCTTCGCGGTCTCCTGCCTCGATCGCGGCCAGCACGCGCTGCGCATCCGAGTAGTCGGCGCTGTGGCAGACCAAACAGCTCGCGCCCGCGCCGTCGACTTCGCGCAGTGCCTCCAGCGCGCCCGCGTGACCTGCGCTCATCCACTCGTTGTACTGCATGTTGACCTGCCGCGCGTGGCCGCTGGCCCACCAGTGCGCCATGTCATTGGGCGCGATCGGTGCGAACACCGCCGCCAGGTCGCCGCCGGGCAGATAGCCGATCGGGAACGGCGCGCCGTCCGCCCCTGTGCCCCGGCTGTGACACTGACCGCAGATCTGCGGGTCGGTGCCAGGATGAACCGAGGCACGGATGGCGGCCAGTTCTTCTTCATCGGCGCGCCGTCCGGCGTCCCTAGCGCGCTGAATGTGTTCTCTCGATGGACCGTGACAGGCTTCGCACTGCACGCCGTCATCCCGCCAGCGCCCGCGTTCGACATCGAGACCGGTCACATGACAGTAGGCGCAGTTGTCCTCCCAGTCGTAGGCTGGGTCGTCCCACGACTCGGCCAGATCGATGCGCTGCCATGTGCCGTCGGCGGTGCGCCATTCGGCGGGCAGCAGCCGATAATCGCTGCGTTCGACTCGGTAGAGATAGCGCTGAGCGTAGCGCCCCGTCCCGACGACGTAGGCGATATCGTCGGCGGTGAATGCGCGCGGCGCATCCTCGCCAGGGAACTGCACGACGCGGACATCCTCACCCTGGCTGAAATCGCCCAGGATGATGTTCCGGCTGCGCCCGACCTCGCGTAGGGTAAGGCTGTGGGCACTGTTTTCGTGCACACGCGCGAGGTTACGGTGGCACGATGCGCACTCGCTCGCGCCGACGTATTGGGCGTCCCCATATTCCTGAGCGAAGGTGTGTGAACTGCCCAACGCCAGCAGGCTCACCCCCAAGGTGAGCAGCGCGCTGCCGGCGATGACGAACAACTTCACTCTGGTCATGACTGCAATCCTTCCAGACCGCCATCTCGGCTGAATGGCCGCCGGCGTCGGTATCGATCGATGGGGGCACGCGCTTCGGACGCATCCTCGCCACCTACGTTCCATTCTGTCCCACGCAGCGCCCGAAGCAATCGTTCGCGGGGATGAATGCCCGTCATACCGCTGGACGATTTTCAATCGACCAGCTTCAGCCGCACCGCCAGCAGTGCCGCCTGCGTGCGATCGGAGACGTGCAGCTTTTGCAGGATGTGCTGTACATGTGTTTTGACCGTCGGGATGCTGACGTTGAGAGTCTCGGCGATCGCCTGGTTGGCGAAACCCTGCACGATCAGGCGCAGCACATCGCGCTCGCGTTCGGACAGCGGTTCGACCGGCATCTCGGCTGGCTCTGATCCCGGCGCGCTGCTCAAGTCGAGCGCCTGAGTCAGCGCGGCTTGCAGCAGAGCGCGGTCGATCAAGTCATCGCCTGCTGCCGCCGCGCGCACAGCGCGCACGATCTGATCCGGGTCGGTCTCTTTCGACAGATAGCCGGCAGCGCCGCCGCTGATCGCCCGTGCGAGATAGGCGGGGTTAGCGTACGTCGTCAGGATGATGACGCTCGTGCGCGGCGCGACGGACTTGATATGCGGCAGGCTTTGCAGGCCGTCCCCATCTTTCATGCGGATATCGAGCAGCATCACATCGGGCTGTAGGCTTTGGGCGAGCGAAACCGCATCGCCGCCGTTTTCAGCTTCGCCGACGACCTCGATGCCGGGGCGCGTCAGCAGCGCGCGCAAGCCCTGGCGCACGATGCCGTGATCATCGACGATCACGACGTGGATCGGCCCGCTGCGCTCCTCCATCTCGACACCTCCTCTGGCGCTGCCTGCGCCGGCACAGAATTGGGCACAACAACCTCGACCTGCGTGCCTGCACCGGGCGCGCTGCGAATGGTGCAAACGCCGTGAATCAGCATCGCCCGTTCGTGCATGGTCGTGATGCCGAGGCCGTGCTCATCGCCGCCGAGCTGGGACGGGCTGAAGCCGATGCCGTCGTCTTCGATCGACAGGTGGATGCCGACGCCGTTGTGCAGCGCGAGACGGACCCGCCCTGCCTGCGCATGTTTGCGCGCGTTATTGAGCGCCTCTTGCGCGATGCGATAGAGTGTGACAGCGACCGTCTTCGGCGGCTCTGCTGTCAGCGGCTGTAAGTCGAGATCGAGCTGCCAGCCGGCCGCAGCCGCGTTCGACTGGGCGATCTCCTCGATAGCCGCCACCAGCCCAAGATCGTCCAGTGCGGCCGGGCGCAGCCCCTCGATGATGCGCCGCCCCTCGATGATCGCCTCGCTCAACGCCTCGCAGCCTTTGCGGATACCGCTGCGCGCGTCGAGCGCGTCGATTGGACAGCGATCGCGACAGTTGCTCAGGTAGAAGCGCGCGCCGACCATCTGCTGGATCAAGCCGTCGTGCAGATCGTAAGCGACCAACTTCCGTTCTTCCTCTTGGGCGCGGATCAGCCGCTCGATCAACCGGTGCTCCTGCTTGCGCTTGCGTTCGAGTTCCTGCGCCATCTCGCAGAAGGCCCAGGTGAGGGTGCCGATCTCGTCGGTCGGCGGTGCATCGGGCAGCGGCGGCGCTTTGCCGTCGCTTCCAAAGCGCGTCGTCATCTGATGCAGCGCTTCGATCGGCGCCAGCAGCCAGCGGCGCGTCGTGCGCGCCATGACCAGCGCGACGCCCGCGACCCCGACGATGAACAGGATCGAGATGAGGTAGAACTGGTTGACCGATGCGTACAGCACCCCGACCGGCGTTTGCTGGATGAGCACCCAGTATTGGCTGCGATCGATGGCGGACGGGTAGATCGTCTCGTAGACGTATACACTGGATGACGTCTCCACGCTCCCGCGCTGACCGTCGAGCATCCGCTCGATCTCCTGTGCGTCGGTCGGCGGCACAAAACCATCCGGGTAGACCAGCAGCCGTCCATCCTGATCGATCAGCGCCCAGGCATCGCCGTTCGAGGTCGGCAGCAGCCGCAGCAGCCAACCGACCTCGACATCGATCACCGCCACACCGTCGACCAGCCGCAGTGCATAGTGGATGTAGGGCGCGTTTTCGCCGTCCTGCGCTTCGAAGGGCGAGACGTAGATCTCGCCTGGCGCGCGCGCCAGCGTCTCGTAAAAGTACGGCGTCCCACGCCGGTTCTGCGGGACAGTGATGACCTCGACAAGGCGTTCACCGCTGCGGACGCCGACGCGCTCGTCCCCATCTTGGCTGAGGATGCGCAGCGCGTGGTACATCGGGCGCGTCGAGGCCAGCACGAGCAGATCCTGGGCGACTTCGCGCCGCCACAGCTCGATCTGCGCCGGGTCCGTTTGCCGGCGCAGCATCGTCAGGGCGCGCAGCTCGCTCAGATAGATGATATCGCCGTGCACCTGGCGCAGGGCGCTGACGATACCTTCGGCCTGGAGGCGCACTTGATGCGCCGACCGGTCGAGCGCCTGCTGTGAGAGCGCGCTGCGCGTGAAGAAGTGGCCGAAGAACAGCATCGCCGCCAGCGGCACGAGCGCCAAAAGCGCAAACACGAGCACAAGTTTTGTGCGCAGGCTCTGGATGCGAAACATGCGTAACTCCTTCATGCCCTGATTGTGAGGCAAAAGCCAGCGCTAGATCGGTGATAGACATCATGAAAGAATTGTGTCGAATGTGCGGTCTTTTCCGCGTCCGCCTAGGGTAAGCTTCATGCAACTGACCGTTGCCATGGGGAGTGGAGCCTTGCTATGGCTGAAATGACATGGGAGAAAAGCGGCCTTCCGGCTGCGTCGGTGCGCACCAGCGGTGAGCACCTCAAGTTCCTGATCGGCGGCCTGCTGCTGCTGGGCGCGGTCGTCTTCTTGATCGTGTCCGGCACGATGAATGGGGCGCGCTATTTCATCACCATCGATGAATTGGTCAACAATGCCGAATACATGGGCAAGACCGTCCGCATCACCGGCGCGGTCGTCGGCGATACGATCGTCTACGACGGCAGCAGTCTGATCCTCGACTTCACGATCGCCCACATTCCAGCGGAGACGAGCAGTCTGGCGCTGGCGCTGCACAACGCGGTTAACGACCCGAGCGCCGCCCGCCTGCCCGTCCACGTCGAGGGTCAGGTGATGCCCGATCTGCTTCAGCACGAAGCGCAGGCGATCTTGTCGGGTCAGTTGGGCAGCGACGGGGTGTTCTATGCCACCGAGGTGCAGTTGAAGTGCCCCAGCCGCTATGAAGAGAGTGTCCCCCTGCAAGCAGTGGATGCCTAGTGTGAATAGGAGCACAGCTCATGCTGTCTGAAATCGGCTTTGCAGCGACGCTGCTGGCCTTCTTCGCCGCGCTTTACGCCGCTGCGGCCTCGTTTTACGGAGAGCGCATCGCGCGCAGCGAGACGATCGTGCGCAGCGGCCGCAACGGCGTGTTCGTCACCTTCGCGCTCATGACAGTCGCGATCGTCGCCTTGCAAACGGCGCTGATGACGCAGGATTACCAGAATGCCTACGTCTGGTCGGTCAGCAGTCCAGATATGCCCGACTTCTTCCGCGCGACCGCGCTCTGGGGATCACAGGCGGGGTCGCTGCTGTTCTGGTCGTGGCTGATGAGCATGTTCACCGCGGGGGCAGCTCTTTTTCACTGGCGCAGCTACCGGCGGTTGATGCCGTACACCATCGTCTACATGATGGTGGCGGTCGCCTTCTTCGGCGGCAACTACTACATCACCTCCGCCGCTTTCT
>CAYTME010000015.1:34238-35657 GCA_964438415.1 uncultured Pleurocapsa sp. | reverse complement strand
GTCAGGACGATCCGCGCGCGGGCGCGGGTGACCAGCACGCTCAGCATCGTCAAGAATGCGGTGCGCTCCTCCTCGTCTTTGGTCAGGCTGAACACTTCCTCGAATTGGTCGATGAGCAGAACGAAGGTCACCGTACTGGGGATCAATGCATCGACCAGTGTCACCGCTTGCTGCGGGTCTCCGCGCAGGGCTTTTGCCAAGCCCTGCGGTTGGCGGTTGGCGATCCGCCCGATGCTCTGTTCGAATTCATTCAGTGCGTGTGTGCCCGGTGTCATCGTCGCAAAATACCATTTGCGCGAGCCGGGGACGGCACCGCGCCGCAGCGCTGGCAGCAGACCCGCGCGCGCCAGGCTCGATTTGCCGCTGCCGCTGGGGCCGACGAGCGCGATCAAATGTGCTGCAGTGTCCTCGCCGCGCAGACGCTCGATCAGGCGGTTGATCTGTGCCTCGCGACCGAAGAAATCGACTGCGTCCGCTTCTTGGAAGGCGCGCAGTCCCTTGTATGGATTGTGTTGGGCGACGACCGCAATATTGAGCACGCGAGTCCGCGCTGCGCCGCCGCGAGTTGATCGTGATGGCTGTGTCGTGGGTGGTTGTGCCGTATCGTCTCCATCGTCGATCAACCGTTGGAATTCGCGCGCCATCGACAGCGCATCCGGATAGCGTTCATGTGCCTGCCGCCGGGTAGCGCGGCTTATGACTTCGTTGACTGCCTCGGGTAGATCGGGACGCACGTGCGAGGCCGCAGGGATTTCCCCTGTGAGATGCTGGCGCAGCAGCAGCGTTTGGCTGGGGGCGGTGTAGGGCAGCGCGCCTGTCAGCATCTCGTAGAGGATAATGCCCAAACTGTAGATATCGGTCTGTGGACCGATCTGCTCACCGCTGACCTGCTCTGGCGCGACATAGGCTGGCGAACCGAAGATTTCCATCTCGCCTTCGTCATCGAGGTACAGGCGTTTGGCGATGCCGAAGTCGGCCAAGTACGCGTTGTCGTCCGCATCGATCAGAACATTGGCGGGCTTGAGATCGCGGTGGATGATGCCGCTGCGGTGAGCCACGGTCAGCGCGCTGGCCACCTGCGTGAGGATGCGCGCTGCCAGCGGCAGCGGCAGCGGGCCGCTCTGACGCTCGATCAGATCGGTCAAACTGCCGCGCAGCAGCCGCATGACGAGATAAGCTCCTGTCGCATCGCGCCAATAATCGTAGAGCGGGACGATGTGGGGATGTTCTAACTGCGCGATGAGCTGCGCTTCCAATTCAAAGCGGCGAATGAAGCTCGGCTGATTGGCGTATTCAGGCTGGATCAGCTTGATCGCGACGTGCCGATCGACGACCGGCTGAAATGCGCTGTACACTTGGCCGAAACCGCCTTCGGCGATCAGGCGCTCGATCGTATAGCCCCCGATCTGCTGACCGATG
>CAYTME010000015.1:32902-34228 GCA_964438415.1 uncultured Pleurocapsa sp. | reverse complement strand
AAGTCACCGGTCGGTTGGCTCATGTCTGATGTGGATATCTCCCGCTAGTACGCGGTGCAGTTCACCATTGGCTAGGCGCAGAAGCAGGGCACCATCGGGCGCTGCATCTTCGGCGGTGCCGCTCATGACACCAGTCCCGGTCGTCACCTGCACCGGAAGCCCCAGCGCCAGCCGATCGCGCCATGCTTCGAACAGCATATCACTGCTCAGCGCGGTCGTCCAGCGCGCCAGACTCTCGATCAAGATGCGAAGGGCATCCAGCCGGTCGATCGGCTGTCGTGCAGCCGCCTCTAGGCTGATGGCCGTCTCTGCCAGCGGGGTCGCGCTGAAATCGACACTGATGTTGATGCCGATCCCGAGCACCGCACCGAGCAGACGGTCACCGTCCCAGGCTGCTTCTGGGAGCACACCGCTCAGTTTGCGCCCGCCGCAGCGGACATCGTTCGGCCATTTGATATCGATGGCATGCACGCCGAACGCCGCTGCCAGATCACACACAGCCAACGCGCCGATCATCGTGAGCTGATGCAGCGCATTGATCGGTGGGTGCAGCACGACCGAACACAGCAGGGCGGTGCCTGGTGGCGCGTGCCAGGTGCGTCCCAGCCGCCCGCGTCCCTGAAGCTGTTCGTCGGCGATGCAGATGGCACCGGTCGGTGCGCCTTCGAGCAGCCAGGACCGGGCGTCATCGTTGGTGCTGCCCGTCTGCGCGCGGTAGCGTACCGGACGCGGCGCGAGCACGGCTTCCAGGGTCGCTTGGTCGAAACTGGTCGTACCGCTCACCTCGTCTGACTTCAAATCCGGACACCCCAGACGACGTACAGCGGGTCACCGCCCCAGATCGCGTTCGGCTTGCGCGCGACCTGCGCTTGGACATGCGTCCACTGACCCGCCATATCGAAGTAGCGGGTGACCAGCGCCATATGCCCGGCGCCGCTGCTGACCTGCCAGATGGCGACCGCTTTGGTTGGGAAGCAGCGGTTTGAGAACGAAACGATGAACGGTGCGCCCGGTTTCAAGACGCGCGCCACCTCGGTGAAAACCTCGACCGGTCGGGTCAAATACTGCACGGAAACAGCACAGATGACCGCATCAAACTCGGCGTGGGTATACGGTAGTGTGGGCTGCCGGTTGAGATTCTGAACGGTGTACTCGGTCAGTTGTGGATTATCGGCCATTTCTTCAGCGTTCATGCCCAATCCCGCTACCCGTCGGCTGTTCAAGTTCGGCGGTAGATGAGAGCGCCAACTACTCATCAGATCGAGGATTGCACCGCCGCGGGGCAGCAGCTCGATCATGGTCTTCATGGTTCCGGCGCTCCAGCCG
>CAYTME010000015.1:27407-32892 GCA_964438415.1 uncultured Pleurocapsa sp. | reverse complement strand
GTTCCTGTGGGTCCTCCTCAACTCGGGGAGCTGCGGCGCCTACGCCTTCAACCACGACCCCTCGACCTTGCGCGGCACGCTGTAGAAGTGCTCGTCATCGGTTTCGTCGTAGCGGCTGAAATACTCGGTCGGGAATGCCTGGCTGATCATGAGGGCACGCCTTGAAGTCACCCGTCTCTTGATGACGCAGTATTACGTGCCAACCTGAAACACACATGAGAAGCGCGCAAGAAGTGATGAATGTCATGTCATCCCGTAGACATGCCTGCCGCTTGCTGCTACAATGATGGTCAGTCACGGGGTGTAGCGAAGCCTGGTATCGCGCCTGTTTTGGGTACAGGAGATCGTGGGTTCAAATCCCGCCGCCCCGACTGTGCGGGTATGGTGTAATGGTAGCACACGACCCTTCCAAGGTCTTAGTACGAGTTCGAATCTCGTTACCCGCTCTTGTATCTTGAGAAGGATCCATAGCTCAACGGCAGAGCAGGCGACTCATAATCGCTTGGTTCTAGGTTCGAATCCTAGTGGATCCATGCAGCACAGCCAGCCGAACGCGCTGGCTTTTTTGTCCTTGGGTGCAGAGTCAACCCGTGCAAGATAACCCGAAAACAGAAGTGAGCCGCACAACCGGAGGCAGGTTTCAAGTCTCTCGAGGGATGTGGTGAGCTGCAGACGGATGAGGTATATGTCCGAGGGTGTGCGGCGCAGGAGGTTGACTCGTCATGCGCACCTATACCGTCCATTTCACCATCCGCCACTACGAATGTGACGCCTACGGCCATCTCAATAATGCCAACTACTTGCGCTTGATGGAGCAGGCCGCCATCGAAGCCTCGGCAGACGCGGGTTACGATGATGCTCGCTACCGCGCGCTCGGCACGGCCTGGTGGATTCACGGGACGGATATCGAGTATCTACTGCCGCTGCGCGCGGGTGAGGTCGCTGCCGTGAAGACATGGGTGGCCGATTTCCGGCGCGTGCGTTCTCAGCGTGTGTATGAGTTTCGACGAGCCAGAGACGACTCACTGTGCGCCCGCGCTGTCACCGATTGGGTCTATCTCGACCAGGCAACCCAGCGTCCGCGCAGCGTGCCGCCGGAGATGATCGCAGCTTTTGCGCCCGACGGTGTGCCCGATCTGGCACCGCGTGTGCCGATCCCGCAGCCGCCTCCACCGCCAGCGTGCCCGTTCACACTGCGGCGTACAGTCGAGTGGCGCGATATCGACATGGTGCGCCATATCAACAATGCAACCTATCTCAATTACATGGAGGAGTGCGCCATCCGATCACTCGGTGCGTTCGGCTGGTCGGTCGGGAGGCTGGAGGCAGAGCAGATCGCTATTGTCGCCCGTCGTCACCAGATCGCCTATGAGCGACCGGCGCTGTTGGGCGACTCGCTCCTGATCACGACCTACCTAGCCGAGGTGCGTCGCGTGACTGCCGTTCGTCACTTCACGATCGTCCGCGAGGCTGATGGCGCAGTGCTGGCGCGCGCCTATACGCGTTGGGCGTTTATCGATCCGCAGACAGGCCATCCGACGCGGGTGCCAGAGGCGATCTTGGCCGACTTCGCCGATCACATCGCCACTTGATCATGCCCAGGGTTATTCAGCATCGCTTGAGGAGTTTGTTCTCAATTGTTGTATATTGTGCGAACAGCGCGGCCTTTACATCAAACGCGCCTGGCTGCACAATCGGTTGGCAGTCGCATGATCGGCATTGAAGACCGGAACTTGGATGCACGACCCACACACGCCTGTAACCTCCGCCGCTCACCGCCTGCGCGATGGGATCGTCCTCATTGCCTTGACCGCCCTGCTGCTGGCTGGCGGCTATCTACGTTTCGTTGGCAATAATTGGGATGATTGGAGCTATCTGCATCCCGATGAGCGCTTCCTCAACGAGGTCGCGTCGTCGCTTGGCGGCGCGCATTGGCTCGTCTACACCGACCCATCGACGCTGACCGCCGACCGCGCGGCCATCGGTGCGCGCTGCCGAGAACGCTACCCAGCCACCGGTGGTGTCGGTGGCTATTTCGACGCCGAGTGCTCGACCTGGAACCCCCATAACGCCAATCCGCGCTTCGGCACGTTTGTCTACGGCACGCTGCCGCTGTTCACAACGCGCGTGGTAGCGCAAACTCTGGCCCAGGTTACGGGCGATACGACGCATGTGCAGTTCTTCGGCATTCACCTCGTTTGGCGTGTCCTCTCTGGGCTGGCGGAGATGGGAGTCATTCTCGTCGTTTTCCTGATCGGCGTGCGAATGCACGACAGGTGGATCGGGCTACTGGCGGCGGCGCTTTACACGTTCACTGCTTTCTCGATCCAGCAGTCGCACTTCGGTACGACCGACGCGATGAGCAACTTGTTCTCCGTCCTGAGCATCTTCTTCGCTATGAGCGTGCAGCGCGACGGCAAGCTGCGCGATTACCTGTTTTTCGGCGTATTTTTTGGCTGTGCGCTTGCCAGCCGCATCAATCTGCTGCCGCTGGCTGGCCTGCTCGCGCTGGCTGCAGGCGTACGGCTGCTGCCCACCTTCGCGCGCGGCTACGATGCGGAAGAGCGCAGCGCGCAGTGGACAACTGTGACCGTCGGCGCTCTGCTGGCGATCCTGGCCACGCTGGTCGTCTTCCGCATCGGCAACCCGTACACTTTCCTTGGTCCCGGCATTTTCGGCCTGGCACCAAACCCGCGTTGGTTCGAGGATATCGGCGAAGTCCAGTATCTTGTCAGCGGGCAGTGGGATGCGCCGCCCAACTGGCAGTGGGTCGCGCGCCCCCGCTATCTGTTCCCACTGTGGAATCTTGTGCTGTGGGGGACAGGCGTTGCTTTCGGCGTGACCGCGCTGCTCGGACTCGTGTGGGCGAGCTGGCGCATCATCCGCGGGCGTCCCGGCGCAATGGCGAATTTGATCCCGGTCGTTTGGATCGTCGTTTACTTCGCCATCATGGGGCGGCAGTGGGTGATGACGATGCGTTACTTCCTGCCGCTGTATCCGATGCTGGCGCTTCTGGCCGCCTGGGCCTTGGTTTCCCTCTTGCGCGGCGTCCGGCTGCCGCTGCAGACAATATCGCCGCCGCCGCTTGTGCGTCGAGTCGTCGGCTGGTCGGCGCTCATCGGCGTGCTCGGTTTCACCATGCTGTGGGCGGTGATGTTCTCCAACATCTATCGCAATCTAAACAACCGCGTCGCAGCGAGTTACTGGTTCTGGGAACAGGTGCCGTCCGATTTCTCGATGCGCATCGATGACGCACCGCCGGGTACCCCGCTTATCAATATCCCGCTGCTCAACAGCACGCTGCCCGGCCAAACATACGATCTGACCGGATTGGCGACGCGCCTGAGTTTCCCTGGGGCAAATTTCGCCGCCGATTTCACCGCGCCGGCGAGCGGCATGGTCAGCAGTATCCATGCGCCGCATCTCGGCGATTTGACCGACACGCCTGAGGCGGAGGCGCTGACGTTCGCTATCTACCGCCTTTCCGATGCACGGCAGATTGCGAGCGCCGCGCTGGTGGCCGATCTCGACCGCAGTGATCATCCGTTGGGACGCGCCTATGACATCGCCTTTGATCAACCGTTCGAGGTTGTCGAGGGGGAAACGTATCGCTTCGAGGTGTCATTGATCTCAGGCGCGAACGTGGTAGTTGGCGGTTCGGTGGTCGTCTGGGAGGGGGAATGGGACGACCCTCTGCCAGTCAAGACCTGCACACCGACCGACGGTCTCTCGCTCGCTGATAACCCGCCGCCAGGGCGGTTCAGCGCGCAAAACTGTAACGGACGCGATGCGTATTGGGCGCTGCTGACGGGCGGTTACAAGCTGGAGATGACGAACAACGATACTCCAGCCAATCGCGAGCGCATGGCGCAGCTTCTGGAAGACACCGATTACGTCATCATCAGCAGCAACCGTTTCTACGACTCGATGACGCGCAACCCAGCGCGCTGGCCGATGACCACACGCTACTACGAGGCGCTGTTCAATGGCGAACTTGGCTTCGAGGTCGCGGCAGTCTTCAACCGTGCGTTTGGCTTGGGGCCGCTCGAAGTGCCGGATAACCACCTGCCGTTCTTCGATGCCCCTGCATGGCTGAACGAATTTGAGGCTGAAGAAGCGTTCCATGTGTATGACCATCCGGTCGTCATCATCATGCGCAAGCGAGATGACTACCGACCGAGTCAGGCCCGTGTCGTACTGGAGAGCGTGCCGCTGACGGCGAGCATTGCCGCCCAGCCAGTCAATATCTGCACTGGCGGCGAAAACTCGCCAACCTGCCGCTGCCCAGAGAATCCCGGCGCGTATTACTGCGACCCGACTTTGATCGATTATGACCCTGTGTCGTCGTTCGAGATGTCGCGCACGCCTAATTACCTGATGCTGCCCGCTGACTCGCGCGAGGTGCAGCAGGATGGCGGCACTTGGACGGCAAGGTTCGACAGTGACAGTTTGCTCAATACGCAGCCTGTGCTGACGGTGCTCGTCTGGTGGCTGACGATCATAGTTTTCGGCTGGGCGGCATTCCCACTGCTGTTCGCCATCTTTCCAGCTCTCGCGGATCGTGGCTACGGCTTGGCCAAGATGGCAGGCGTGTTCTTGGTCGCCTGGGGGACGTGGTACATCGCCAGCTTGCGCGCCCCGGTCTGGAATGCGGGCGGGGTGGCTGGTGGGCTGATCGTGCTGCTGCTGCTCTCGCTCATCGTCGCCTGGCGGCAGCATGCCGAACTGTTCGCTTGGCTGCGAAGGCGCTGGCGGCTGGTCGCCGGCATTGAGATCATCGCGCTCGTCTGCTTCCTCGCCTTCTTAGGCGTGCGGCTGAGCAACCCCGATCTCTGGCATTACGCATTCGGCGGCGAGAAGCCGATGGATTTCGCATATTTCAACGCTGTGCTGCGCAGCTCGATCTTCCCCCCTTACGATCCCTGGTATGCCGGCGGATACATCAATTACTACTACTTTGGCTTCGTCATCACGGGCGCGCCAACACTTCTGCTCGGCATCGTGTCCTCAGTGGCCTACAACCTGAACATCCCGACACTGTTTGCGCTGACAGGCATCGGCGCGTTTTCGGTCGCCTTCAGCGTGGTCGAAAGCTGGCGTGTCTTCAAGCCGCACCGAACTTCGACGGAGGCTGAAGCTGTCGAAGCCGTGCCCGAACGCCGCGCGGTTCTGCACGGCAGCCCGTGGGTGGCGGGTTTTGCGGCGCTGTTCTTGGCGGTTGTGCTCGGCAATTTGGACACACCGCGCACGCTCTTTTCTGCCTTAGCGACGCTTGGCGGCTACCGGCAGCCGACAGGCGTGACGTCGTTCTTACTCGATGAGGCGCTGGCAAACGTCGGTCCAAATGCATCGATCGACTACGTCGCTATTGAACAACGCGCCAGCAGCCCGACACTGCTGGATCATGTGCGCTATGAACTGACGAATTGGGGCAGCCAAATCGGCAGCATCGCCCGCGGCGCGGCGGCGGTGGTGCAGGGTGTGC
>CAYTME010000015.1:7408-27385 GCA_964438415.1 uncultured Pleurocapsa sp. | reverse complement strand
GGGGGCCGACACGCATCTTGGGCGAAACACCGGGTGTGGAAGGCAACGCGATCGCGGAGATGCCGTACTTCACTTTCCTCTATGGCGATCTGCACGCGCATATGATCGCCATGCCGCTGCACTTCTTGGCGCTGGCGTTCCTGCTCAATGAGGTGCTGTCTGCGCGCGGCGGCGCTCGATCGCGCTGGCAGGGTGCGCTGGCGATCGCGCTTGGCGCGATCGCCGTCGGGATGCTGCTGCCCACCAACAGTTGGGATTGGATCACGTATATCATTCTGGGCGTGGCCGGACTGGGCTATGCTTGGTGGCTGGGGTATGGGCGGATCAACCGGCGCTCGCTCGTGGCGCTGATCGGCACCGTCGGCGGCTTCTTGGTGGTGAGTTGGCTGGCAGCGCTGCCGTTCTCATCCTGGTTCGCCAGCGCCTACACTAGTGTGCAGGCCTGGACAGGCGGCAAGACGCCGCTCTGGGCCTATTTCAGCATTTACGGTCTGTTTCTACTGCTGCTTGTCAGTCTGCTGCTGTGGGATACCGGCCGCTGGCTGCGAGCGGTGCGCGTGCGCGAACTGCGGGGAGTCGTACCCTTCCTGATCGCGGGGGCGCTGCTGATCGGCACGGCGCTGCTCGGCGCGGTAGTGGCAGCGCTGGCCGGCTATCAAGTTGCGCTGGTCGCTGCGCCGCTGCTGATCTGGATCATCATCTTGTTCTTCCGTCCCGGCCAGGCGCGGGCGATGCAGTTTTGTCTGGCGCTGAGCGGGCTGGCGCTGGCGCTGACGCTCGGTGTCGAGATCGTCGTGCTTTCCGGCGACATCGGACGGCAGAATACCGTGTTCAAGTTCTATATTCAGGCGTGGCTGCTGCTTAGTGTGGTCGGCGGCGCTGCGTTCGCGTGGCTGTGGCAGAGCGCCGAGCGGTGGAGCGGGTCGCTGCGCAGTGTGTGGACATGGGCCGTCATGGTGCTGGTCGGCATTGCCGGGTTGTACCCCGTGATGGCGACCTACGGTCGTTCGCTCGATCGCTTCTCACTCGACGTGCCGCTGACGCTCGATGGTATGGCGTACATGAATTACGCCGAGTACGGCGAAAACAATCAGTGGATCACACTTGATGAGGATTACAGCGTGATCCGCTGGTTCCAAGAGAACGTCGAGGGGCTGCCCACGATCATGGAGGGGCAGAGCGAGCCGAATCTGTACAAATGGGGCAGCCGCATCTCGATCAATACCGGTCTGCCTTCCGTCATCGGCTGGGATTGGCATCAGACCCAGCAGCGTGGGCTGCACAACATGACGGCCTTCGTGCGCCAACGCGGCTCGAATGTCAACGCATTCTACAGCACGAGTGATATCGATCTGGCGCTGCGCATGATCGACTTCTACGGTGTGGATTACATCGTCGTGAGCACGTTGGAACGACTCTACTACCCGCTTGACGGCCTGGCAAAGTTCGAGCAGATGGCGCGGCTCGGCCTGTTGGAGCGCGTCTATCAAGAGGGCAGCGCACGTATCTACCGGGTGGTAAGCACGGAACGGGTGCAGGTGGCATCAGGCGGCTGAGTCTGAAGTTCGCATCGGGAGAAGATGACATTGTTACTCGATTGGCTGGCGCGTGAGGGCGGTTTCGTCCTGAATTGGTGGGCATTGACGACGCTGGCAGGGGCGGCTGCACTGCCGCTGTGCGTGCGTCTTCTGGGTGCTCTGCCCGATCGTGGCTACACACTGGCACGCGCCGCCGGGCTGCTGCTGACCGGCTATCTGTTTTGGCTGCTCGCGAGCTTGGGTTTCTTGCGTAACGATACCGGCAGCATCTTGCTGTCGTGGTTCATCGTGGCCGCTCTGGGTATCTATGCGTTCTGGAGCGGCGCGCGTGTCGATGTGCGGGCGTGGTGGCGCGAGAATCGCTGGGCTGTTATCGCTGGGGAGCTGCTGTTTTTCGTCGCGCTGTTCGGTTGGGCGCTCGTGCGGGCACATCATCCGGATACCTCGACGACGGAAAAGCCGATGGACTTGATGTTCATCAGCAGCATCCTGCGCAGCGAGTCTTTCCCTCCCAATGATGGCTGGCTGGCGGGCTACGCTATCAGCTACTATTACTTTGGCTATCTGCTGGCGGCGGCCTTGGCCAAGGTCAGCAGTGTCACGAGCACAGTCGCATACAGTCTCCATCTGGCGCTCATCTTCGCGCTGACCGCGCTCGGTGCGTATGGCATTGTGTACAATCTCGTCCGCGCGCGCACCTGGCGCTTCAGTCCAGGTGAGCCGATCCGTCCCGCACCCGACTTGGTCTTGGAGAGCGCCCCATTCGCTCCGTCCGACGAGGTTGACGGCGAGCGCAGACATGCAGTCGCCATCGGCTTCGGCTTGCTTGGGGCTGTTTTCATCGTCCTGCTCGGCAATTTCCAGGCTGCTCTGATCGAGCTGCCGTATTGGTCGCGCAGTGCGCCGGAAGCTTACCTCGCTTTCTGGGACTCGCCGGAACGGGAAGCCTATCCGGAGCGCATCCGCGCACGCGAGCAGGGCATTCCAGATGACGAGCCGATCGCCATCGCCCCAGGATACGATATGCTCGCGCCGGAGTTCGGTGCTGGGTGGCCGGGAAGCTGGTGGTGGTTCCGCGCCAGCCGCGTGATCCAAGATCGCCGGCTCGATGGCCAGCCGCACCCGATCCAGCCGATCGATGAGTTCCCGCAGTTCAGCTTCATTCTGGGCGACAGCCACCCCCACGTGATGGCGCTGCCGTTTGTGCTGCTGGCGATCGGTTCGGCGTTCAATCTGCTCTTGTGGGTACGCGATCCTGAGCGCGGTCAGATCTTCTTTTACGCCTTAATCGTGGGTGGCTTAATCTTTCTCAACACTTGGGACGGGCCGATCTATCTCCTGGCTTTCGTCGGGGCGGATGCAGTTCGCCGGCTCCTGCACAATCAAATCGAAGCTGAGGGTGCGCTGCTGCGCACCCGCGATTGGATGGCGCTGATCCGTCTAGGCGCGCTGCTCTTGGTGCTGGCAGTCGCTTTCTGCCTGCCGTTCCTGGTCGGGTTCCGCTCGCAGGCGGCAGGGCTGCTGCCCAATTGGGAATACCCAACGCTGTTCCGCCAGTACTTTTTGATTTTCGGCCCGTTTATCGTGATCCTGATCCCTTATCTTTACGTTGAGGCGCGGCGCGGCGGCGCGCGTATGAATTGGCGTTTGGGGCTGCAAACGGCCTCTATCGTGCTTGGGGTGCTGCTGCTCATCATGGGGCTGCTGTCGTTCGCATTGATGGCAGCTCAGCCTCCCCAGCCGGGCTGGGAAACATTCATCCCGGATGCCATCGTCAAGCGCATCACGCACGGGCTGACGAGCCTGCTGCTGCTGACTGGCATCGCGGTGGTCATTGCGAGGCTCTTCGCCCGGCGTTCCGATACGCCGCATCTACCGTATACGCCGTCGACTGGCTTCGTACTGCTGCTGATCGGCGTCGGCCTCAGTCTCACGCTGCTGCCGGACTATGTTTACCTGCGCGATGGCTTCGGCGTGCGCATCAACACTGTGTTCAAGTTCTACTATCAGGGATGGGTTGTCTTCGGCCTCGCCAGCGCCTACGCGCTCTACGCCATGCTTGCGTCAAGGCCGGCTGACGAACGCGCAGCGGGCATCGCACCGGTTGGACGGTTGGCGGTGGCGGGAGTCGGGGTACTGGCGATCGGTATGGGCATGGTCTATCCTGTGCTCGCGATTTACAGCCGGTCTTTTCAAGAGAGCGGTCGCTTACTTGCCGCTGAGCCGCCGCCGCTTTCGTTCGACGGTGGGCCGCGTTTCATCAGCGCCGCCTCGACACTCGACGACTATTTCGCTATCCAATGCTTGAGTGCAGTCGCGCCGGGAGACGGTATGGTGATTGTCGAGGCGGTTGAGGGGACGTATAACCCGAATTTTGGGCGTGTGGCGGCATTGACGGGGATGCCGGTGCTTTTCAACTGGCCGGGACACCAGTCGCAGTGGCGCGGCGCGGCTTACGGCCAGATGGTTGGCACCCGCCGCGAGGACATCGAGACGATCTACACAGCCGACGACTGGACACGTGTGCAGCCGCTTCTGGAGCGATACAGCATCGATTACATCTTTTTCGGCAGTACCGAGCGTCGCAAGTATGGCTCGGCTGCCGAGGTGAAGTTTCTGGATCATCTGCCGGTGATCTGCCAGTTCGGGGACAGCCGCTTTTTTGCCACGGGTGCAGGATAGATGACGATGCAAGATGCACAGATCATGCACGCGCCGCTGTCGCCAGCGGCCGAACACGGATGGGTCATTCGCTACGAGTGGATCGCGTACATCGTGTTAGGGCTGCTGGCTCTGGCCGCTTACGGCTCGGCGCTTGGCGTGACGCCCCTGACGGAAGCGGAGGCACGCGCGGCGCTTGCGGCCTGGCGCTTTGTCTCACCGGATGCGCCCGGCGCGGCGCTGCTTGCACCCAGCCCGATCGTTTTTCTGGCGCAAACGCTTTCGTTCGCTGTCTTCGGCAGCATGGAGCCGGCCGCCCGCGCGCTGACGGCGCTGGCTGGTGTACTGGTCGTGCTGAGTCCAGTGCTGTTCCGGCGCGTCCTCGGCATCGGGCGGGCGCTGCTGCTGTCCACGCTGCTGCTCGGCTCGCCCGTGCTTTTGATCGCAGCCCGCAGCAGCAGCCCAGCGGTGTGGTCGCTGCTGCTCGCCGTCTTGACGCTGTGGTCGATCTGGCGCTGGTGGGACAGCCGGACGTTCGGACATGCCGCCACGGCACTGACTGCTTTTCTGTCACTCTTGCTGCTGACCGATCCGGGTGGGGTGATCATGGGCATCACCCTGCTGGCGGCGCTCGGATTCGCCTGGTATGCGACTCAACCCGATCCGGATGAGGTCGACGAACCCCGCACGTCGATTACAGACCTGCTGCGGGCATTTCCTTGGGGAGCGGCACTGCCCGCTGCGGGTCTGATCGTGATCGTGATCGCGACCCTGTTCCTGTTCAATCCAGGCGGTCTGGCCGCTGTCGGGGATGTGCTGGCGCGTTTCATCACTGGGACACCGGCGCTGCCCGACAGCAGGCTTGGTGCTTTTCCTTTGCTCGTCAGCTTGTTTTACGAGCCGTGGTACTGGGTTCTGGGGGCGGCGGCGCTCATCTACGCGCTGCGCCGCGCACGTGGCGGCTTTGTCGAATACTTCGCGCTTGCGTGGCTGGCCAGCGGGATGGCGCTGGCGCTCTGGTATCCAGGTGCCGGGTCGGAGCAGGCGCTGTGGATGACCGGGCCGCTTGTCATCCTGATCTCGAGCCTTGCGCGTCCACTTTTCGGCGAATACCTGCGTGATGATGCGCCAGGGTGGGCGCGCTGGGTGGTAGCTGTGAGCGCGCTGGCGCTGCTCGCTATGAGCAGTCTGGCTTTTCAGGCGGTGAGCCGTTCTCTGGCCCGCGGTATCGAGCTGCCAACCCTGCTGACCCAGCTCGACCCCATTAACACCATTGTGCTTTTGATCGCGATCGCGTTTGCAGTTGTCGGCTACTTCCTCGTGCGCAGCTTCTGGTTCAGCGATGCTATCCCACTTCGCGGAGCGGGCTTGGCGCTGCTCACCTATGCTGTCATCACGAGCATCGGCAGCGGGTGGAGCACCTCGGTCAGCCAAGCTGGCAACCCGTTCGACCTCTGGCAGCGCCGAGCGGTCGACGAGTCGAATCTGCTGCTGCGCGCGTCGCTAATGGAGCTGGCGTCACGTTGGTCACTGGGCTATCCAGAGATGGATGTGACGGTCGTCTCGCACGGGAGTCCCTTGATCGAGTGGGCGGTGCGGGATTTCAGCCGCGCCGCCTTTGTTCAGAATGTAAGCGCGGCGCGCGGCGCGCCGGTCGTGCTCATGGCGGTCGGTGAGGATGGTCTGCGTATCCCTGACCTCGGCGGCCCGTATGTCGGGCAGGGGTTCGTCCTGATGCGGATGTGGGATCCGCGTCAGCTTGCGCTGGTGGAGATTCCGCGCTGGTGGTCACAGCATCCTGACACGGGTGCTGCCGATCGCACGCTTGAAGCGATCTTGTGGGTGCGCCAGGATGTCTACAACGAGACCGCGGCAGATCGTGCGCGCTAGTTCATGTCCGTGCCGGAGCGACCCCCAGGCGCGGGCGCTTTCGCCCGGTTTAGCTGCTGTGCCTCAAATCGTCTCAAAACGCAGGCCGTAGATTTGCAGCGCTTCGGCCACGATGGGCAGCGCCGCAGCGATCAGGATCGTACCCTCTGCACCCGCTTTCGCTCGCGCAGCCTCCAACGCCTGCATCAGGGTTGGGACATGCTGGACGTCCGGGCTGCAAGCGCGCGCAGCGGCCAGTGCCGTCTCCGGATCGGGGAATGCCACATTGGGGCTGATGTGATTCTCGGTCAAGATGAGCGCATCGCAGGCCGCGCCGAGCACGTTGTACACGCCGGGGTAATCGCGGTCACGCGGTGTGCCGACGATGGCGATCAGCGGTCGCGTCAGCTTGCCCGCCAAGCTTTGCAGCAGCAGTTGTGCGGCGATGACGGTCGTCGCCCCATCGACCCAAATGGTGGGATGTGTATCGAGCCGCTGGGTGCGACCGGGCCAGCGGACGTCAGCCAGGCCCGCCCGGATGGCATCTACATACTCCTGCGACCCATGCGATACCCCAGCTAGCCGAGAATGGAGATTCCCAGCGCCCTGGACGGCGAGTGTCGCATTCTCGACTTGATACTGCCCCAGAAGCGAGAGTGTGACTTCCCCATAGCGTCCCAACCGCATTTGGATGCCATCGTCAGTGCTGCCCAGGTACTCACCCATGTCCTGCGGCGCGATCCACACAAACTCAGTGCCCAGCGCCTCGGCCTCCGCGCGCAAGATGTCGAGCACCTCACGTGCCTGCGGGACGCTGTACGCGAAGCCCCCCGGCTTGATGATGCCCGCTTTGTGCCAGGCTATTCGTGCAAGCGTCGGTCCGAGCTGCTGCACATGTTCGAGCAGGATCGGCGTGAAGAGCGACAGCTCGTTGGGAACGATCGCCACATCGTCGAAGCGTCCGCCGCGTCCCACTTCGCAAACAGCGCAGTTGGCACCCATCTCATCCCACCAGCGCAGGGCAATCGCCAGGAAGATGCCCTGCGGACTGAAATACTGCGTCCCGCTCAGACTCGCCTCGATATCGTCGATCGAGGGCGCAAGGTCGGACAAGATACGCAGGAAGTCGGCTTCCGGGATCATGCGTCCGTTGAGGCGGATGCGCTCGCGCCAATCGACCATGTGCGGGCTGGTGATCAGGCCGACTGTATGGCCGAGGTGCTGCAGCAGCTTGGCGGTGATGGCAGCGGTCGAACCTTTGCCCTTGCTGCCGGTGACGACGGCATATTCGCGGTGCTGGCTGAGCAAACTTTCCATCGCGATCAGTCTGCGCGTCGGCATGACGTCTCGGCTGACGTCGTCCGGCGGTCGTACGCCGCCCGGCAGCCGTTCACGCATCGATCGAAAGACATAGGTAATCGCATCCGCTTCGTTTTCAAAGCGCATCGGCCGGCCTCTTTCGGGGCGCACTTCAGGTGAGAGTCAAGCTATAGTACACTTGCGCAGGGTAGATTTGGAATAGCGGACACCATGGATCACGCCTCACTGGCGGAAGACCACGTGCAAACAGCCCAGCGTAAACCTCGTCGGCGGCTGCCGCGGCTGCTGCTGTTCTGGCTCATAATGCTCTGCGGCGCAACCTACTCGATCTATCTGGGCGTCAATTCGCCTGGCACGCCGCTGCATGACGAGATCACACATTTTTTGATCGCCCATGAGGCTTGGCGCAATCCAGTCGTCATCCTCGATGTTTGGGGTCGCCCTGGCAACACGCTTTTCTACCTGCTGCCGTCGCTCTTCAGTGTGGGGGCAAGACGCTGGTGGGCGCTTGGGGCCAGCGCGCTGACGGTGGTCACTGCTGCACGTACGGCATCGCGTCTCGGTTTGAGGCAGATCGCGCTCGCAGCATTGTTCTTATGGCTGCAGCCTTGGTTCATTCAGCTTGGTTTCACGTCGATCACGCAGATACCCTTCATGCTGGCGCTGACGCTGGGGATCGAATTATGGGCGAGCGGCCGCGCGCCGCACTCGTGGTCGTGGGTTTGGGCGTCGCTGTGCTTCGGTCTGCTGCCGCTGATCCGCCATGAGGGCGTCGCACTGTTGGCGATCTGGATGAGCTATCTGCTGCTGCGGCGCGCGTGGCCTGGTTTGGTCGCGGCTTCACTGCCGATGATCGCATGGAATGGGCTTTACTACGCAGTGTACGGGCGGCTGGCATCGGGCAATCTAATCGACCTGCGGCCGACGGATATCTATGGATCGGGCGATTGGCTGCATTTCGTCGCGCCAACGGTGGACAGCGTCGGCGTGCCGATCGTCGTGTTGAGCGCGCTCGGCCTAGTCGTGCTTTGGCGTCGGCAGCGCAGCGCGCTCGTTTATATGCTGCCGGCGGCATTCTATTTCGTCGTGCATACCGTCATCTATCGCTTCGGGTTGTTCGCCAGCGGCGGTTACACGCTCTTTCTGCTGCCGATCGCGCCGACCATCGCCATTTTGGCTGCCCTCGGCGCGGTGCAGCTTGTCAGCATGTCGGTCAGTTCATCGCGCTTGCGTCCGATTGTGCTGGCGGTGCTGCTGGGTGCTGCGCTGATCTGGCAGGGGCGTGCCGTTCTCGGTGTGACACCCTGGCGGCTTCAGCCCAACGAGATCGCCATCGAGCAGGCCGCCGATTGGCTGCGCACCAATGTGGCGCCGGAAACACCGGTCTACTCGACGCATGTCTGGCTGTTCTGGATTTACGACGAACCAGGTCTGCGCCGCATCCCCGGAGGCGGTACAGGGCTGACCAGTGAGGATATCCCGCCCGGCGCGCTCTTGATCTGGGATCCTCAGTATGGTGACTTGAACGGTGTCGATTGGGCGGAGCTGACGACGCGCACAGATGCTTGGACGCTCTTAGAGACATTTTACGATGGACAGGCTGTCCTTTTCCGTCGTCAAGACTGAAGTGATGATCCAGCGCACAGACTGCGCCGCGCTGGGACATGATAGGGTTTGTGACCTTTGGCCGAAAGCGTGTGTCACCGATAATGCGTGGGCGCTTGTGGCTGGCCGTTAGGAGAGTGTATGCGGGCTTGGCGCGTTGGACTGCTCGGTTTGGCTGTCAGCCTGATCGCCATTTACTTCATCTTGTCGCAGATCGACCTGACAGCGACGTGGGCTGCCCTGCGTGAGGCGCGCTGGGTCTATGCGCTGCCCTGCGCTGCCCTGATCGCGATCGGGCTGTTCACGCGGGCACTGCGCTGGCGAGCGCTGCTGGGCGGTGTGCTCCCATTCGAGCGAGCGTTCCATATCCTCAATGTCGCCTATTTGGCGAATGGTGTGCTTCCGCTGCGCTTGGGCGAGCTGGCGCGTGCCTACCTGGCCTCACGCGCGGATGTGCGGGCGTCAATCCCGCTCACGTTGGGGACGGTCGTTGTGGAACGCCTGCTCGATTTGCTCTCGGTGCTCGGTTTGATCGCCCTGGCTGCCTCTGTCGCACTGCCTGGGGAGTTGGGTGCCGCGGCGCTCGCAGTCGCGCCGCTGTCGTTCATCGGCTTGGTCATCCTCGTCATCGCCGCAGCGCACCGCGAACGTGTGCTCGGTTGGGTCGAACAGATCGCGTCCGGCGTGCCGCCGCTGCGCCGCGCCGATGTCAAACGGATCGTTGGCGATTTCTTGACGGGCCTCGCGCCGCTCACACAACCAACAGCGTTCGCGGCTGTTGTGGGGTGGTCAGCCGTGAGCTGGCTCTTTTCTGTCGCCGCCGGGTACGTCATCATGCTGGCCTTTTATCCGCAGGGCGACTGGGCGGCGTCGGCGCTGTTCATCGCGGCAGCTTCGTTGGCGATCGCTGTGCCCGCAGCACCGGGCAGCCTGGGCGCATACGAAGCGTCGATCGTGCTGGCGTTGGGTGCGTTTCCTGCCTTCGGCACGCCGGTCGAGACGACAGCGGCCTTCGCCTTGGTCGTCCATGCACTCAACCTACTCATGTATGCTGCGCTCGGCGCGCTCGGGCTTTTCCGCGAGGGCATCACGCTGGGCCAGCTCGCGCGCGGGGTCAGCGAGGCACGCAGCCGTACAGCGAGCTGAGGGCAGGTTCTACGACTGAGCTTCAGGCAGCGCCTCGACTAGGAAGGCGCTAAAACCCTCGACACCGAGCGGCGGCACGCGGTAGACGCGGTAGGTATCCTCGCTCTGGTAGCTCTGTATCGTGCGCGCGTTTCCGTCTGGGAACCAAAGCTTCAGACGCAGCTCGGTATCGATGTCATCCGGCGAATAGATGAACAAGAGCGGAGCATCGACACGCAGACGGTAGCGGTCGCCGTGCAGTGCTGCATCGCGCAGGAAGCGCGGGATATCATCGCGGCCGATGATACCGTTCGGCCAGTCGATTCGGCCTGCTTCGATGCCGATGGCGCGGTGATCCCACCAGAACGGATACGCCACCATGAAAGCATTGCCGTAATCGCCTTCAGCGCGCGCGAACAGCCGCAGGAGCGTGCCCACATCGCTGTATGGCTTAGACGCATTGAGGTAGGCGGCCCGATAGTCGTTGAAATACGTGCTCGTGTTGGCGTTGAAGCTGAACAAGACCAGCGCCGCGCCTCCGGCAGCCGCCAGCCAGACGCTTGCACGACCGGCGCGGAGACGCAGCAGACTCTCGGCCAGAACCCCCATCCCGAAGGCAGCCAGCAGGTAGACGGCGGGTAAGGTGCCGCTCATGCGCGTCGCGCTGGGGTTTTCGATCGGGTAGGCGATGGCGAGCGCAGACGGCAGCATCATGATCAGGATGGCTGGAAAGATCAGCAGTGCTGCCGGGTCACGTCTGCGCAGCATCCACACGATCCAGCCGCCTGCGCCGACCATCAGCAGCGCACCTGAGACGGGATCAAAGGCCGGACGATTGGGCGCGGCGTTGATCCAGGCGACATCACCTTTCCAGTGGAACATGAGCAGGGCGTTGCGTAGGTTCTGCGTCAGCACGGGCAGATTGCGATTGAATGCCGCGATCAACTCGCCAACCGTCGGCTCTCGCTCCACCAAGTTGCCGTCGGCGTCGGTAGTTTGGATCAGCTCATCGCTAAACAGCCGTCCGCTCGTGCGCCGCCAGAAGTCTTCGGGATAATCGACCGAGAAGCGGAACAATGGTAGGAAGACGGCGAAGGCCGCTAATACCAGCGTGATGAAGTTGAGGACGAACCGCCGCCGGTCGATCCAGGTGCGTGCGCCCACGACCAACGCGATGAGCAGCCCGGTGACGATGACGACCGGCATCATGCGCACCGCTTGATACATGTACAGCCCGGCACCGAGCGCCAACCCGGTGTTGATCCAGTCGAGACGGCGGTTATCGCGCAGTGCGCGCGTGAAGTAGATCAGGATCAGCGCGGTGATGGCGGGCGTGTAAATGATACGCAGCGCCAGACGGCTGAGCGCGACGTGCCAATAGCTGACGGCGACCAACGCCGCCAGCGCCAGCCCGACGATCAGACCTAAGCGGCGGTTGTCGCGCCCGGCCAGCTCGCGGCCGAGCCAGAACATCAGCGGCAGGCTGAGAATACCCTCAAGCGCGGTGACCAGCTTGAGGGTCTCGAAGCGCATCTCCATGCCCGTCAGGCCGGTGAACCAGGCCATGACGTACATTTGCAGCGGTTCACGCCCCCCGTTGTTTTGGAAGAAGATCTGCGTTGTGCCATCGGCGACACGCTGGCTGTCGAGCAGTTTTTCGACGTGGTCGCTGGTCATTTCTGGCGGCACCCCGCCGAGATCGGCCAGGCGGAAATAGGCACCCACCGCCACGATCGTGATCAACGCAGCGGTCACCCAAGTGATGCGCAGCATGCCCTTATGCTGCACCCAGGCTGACAGATGATTGACCCAGCGGCGGATCGGGTAGATCGGTGTCCAATTGTCCGGCGCGAGCGCCCACACCCACATGACGACGCTGAAGGCCCAAGCGATGACGCCGACCGGATGAAAGAGATTGCCACCGGAATAGGCAAAAGTGACGGCGCTTGCCAAAAAAGCGATGCCCAAGAGCGCCGCACGGCTGGTCAGAGCGGAGAAGCTCCGCCTCACCGGGGGCACCGCGGCCGCCGTTTGCTGTTCGGGTTCGCTTTCCTCGACGCTAGAGGGCGTCATGCGCCGCCATTCGAATATGCCAGCGCCGATCCAAGTGAGCGTACCCAACAGGAGGAACGGCAGCCCTGGCACCAGCGCCGACGACTCGGTGCGCGTGGGGCTGTACGCCATGAAAGCGCATCCGGTCAGTGCGAGTAGAAACCCGAAGATGCGCACGCCCAACAGCGCAGGCAGCATCACCCGGTCATCGCTGCGTCTGTCGATCGGTGCAGCATCCCCGGACGCAGGAATAGCTGCGGCGGGAGTGGACGGCTCCGCATCGCTGGTCGGTGGGACGATCATCTCGTAGGCCGGTCGTTCACGCAGATAGCTCACCAGCGCTCGCGTGGTTGTCCCTGGTCTGCGGACGACGCGGTCGATCAGCTCGGCAACCGAAAGCTCGCCCAAGTCCTCACGTACTGTGGGTGGTTCGTCGGTGCGCGGCGTGCGGTGCTCAAGTTCGATCGGGTCGGTCGGACTGGTCATGACGGGTTGTGCGTTCCTAGGCTCCTAGCAAGCCGGCGAGCATCGATGCGGACTCGGCGTTCGTGTTCCTGCGCACGCATAGCATAGCGTATTCGGCCGCAGTTTTCCGCACGGTCAGGTCGGTTTACGCGCTTTGACGCACAAATTGACGGTGGCTGTGCCGGGCGGTTCGTTCATCCGGTTGGGGCGGTCGAACCAATTGAAGACCGCCAACCCCAGATTGATCGGGTTGAGCAGGCTGCCGTCGTTCTGATCGAAGGTGGTGCGGTCGGCTGCTTGCGCCATTTTTTGCGGCAGATACCCGTTTTCGAGCAGCGGCTTGCCCAGGCCGTAGACGATGTTGTGAATGAATGGGAAGCTGTGATGTGTGAAAGCGCGTTCCTCTTCGATTTCAAAGCCGGCCGCGAGAACGGAGTCGCGAAGCTGTTCGCGCCGGTAAAGGCGGACGTGATTGGCCCAAATGCCCGCCAGCGGACCGCGCTGGATGTGTGTGTTGAAGAGCATTTCCAGTGTTTTGTTGATCGGATCCCACCAGAATGGGTAGTCGGCGTTGGGCACCGTGATAGCGACGACGCCACCCGGCTTGAGCACGCGGTAAACCTCGCGCAGGCCGTCAACATCTCGATCGAGATGCTCCAAGATCTCCGAAAGGATGGCGGCGTCGAAAGTGTTTTCAGCGTAAGGCATGGCATAGATATCGACATTGTGCAGCGCGATGTCTGGCAGATGGCCGACATTGTGTCGGGCTTTGGTCATGATCGGCCAATCCAGTTCGGCACCGACCAGGCGACAGCCGCTCACCCTGCGGATCATGTTTAGGTAAAACCCGCGACCGCACGGTATATCGAGGATCAGGTCACCATCCTGCGGGGCGATCCACTCAAAGATCGTGCGCACGCGGCGCTTGAAGGCCATGTCCGCCTCGTTGCGCGTGAGGCGCGCCAGCGTCGCTTCATCGGGCACGCCGCGCTGCATCGCGGAAGACCTGCTCATATTGATCGACTGTCTCCTTGAACGAAAAGACTGCTTCGATTTCATGGCGTGGGCGAACAAGGCGCTCGCGCTGCGCGAGCACTTCCAGGATCGCCTGGCCGATCGACTCGAAGTCGCCAGGACGTGCCAGCTTGCCCATGCCCGTGGCCTGGACGGGGACACGACCGCCAGGCGTGTCGGTCATCACGACCGGAGTTCCGCACAGCATCGCCTCCACCTGCACCAGCGCGAAGCATTCACTGTCGCTGGTCAGCGCCAGCACATCGCAGGCAGCGAAGAAGTCGGCCATGAACTGCATGTCCGTCTGCTTGCCGAGGAAGATCAATTGGTCGCGGTATCGCTGCACAACGGGCTGATACAGTTCCCACGTATTCTCGTAGGGGATTTCGTATTCTCCGGCGAAGACGATGCGCGCATTCGGATATGTCCTATTGATGACCTCTAACGATTGGATCAGCAGATCGGGACGCTTCTCCTGCACGAAGCGCCCTGCATATCCGATCAGTGGACCGCCATCGGCTGCCCACTGCGCGCGAAGCTTGGCCGCGTTTTCGGGGTTTGGCTGCGGCATCGTGATCGGCGGGTAGATGACGTGCAGTTTGTCCTTGAACGGTCGCACATAGTAGGAGTGATCGGCATAATCCTGGCTGTAGGCGATGATCTGCTTGGCAGTTCGCGCCAGCACGGTGAACAAAGCGAACATCGTGTTCTGGATGATACGGTTGCCAATTCCGGAGGGCAGCAGCAGGTCACCGTGATGTGTGACGATGACCGGTTTGCCCGCCAGCTTGCTCAGCAGTGCGATCAGCGCTGTCTCCAACATGGGGGTGTGAACGCTGATCACGTCATGTTCTCGCATGAGTGCGTAGGCTGCCCAGGGGTAGGCCGGCATGATCATCCCGCGGCTGATCGGAATAGGGGGAGCCGACAAGCGGATGACGCGCACTCCGCCGATCATCTCGTCGCGTGGCAGGTCGAGGCGGTGACGAGCGGCGAGTACCGTCACCTGATGGCCGCGCCGCACGAGTTCCTCGGCGATTCGTTGGATGTAGAGCTGCATCCCTGTTCGATGCGGCAGATAATAAAGCAGGCAGATCAGGATCTTTAGTGGACTGGGCGCAGTCGGTGCCTGCCCAGGAAGGTCAGGTCGGTTCAACGGCATAACTCAGATCGAAGGTAGGCAGTAACCCCGTTAGGATAGCATGAAATCGCCGCCGAGTCTGAGGGTGGATTTGACCGGCACATCCTAATCGGGGCTGCCGCCGCTCATCCACTCGTGCAGAGCGGCTTCGCGTTCGCGCCAGTCGGGCATGTGCCGATCCATCAGCGCCTTGAATCGCTTCCCATGATTGAACTCAACTAGATGCGCCAGCTCGTGGCAGATGACGTACTCCGCCAGCGGACGCGGCACCCGGCAGAGCGCTATGTTCAAGCTGATGCTGCCCGCCCTGGAACATGACCCCCATTTTCGAAACATCTCGCGTACGCTAATGCGGGTCGGCTGCACGTCCATACGCTGTGCCCATTCGCGCGTCAAGCGGCGGATCTGCGGCTCGGAGGTGACGATCGGCGTGTTGGCCGGGGCGATGCGCAGCGCCTCGTCGATGAAGCGGCGCACCTGCTCACTTGCCAGGTCGGCGCGCTGCGGCACGAACATCACCAGGCCGATGGGCGTCGATTTCATCATCAGCGATCGCCGCCGCTGGCGGTATACACGAATGGTATGCGCCTGGTGGGTAATGAGTTCGTGCTTGGGCATGGTCACGGCAGTGTGCTGAGCAGCAGACGCGCCGAGGTTTCGGTCGCGAGGGTGTATGCACCGAGTGCCGCTGGGATGAGCACTGTTTGACCCAAGCCAAATGCGACCGACTCTCCAGCCCAATGAATCACGGCGCTGCCGTGGACACTGGTCAGGCAGTGAAAACGTCGGCTGCCTGTATCGAGCGTCGCTTGCCGCGGGTTTATGCCGCCGAGCCGGAAGATGCGCGTGTGGAAGTACGGCGTGCGTACGATGTCGGACTCCAGACCGTCTTCGATGGGGACATGTTCGATCTGGGGCAGGGACGCGAGATTGGCGACTTGCAAGCCTTTTTCGATGTGCAGCGGGCGAGGTTTGCCATCCAAGCCCATGCGGCCCCAATCATAGAGCCGGTAGGTCGTGTCCGAGGACTGCTGTATCTCGTACACAAGCAGACCGGGACCGAGGGCGTGGATCGTCCCAGCCGGCATATACACGACATCGCCCGCCCGCATTTCGGCGTAAACAAGCAGAGACTCGATCGTCCCTTGCTCGATGGCGCTGGCGACCTGCTCACGCTCCAGCTCAGGCTTCACGCCGATCACCAGCCGTGCACCTGGCTCGCTGTGGACGATGTACCACGCCTCGTTTTTGCCGCGCGGTTCGTTTTCCAGCGCGCGCGCCTGCTCATCATTGGGATGATCTTGAATCGACAGCCAGTCATTGGCGTCAATGAATTTCGCCAGCAGAGGAAACCCCGCCGTTGGGTCGATATCCGGCCCGATCAGCGCAGCGCCGTACTGCGCCAGCACGTCTCCAAGCGTTCGTTCGGCCAACGCGCCGCTAACGACGCGGCTGCTGTCGTGCAGCTCCCAGGCTTCACCATAGGGCGCATCTGCGGCCAGAGTTTTGCCGAGGTGTTCTGCCAGCCGCCGGCCGCCCCAGGGCTTGGTGTGGAGTGAAGGTTCGAGCAGCAGCGGGTAAAGTTCAGTCATTGAGTCAGCAGCCCATTGTTCAACAGAGTGAGCATGATCAAAAGCGCCGCGATCAACACGGCGATGACAAGTGCCCCCAGCACAATTCGGGTCAGGCGGCGCGCCAGAGGACGTGGGAGGAGCGTTGAAAGTGGTCGGACATCTGCCGGCGCGGCGGACAGCGCTTCAGCGGGCGGAGCTGGGGTCAGGTCGCCAACGTCATAGCCGATATTCGCCAGCCGCAGCAAACGGCGCGCCTCTGCGTTTGATGGATTGATCGCCAAGATGTTCTCCAGGCAGACCAACCGATCCTCATGGGTGGCGACGACCGCGAGCAGTTCCCACCAAATCGTCTCGTCATACGGATCGGTATCAGCCGCCCTACGCAGAAGCTTCTGTGCCCGGTCGCGATCGCCGCTGCGCGCCGCATTGGCGGCTGCGGTCAGCAGTTCAGCGACGACCGGGCTGCGCTGAGGGTTAACCTGTTTCAGAACTGTCACGCATCGATCCTCGACTATCGCCAACCGCCAACGAACTCGTCTTGGCGAGTATTGGTAAGTTGGAAAAGGTCTTGCGTTTGTTGATCGTAGATATAGACGTCGTATGATCCGGAGCTGCCGCGATTGCTGGAAAAGGCGATGTAGCGCCCGTCCGGGCTGAAAACGGGATAGATGTCGTCCGCGGGGTGGCGAGCGATCAGGATCGGCTGACCACTGCCCGCAGCAAAGCGAATCGCGATATCGCGGTTATTCGGTTCGGACGCTGGTGCGGCTGCGTACACGATCTGGGTGGCATCGGGCGACCAAGACGGAGACGACTCGACAAACGCGCCGCGATCATTCGTGATCGGCAGCACAATGCCGGTGGCGATATCGATGATGACGATATCCTCACCCGCATCCGTCGCGTTGACATTGTTGCGGACGACAACGACGCGGAAACCATCCGGTGACAGGTCTGGTTCGCTGTACGTCGCGCCATCATTGCTGATGCGTCGGATCGGGCTGACGCCGCCGCCAGGTGGCAGTCCCTGTAGGGTGACGACGTAGACTTGGTTGACAGTTGATGTCCCCTCGCGCGCGACGAAGACCACCTGCTCACCGGATGATGAGTAGCGGGGCATTGATGGTTCAAACAACGTAATCGTGCCGCGCCACAGCTCATCGAGATTGAGCGGGCTGGTGCCGTTGATATTGACGCTGTCGATCAATGTCGTGAACACAGCGGGCTGGAAACGGGTGTAAACGAGCCGCTCGCCGTTGGGTGAGATCGACACATCGCGCCCCTCAAAATTGCCAGCGGGAGTGAAGCTGCCGTCCGTGAGCGAGATTGTTCCGACTTGCAGGTAGCCGCGACCACTGACATCACGCCCCGCCCAGGCCGCCAGACGGCCGCTCAGGCCGCTGGGGAAGGCCAATGGTTCCGGTGTGGGCGTAGCGGTGGAGGTGGCTGTGGGCGTAAACGTCGGTGGAAGTTCATTTCTGCGCGTCGGCGTGACCTGGGCGACCAGCGCCGATGCTGTCTGTGTGATGTTGATCACTTGCTGCGTCTGCGCAGCCGCGACATTGGTGAGGAGCAGCGCGCTGGCGGTGCTGGTGGCATTCAGCTCGCTTTGGACACGGTTATTGCCGATGCCGACCACGAGCACGACCGCGATCAGGATGATGACAATCGCCCCACCGCCGCCAACCAGCAGATAGAAAAGCCGGCGGGGTACGCCGGGGATGATCTCATCCACCGGCTCTGTTGCAATCGTGTGGGCCGCTTCCAGCGACTGCAATGCCTGACGGGCGCGCGCATTGCCAGGATTGAGGTGCAGCACGGTAGTGAGCGCGACCCGTTTCTGCGCCTCATCTTCGAGTACAGCGGCCAGCCAGAACCAGGCTTTCTCGTTGTTTGCGTCCAGCTCGATCACTCGTTCGAAGGCGGCCTTCGCAGCGGCTTTGTCTCCGCTGCGGGCTGCCTCCATCCCCTGACGCATCAAGTCTGCGATCTCGTTTTCACTCACGTCCGCTTTACCTCGTTAGGGAAGTTGGATCGGTTGAAAGGTGAGGGAGTCCACGCTGAATCCGCCGCTTGTCACTGGCAGCAGCACATCCCCCGCCAGCGACACGACATAGATCTGATGCGGTCCGCCGCCCCGGTTTGAGGCGAACGCGATCCAACGTCCGTCGGGCGACCAAGCTGGGCTTCGGTCGTCCGCACGTCCGTCATCGATCGTGAGTAGAAACGGACGCTGGCCGTTTGCGTCCATGATGTAGACATCATTGTCGACGCCGCGATCGCTGATGAACGCGATCCGCTGTCCATCGGGCGAGTAAATGGGCTGTGTGCTGCTGCCGCTGGCGTTGGTGAGCTGGATGACACTGCTGCCGTCGGCTGCCATTCGGAAGATCTCGCGCGAGCCGGGTGTCCCACGGTCGGAAGTGAAGACGATGAAACGTCCATCCGGGCTGTAGGCTGGCTCACCGTCATCCACATCATTGTCGGTCAGTCGTTCCGGAGTTCCACCGCTGGCCGGTATGCGATACAGCTCTTCGTCGCCGTCCTCATCGCTGGCGTATACCAGCAGTGTGCTGTCGGGTGACCAGCTTGGACGCGACATGCGATTGCCGTTGGCCTGTGTGATCTGTCGTGCCGACGCCGGGTCATTGGCGGGTCCGACGAACAACTGCGGCACCAACACATCACTGCCTGGGGCATCATCCAGCACTAGGCGCACGAAGGCAACCTGCTGACCATCTGGCGAGTAGGCCGGCTGCGCACCGAGTAAACCGCCGTCGTTGAAAGAGATTGGACTGCTGCCGTCAGCATTGATTTTGAATAGGCTCGGCTGTTGAGCATCGGCTGCAGCGGCCGCGTACAGGAGTGGGAATAAGGACAGCGGGTAGGGTGTTGCGCTGGGGGGCGGCGTCGCGGTCGGTTCACTGGTCGCGGTCGGTGTGAAAGTCGGCTCGAGCTGGCTCAGTGACGGATCGCGCGTGATGACGATCACGAAACGTGTGGGCGGCATCGCGGTCGGCAAGACCGCCGGTTGAGCGAAATTGGTGGCGCGGGCCGCCAGTGCGAAGGAGGTTGCTGTCTGGCGCACTGCCTCATCGCTCGGACCGCGCGGCAGCAGTGCGAGCAGCGCAAATGCGATGACAACGATGCCTACAAGAGCGGCCAGCGCAAAATAGAGACTGCGGCTCATGCGCAGGCCGACCGGCTGCCGCAGCGTGGGTGTCTCGACGGCGCTCGCGTCACGCGCCGCCGCTGGCAGCGCAGCACCCATGCGGTTCAGCGCCTCACGAGCACGGGCGTTGTTCGGGTTGATCTTGAGTGCGCGCTCCAAACAGGCGCGGCGCTCGCTTTGACTATCCGCTACCGACGCCATCCACATCCAGGCGACTTCGTTGTCGCGCTGTTCAGTCAATATCTGTTGAAGGAGACGGCGGGCGGTGAGTTTATCGCCGCGTCGGGCAGCAGCGATCGCTTGCTGTAACTTGTCGTTGCCAGGATTATCCGTCAAGCTGTGTCCCTCTCTGAATGAGCTGCCTCGACGACCGAGGCAGCAGGCATGGCAGCCAGCCTGCTCATTTCATCATTATGCCCCGATCCGCGCGTGCTTTGGGCT
>CAYTME010000015.1:0-7398 GCA_964438415.1 uncultured Pleurocapsa sp. | reverse complement strand
GTTCCGCTCACACCCTCAGCCAATGATGCCGAGCGCAAGCATGACGATGATGACGATAAAGACGAAGATCAGGACAGCAGCGACCACGCCGAAGACAACAAGTGTGCGGTTTTCGGTGGCCGCGCCGGCATAGCGGATGCGCTCGAGAGCCTGGCGCGCCTGCGTATTGTCCGGGTTGACGGTCAGCGTCGCTTCCAGCCACTTGATGCGTTCAGACTTGCTGTCGGCCAGCTTCGCCATCCACATCATCGCGCGTTCGTTTCGCTTGTCTTGTTCTAGGATTTGGCGAAACATCACGCGCGCACCGTCTTTTTGGCCTCGCCGGGCAGCATCGATTGCGAGCTGCAGGAGTTCTTCGCGATTAGGCACATTGGCAGAGGTTTGCGCCGATTTCGTCGAAGGCATGAATCATTCTTCCTGTTCTCGAAGTGTAATTGGTTGCTGTATTGTAATACGAAACTGTCATCTCGGCGAATGGCGCTTTTCGCTCCTAGACAAAGCCGAATAGGCTGTAAGCAGCGTAGCAGAACCAGATGACGAGGATCAACGAGTCGATGCGGTCGAGCACACCGCCGTGACCGGGGAAGAGATTTAAGTGGCTGAGATGCGAGTCCTTGACCGCAAAAGCGCGCTTGAGCGCAGACTCGGTCAGATCGCCAAGTATGGCCACGAACGGTCCCACGACCGCGACGGCGGCGCTGGCGGGCGTCAGGTGGTTTGTCAGCAGCAGAAGAAGCAGCCCAACTGAGGCACCGCCGAGCAGCCCGCCGATCGCTCCCTCGACAGTTTTTTTGGGCGAAATATGGGGTGCAAGCGGTGTTTTGCCCCAGCTTCTGCCCACAAAAAAGGCGAAGACATCCGTTCCCCAGGTGATGGAGACGATCAAGAGCAGCAGGATCAGGCCATCGGAGGCCTCGCGGATGCGCACCGCCAGGCCTGCCGGCACCCCGATATAAGCGAGAGCGGCGAGAGTCATCGCACCGTCCAGCAGAGCGCGCTGCTGGCGGCGGTTGACGATTGAAACGACAGTGGTGAGGACGAAAGCTGCCGCGGTGATGACCAGCATCCAATCGACCCGTCCCACACCGACCGCCAGCAGCAGTGCGATCGCCGCTGCACTGGCGACCAGGGGTGAGGCATACAGATTGCGCCGGTGACCGAGAGCGCAGAACTCAAGCACGGCGACCAGAGCCAAGCCCGCGGCAAGGATGTAGAATGAAATGCCGCCCAGGAAGATCATCGCCAGGATCAGCGGCCCGAGCGTGAGCGCGGTCAGCCATCTCTGCTGCAAGTTGCTGAGCGTCGGGATGCCTGGCGAAGGCTGGGTCTGTGGGTCGGACGACATCGATTGCGAACACTTTTGAACGCGATGAGGCAGGTACAGCATGCGACTGAATTGTAACATGAGGCTGTGGCAGCCGGGCAAATCGAATTGGCCGCGCCTCGGCCTGTTGGTGGTGATCACAGCGCTGCTGACGCTGGCTGGTGAGCCGGCACAGGCTCAGAGTAAGCCGTTTGTGCTGCCCGTGGCGCTTTCGCCAGGACCGGCGACTTGGACACTCGGACAGCCTTACGGCAATACCCCTGGTGCTTTCCTTCGAGGGCAAGACTGGTACCGCGCCGGGCAGCGGCTTCACTTCGGACTCGATTTGTCAATGCCGTGTGGGACGCCGCTTGCAGCGATTGGCGATGGGGTGGTGGTGGCGGTCGATGACCTCAGCTTCGGCAGTGCGCCGCACAACCTGCTCATCCGTCATGATGCGGGCTTTGTCAGTTTATACGGGCACTTGCTCGAACGTCCAGCGCTCGTCAATGGGCAGCGAGTGCTGCAGGGGCAGCAGGTTGCGCGCAGCGGCGATCCGGATATCACCTGCGACTCGCGCCCACACCTCCATTTGGAGATCCGTTCGCTCGATTATCGCACTGCTTACAATCCAGTCGATGTCATCGATGCGCCCTGGCAGACGCTGGCCTTGATCGGGCCGTTCCGCTATCCGCTCTTCCAGCAAGACCTCGACAATGCACGCCGGTGGATAACGCAAACTGATCAGCCTGCTGTCGCTTTTGGCGGCGCAGCGCTCAACAACTACGCCGCGACCTTTCCATCGCTCGAGGCTTACCAGGCACCGCCTCAGGCACCGCTCGGCATCGTGAGCGCCGCCGCGCTGCCAGCGCAGTGGAACCTGCGCCGCTTGGCCTTTGATGGCTGCTGCGCCAACGCCGAGTGGCACCCCACTGATCCCAACCGCCTTTATCTTACCGATGGCGCACCGGGACAGCGGGCCGCAGTTTTCGAATGGGATGTTCTGCGCGCCGTGCCGACTGGGGTTGTGCTGCCTGCGCCGCTGCCCCTTCGTGCGCCGGATGGTTCCCATACGCTGGCGATGCGTGATGCTCGCACGCTCATTCGGCGTGTCGCAGATGGTGAGGAATGGTTTATCGACACGGCTGGTGCAGTTCCAGCGTTCAATCCGGCCAATGATCGTTTGCTTTGGCTGCAAGCGAGCGAGGTGGCGCTGCCGGGTGAGAGTGCACCAGCGGTCACACTATGGTCGAGCCGGGTCGATGGTTCTTCGCCAGTTCAGATCGCTGCTTCACCGGGCCTGAACGCGATGTGGCTCGATGCCAATCGCATACTGCTCTGGCAGCGAACTCGGTCGCTGACGTCCTTGTACATCCACGATATCGCGGCTGGGGAAACGAGTCCTCTTGGGGCGTTCAATTGGCTGCGCTCGCTGTCGGCTGCGCCGGGGGGCGGCCGCTTACTCTTCCTGTTGGTCTATCAAGACGATCCCTCCGCCAGCGGCATCTACACCATGGAGACTCGACCGGGGGTGGCGGCTCAGCGGCTGCCTTGGTTTGGCGGTTGGCGCTGGCGCGATGCGGATGAGCTGTACTATGTGCCGCTCGATGTCGAGTCAGCGCGTACGATCGGCTCGCATCAACTGCGCCATTATGATCTGATAACGGGTATCGACCGCGCCCTGACTGATCCGGCGGAACAGCCGTTTGTCATCGGCGAAGGCGACTGGTCGGTCAGCGCGGATGGCGCGCGCATCGCTTTCTGGAACGCGCTCGATCGGACGGTCTGGCTGCTAGAGCCGCAGTTCTGAGCCGCCGACCCCCAGTTTCACGGGCTTGTCGCAGGCGCAAGCTGGTGTAATATTGTGCGCGCCTTGCGAAATGTGAGATAGTGGCTGTACCTCTGTATGGGCATTCAACCGAAACAAATCGTCATTGTCGGCTGCGGTCGACTGGGCGGCGCGCTCGCCAACCAGCTCTGCGGGCAGGGGCACAACGTCGTGGTCGTGGATCGGCGAGCCGGTTCTTTCGATAAGCTGGCAGTCGATTTCAGCGGATTTAAACTGATCGGCGATGCTGTCGAGCTACGCGTGCTCAAGACGGCCATCGGCAACCATACTGATTATCTATTCGCGACGACCACCCGTGACAGCACCAACTTGATGGTGGCACAGATCGGGCAGTACGTATTCCGTGTGCCGCATGTGGTTGCGCGTGTGTTCGATCCTGCTCGCGAGGCGATCTACCGCGACTTCGGCATTCAAACGATCAGCCCCACGAAACTTTCCGCCAACGCATTCACTCAAGTGATCGGCTGAGAACGACGCCATGCGCATCATCATTGTGGGCGGCAGTAAGACGGTCTATTTCTTGGCTCGGCAGTTCTGCCGGCGCAAGTTCCATGTCACCATCATCAATCGCGATCCCACGCGTTCGCAGGAGCTGGCCGCGCAGACCGATGCAACCGTCGTATTCGGCGATGGGACTGACGTCAGCCGTCTGGAGGAAGCAGGTGCGCGTCAGGCCGACGCTGTACTGGCGCTGACATCTCACGACGAGGATAATCTGATCGTCTGCCAGGTCGCACAGCGGCGTTTCGGCGTGCCGCGCACGATCGCGCTGGTCAATGACCCGGATAATGAACCGATCTTTCAGAAGCTTGGGGTCAACGTCGCGGTGTCGACGACTCGTATTCTCGGCTCGCTTATCGAGCAGGAGACGGATTTCGACAATATCACCATGCTGATGCCGGTCGCTCACGGTAAGCTGAATGTGACGGATGTGCGGCTCGATCCGGAGTCGCCCGCTGTCGGAAAGTCGCTCGCTGAGCTGGAGCTGGCCGACAACACGCTGATCGCGGCCATTATCCGCGACGACGGCGCAATCGTCCCACGCGGGGCGACAGTTCTGGAGGCAAACGACCATCTGGTGCTTGTGAGCCAGCCGGAAAACGAGCTGCACGACCTCGAGGTCTTGTGCGGCCATCGGTCACTTGGATAGCTTGTCACGGCTGTCAGTCTGCGCGGGAAGTATCGACCTGTCATGCGTTATCGTCAATATCTCCGCGAACGCTACCGCCTGCTGCTGGGCTATTCTGGTCTGCTGATCAGCATCATCGGCTCGCTCAATCTTGTGCCCGTCATGCTGATCCCATTTTTCCCAGGAGCGGCTGCCGAGGCACCAGGTTACTTGATCGCGGGCGCACCACTGATTTTGATCGGTGTGCTCCTCAATCGGCGTTTTGCTCCCAGCGCTGACAGCAATTTGACAGTGCAGGAAGGGTCGGTGGTCGTCGTCGTCGCTTGGGTGGTGGCAACGTTTTCCGCTGCTGTGCCGCTGATGATGAACGCCGGCCTCAATTTCACGCAGGCTGTCTTTGAGTCGACAAGCGGCTGGACGACGACGGGACTTACGGTGGTCGATGTGGCGCAGGTATCTAACCTGACGCTGTTCTATCGCAGTCTTCTTCAGCTTGCCGGCGGTGCAGGTTTCGCCATCATCGCGCTCAGCGCGGTCGCCGGTTCATTCAGCGCCGGGATGGTCAGCGCAGAGGGACGTACCGATCAACTGGCACCCCATGTGCGCCGTTCGGCATCGATCGTTCTCACACTCTACGCTGGCTACAATGTCGCTGGTATCATCCTGCTCCGCCTTGCCGGTATGACCTGGTTCGATGCGATCAACCACGCGTGGACGGCGGTGGCTGGCGGCGGCTTTTCGACGCACCCTGAGTCGATTGCCTACTGGGACAGTGCGGCCGTCGAGGCCGTCCTGATCGTCTTGATGATCCTGGGCGCGACGAATTTCTTCATCGCGTATACGTTCATCAAGGGCAAGTTCCGTGCCGTGCTCCTGAGCGGAGAGATTCGCCTGATGGTGGTACTGCTTGCGCTCGGCAGCGTGCTGATCTTTGGCCTGGTGACGACCGGTATGTTCGGCACGGCGGAAAAAGCGGTGCGCGTGGCGCTGTTCGAGGTCACGTCGGCGCTGACCACGACTGGATTTCAAACGGTCGATTATCGAACGTGGCCGGATTTTGGCATGATGGTGCTGCTCGCGCTGTTTCTGGTTGGCGGCGGCACCGGCTCCACTGCGGGCGGCATCAAGCTTCTGCGTATCTATGTGCTCTACAAGGCCGTGCGTTGGGAAATCCAGCGTGCGTTTCTGCCGCGCCACGCCATCAACGAGCCGGCCATTTGGCATGGTGAGAAGCGCGACCTGATGACGGATAAGCAGGTGCGCCAAGTGGCGCTGTTCATCGGCTTATATGTGACGGTCTTCCTGATCGGCAGCGGGCTGATGATGGCCTATGGCTATTCGATGCGCGAAGGTTTGTTCGAATTCGGCAGTGCGCTCGGCACGACCGGACTGACAGCAGGTGTCACCCATCCCGACATGCCGCCGCTGCTGCTGTGGGTGAAATCGCTGGCGATGCTGCTGGGCCGTCTCGAATTCTTCGCGCTGATCATCGGGCTGCTCAAGCTGGGAATGGACTCATGGGACATGCTGCGCCCTGTGCGCGGCAATGGGAGTCGGCACCGGCAGTTGTCGAGCTGAACCACAGCTCGTCGGCGCTAACCGCCGCGAGCATTCAGTTCTCGCGAGTCGACTGCGTGAAGCGGTATGCCAAGTAGATCGGGATCAAGGTAGTCAGCACGACGATGATGGCAGCGACATTGGTCACGGGACGATCGCGCGGTCGGGTGAGCTGGCTGAAGATCCAGATCGGCAGTGTCTGCTGCTGTCCGGCGGTGAACGTGGTCACGATGACCTCGTCGAAGGACAGTGCGAATGCCAGCATGCCGCCCGCAAGCAGCGCCGTCGCGATGTTCGGCAGCACCACATAGCGGAAGGTTTGCAGGCTCGATGCGCCGAGATCCATCGACGCCTCGATGATCGAGTTCGAAGTGCGCCGCAGCCGCGCGATCACGTTATTATACACGGTGACGATGCAGAAGGTCGCGTGGCCGATGACGATCGTCCAGATGGTGAAATTGAGATCGAGTAAACTGATCGACGAGCGCAGTGCGATACCGCTGACGATGCCCGGCAGGGCGATCGGCAGGACGACCAGGAGTGAGATCGCCTCGCGGCCGAAGAAGGCGCGGCGGTAGGTCGCCAGTGCGATCAGAGTGCCGAGGATGATGGCGATCACGGTGGCGATGGCGGCAACTTGCAGCGAAAGGCCGAGCGCACGCCAAAAATCGGCGCGTTCCGCGATCGCCCCGAACCAGCGAGTCGTCAGCCCCGGTGGCGGAAAAGTGAAGGCGTTTTCCTCGATCGTGAAGGCGTAGACGAAGATGACGATGATCGGGAAATGCAAGAAAACGATGCCGCCGATGGCCGCGAGCAGCAGTGGGATGGGAGCGCGTGCATTAGAGGGCATCGAAGGCTCCTAAACGCTTGGCGACCAGCAGATAGACGATCATGATCACGATCGGGACGACAGTGAAGGCCGCCGCCAGCGGGATGTTGCCCGCCGTGCCCTGGTAGGAATAGACCGCGCCGCCGATAAAGAAGCTCGAATTGCCGATGATCGACGGGATGATGTAATCGCCGAGTGTCAGAGAGAATGTGAAGATCGATCCTGCCACGACGCCGGGAAATGCCAGCGGCAGGATGACATGGCGGAAGGTGTAGCCCGGCTTCGCGCCTAGGTCGCCGCTGGCTTCGATCAGAGATTTGGGTACGCGCTCGAGCGCTGCGTTGATCGGCAGGATCATGTATGGGAGCCAGATATAGACGAAGACAAGAAACATGCCGATGAATGAGAACGAGAGCGTGCGCCCGCCAATGAGTGGCAGTGCCAAGATCGCATCGAGCAGGCCGCGCAGCCCGACCAGATTGAATGCCCACGTGATGATGCCTTCGTCGGCCAGGATCAGCTTCCACGAGTAGACGCGCACCAGATAGCTCGACCACAGCGGCACCATGACCGCTAGATAGAGCAGGCCGCGCACGCGCTGGCTGGCGTAGCGCGCCATGAAGTAGGCGAGTGGGAAAGCGATCATCACGCAGCCGACGGTGACCGCCGCCGCCATGATAACCGTGCGCAGAAAGATATCGACATGCGCCGCTGTGAACAGGTCTTGATAT
>CAYTME010000014.1:38147-39519 GCA_964438415.1 uncultured Pleurocapsa sp. | reverse complement strand
AAGCCAGCGCTGGCCGAACCGTCATTCTTGGCCGATCTGCTTGAACTCGAACCGCAGGCCGACGCGCTTGTAGGCGACCCACTGTCGCATGCACAGCCGATCGATATCCACGCCATCAGCCGCCAGCTTTCCGAACACGGCGCTGAGGTGGATGCCCCCGCGGCAGACGCGCAGACGGCGAAATCGCTGGCGAGCAGCGCCGAACCGATCGAGATCGACCATAAACGCTCCACGCGCGAAACCGCCGCCGCAAAGCCGGAGCCAGCCTCCACTGCGACGCCGACCGTGATCGAGGAACCGCCGTTCGGCAGCGACTCCGAGCGCCTGCTCGATACAAGCAAGGTGAGCATTTGGGAGGTCTTCGGTCTGCCGCGACCGAGCGAGACGCAGGAGCTGGTGACGATCACCGAGCCACAGCCTGCATCAGCCCAGCCGACCGCACCCGACACCACCGCCGACTCAACCGCTGCCGCGCCGGCGACGCTCACTACGACCTCTGGTGACGCAGGCCCCTATCGTCCGCGCATGGGGCTGCGCGTGCGGCTGCGCCGCAAACACGTCCGGCTGCGCCGCTTCTTCTGAACGGTATTCTGCTCAAGGAACGAAAAGAGCGCGGTCTGCCCGCGCCCTTCTCACCTGGTCGCTGGATTCCCCTAATCGCGCGTGGTCGGGTCGAAGGCATCACGGATGCCATCGCCAATGATGAACAGGCAGAGCACAGTCGTGAAGATGAGCACGCCAGGCATGATGACCAAGTGCCAGCCGAGGCGGAAATACGACTGTGCGCCGGTCAGCATATTGCCCCAGGTCGGCGTCGGTGGCTTGACGCCCAGGCCGAGAAAGCTGAGACCCGCTTCGACCAGGATGACCGAGCCGATATCGAGCGCCAGCGTTACCACGACGACCGAGAGCAGATTGGGCAGCACATGCGACGTGAGGATGTGCCAGGGCGAAGCGCCCGCCGCTCGCGCAGCGACGACGAAATCGCGCTCGCGCATGGCCAGAGTCTCACCGCGGACTAGCCGCGCCGTCCCTGTCCAACCCAAGAAACCCAGCACCAGCACGAGTGTGGTTGGGCCAGGTGAGAGCACGGCTGAGATGATCAGCAGCAGGAACAAGCTGGGGATCGAATTCAACGTGGCGATGAACCAATTGAAGCCGTCATCCAGAAATCCACCATAGTAGCCCATCAACATGCCGATCGTGACGCCGATCGAGAGAGAGAGCACCGCCGCGGTGAAGCCGATGCCGAGCGAAACCTGCCCCGCGAACAGCAGCCGCGCGAGATGGTCGCGCCCCAGATCGTCCGTACCCAGGATGTGGCCGGGACTGCCCGGCGGCAGGTAACTCTGGGCGACATTGGTGCGGTTGG
>CAYTME010000014.1:18545-38135 GCA_964438415.1 uncultured Pleurocapsa sp. | reverse complement strand
ACCTGCAAGATCTGCGAGCTGATGAACGGTGCCATGATCGAGAGCAGCGTGAGCAACACTAGGATGCTCATGGCGACTAGCGTCAGCCGGTCGCGGCGCAAACGCCGCAGCGCGAGCTGTGTCAGCGAGAGACCGACGCGGTGCTCCTCTTGGGTATCGAGTTTGACTACGCTTGCCTGTGAGGTCATCGTCATAATCCTAATCGAAGCGGATTCGCGGGTCGATCAACGCATACATGATATCGGACAGCACATAGCCCAGAATGGTCGCCGTCGCCCCGATGATGACGATGCCCATCACGACCGGATAATCCTGCTGGATGACGGCGGTCACGCCGGTGCGTCCCAACCCCGGCCAGGAAAAGATCGTCTCGGTCAGCACCGCGCCGCTGAGCAGACCGGTGATCTGTGGGCCAAGGAACGTCGCCACCGGGATGAGCGCATTGCGCGCCGCGTGTAGGAACCACACACGGTTCGGCGGCAGCCCCTTCGCTTTGGCCGTGCGCACGTAGTCCTGATGGATCACATCCAGCATCGACGCGCGCAGATAGCGCGAGTAGACGGCGATGGAAAGCGAGGCCAGCACGATCGTGGGCATGATCAGGTATTCCAAGCGGTTCCAGATCGGCGGGATCGCACCGGTCAAAATGATGCCATGACGCTGCCCCATCGGAAGCCAGCCGAGGAACACGCTGAAGATCAAGATCAAGATTAGGCCGAGCCAAAAGATCGGGATCGCGCTGACGACGACGGACATTACGCGCATCAGGTTATCGAACCAACTGCCCCGGTAGACGGCGGATAAGATGCCGATCGGGATGCCGAACGTCAAGCCCACTATAAGCGCCGATAAGCCTAATTCAAGTGTCGCCAGTGCCCGGTCGCCGATCACATTGATGACAGGACGCCGCTCAAACAACGAGTTACCGAAATCGAGCCGTAGAATTCCGTGACGTGAGCCGGCCGGTTCCGGCGTGCCGTCATTGTCCGCATCGCAGGCCAAGATGATACAGGTATCCGCCAACCCGTCTCCGGTGGTATCACGGCGCATCCAGTCATCACCGGTGAGCCAGCGCAGGTACTGCACTGGCCAAGGATCGTTGATGCCGAGACGAGCCTCCAAAGCACGGCGCTGCTGCGGCGAAATGCGCGGGTCAAAGGCGAGCGCCGCGGTCGGCCCACCTGGTGCCGCCGCCATCAAGAGATATGACAAGACTGTGATGCCGAAGAAGGTGGGAACTGCCTGCAAGAGGCGTCTAAGCGTGTATTTGACCATGTGCTTTGTTTTACTCAGGCACTGAAATGCGTGTGTCGATCTCGAATAAAACACTGATTATAGACAGGTATAGTTCAATTTCTCTGGGAAATGCCTTTCTGTGGCGCAGCACGCCGCATACGATCGACACGGGCGTCCGGTAGAACGCCCGTGTGCACAGCCTTCTCGCTGGCGGCAGGCCTCCGATTTCGAAGGAGGCACCAACCATAAGCTGACACAAGAAAATGCGGGAGAGGGCTGCTAGCCCTCTCCACTTAACCGATTACTGCTGAACAGTCCACTGCGACACGTTCCAGTAGAGCGTGTTCGGGTACGGGTTCACGCCCTGCACGTTCGTGTTCCAGGCATACATGCCGTCGATACTGTACAGCCACAGGTAGGGCGCATCGCGGTGCAGGATCTCGGTCACTTCGGCGTAGATGGCGCGGCGGGTCTCGATGTCGCAGTCGTTGGTCTCGAGAGTCGACACACCGCGGCGGAACAGTTCATCCAGCTCGGGGTTGACGTACGAGACCGAGTTGCTGCCGCCGATTTGGTCACCGACGCTGCCGAAGATCTGCGCCAGATCGGGACGGAACGGATAGCCGTTGCGCCAGCCGAGGATGACGGCGTCGAACGTTTGCTGATCGAGCAGTTCAACGAGCACGTTGAAGTCGATCGTCTGGAAGTCGACGCGGATGCCGAGCTGGCCGAGCTGATCCTGGATGATCGTGCCGATGGCCTCGCGGCGTGTGTTACCCTGGTTAGTGAAGAGCGTGAACTGGAACGGTGTGCCGTCCGGTGCATTGAGAGCGCCCTGAGCGACCAGCGGGGTCGAAGGATCATTGTCGTCATCGATCCAGCCCGCGTCAGCCAGCATCGCCAGAGCAGCTTCAGGATCATATTGGTAATTCGGCACCGTGTCCGTGTAAACCCAACTGCCGGGTGCGTACGGGCCGTTCATACGCGAGCCGAAGCCGAAGACCGCGCCCTGCACGATCGCGTCGACATCGACAGCCATATTGAGCGCCTGGCGCACGCGCACATCGGCGAAGATCGGGTGCGGCGGCTGCTCAACCAGGTTGCCGTCTTCGTCGTAGGCACCCATCGGGTTGTTCGGGTCAGCCAGGTTGAAGTTCATGTAGTCCCACGCATTGCCGGGGGAGTATGTGAAGTAATCAAGCCGGCCAGCTTCAGCAGCTGCGATCACTTCGGCGCGTCGATCCGGGGGGATGAATGCGAGGGAGCTGGTCTCGCCAGCCAGGAAAGCCTCAAGTTCGACCGTCTGGCTGCCGTAAATGCGCTGCACCCAACCGTCGTTCAGCGGCAGACCATCCGGATTCGGGTGAGTCGCGGGGACGAGCGCCGTCTGCTGGTCAGCGATCTGCGAGGCCAAACGGTACGGACCGACAGCGACCGAGTCCGGGGTGTTGAACAGATTGTCGTTGACGGCGCTGAACGGCTGTCCCTCGAAAATATGAGCGGGCAGCGGCTGAATGCCAGCATCGAAGACCGCCTCGCAGGTCGCCTGGGTGAAGGTCACCTCGAGGGTGTAGTCGTCAGTCGCCACCATATCGACGATCGAGTCGGTCAAGAAGACGAGCGGGCTTTCGGTCTCACCGCTGGCGATGGCATCCCAGGTGAACTCGAAATCGCGCGCGGTGAGCGGCACGCCATCCGACCAACTGAAGCCTTCGCGCAGCTTGAAGGTGTAGGTCAAACCATCCTCGCTGATCTCCCAGCTTTCGGCCACGCCGCCGGGCACATTCGGCTTGATGACGCCCTCTTCCGGATCGACGCCAACAAGAGCAGGATAGAGGAGACTCATGACATCTTGCTCGGTCGCCGTGCTGCTCGTCACTGGGTTGAAGTTGACCGGCCCACTGCCGAAAGTCGAGACGACGATGATGCCGCCGCCGCCCTGCGCGCCGGCCGGGATGACCAGCACGAGCGCCAGCGCCGCAATGACGGCCACCAGCGCCAATCGATTCAGTCGACTCATCACTCTTGCTCCTTTTAGTAAGGCTCACGAAAAACGGAAAACATTGCCAGGCTTGAGCCGGGTCAAGCGCGCAAACGCCACACTCTTAGATACGTTCGGCTGCGCGACCAGGTTCAAAATCCCTTGGCTCTACGTGCAACCACGGTAATTGTAAACGCTCTGTGAAAGTTCGCAACCGAAAACCGACCGCAGATTCGATTTTCTCTTCATGGAGATTGCACAAAAACGCCCCCATCCCATGACAATGAGATGAGGGCGCCTCTGCTGCGTCACTGTCGGGGTGACGGGACTTGATCCCATGACCTCTTGCACCCCATGCAAGCGCGCTACCAAGCTGCGCCACACCCCGAACTGGTGTCCATTATAACCTAGCAGTCGCTGAGCGCAAGAGCGGCGCGGTACAGGGAGGAGCATTCGAGTTTGGGGCAGCGGATGCCCCCTGGGTCGTCCCTACGAAACGGAACCTCCGTAGGAACGAGGCAGGGACTCGCCCTCCGACGGACGGTTTGGTCTGCCTGCGCCGGCGCGTGAACTCGCCGGCTGTGATGCCGCCCCTCCACTGAGGGGATAAGGAATACCACCCGCAAAGGCTGGAGCGCCTTCAACGCGCTTGAGCAGACCAGCCGCGCCGCTTGAGCGCTCGGCGGAGCAGATGCGACCCAAGATCCGTATGCGTCCCTGTGGAGGGTCGATTGTCGATCCTGCCGCCTCGCGTTACAATGGTGGCGCTGCGGATTGAAAGGGATAGTTTCTTCGTGCCCAGCCCCGCATTCACATTCGGTTTCATCTTGGCGACGCTGCTCGGTGCCGCGTTCCACCTGATCGTCGGCGGTGATATCCGGCGTCTGGCGCTGTATCTGGTTTGCAGTTGGCTGGGATTCGGCCTGGGACATCTTCTAGGCGTCATTTTCTCAATCGACACGTTCAATATCGGCGTCCTGCGCGCTTTCCCGGCGTTTCTGGGCGGCTTGATCGCCCTGATTGCGGCCTACGGTTTAAGCACCGGCAGAGGTCAGATGCGCAAACGCGGCGCACGGCGATAGGAGTGCTATGACCGACCAACCCAAGTCCGAACCGACTCCGGTCGCGGAGCCGAGGGCCGACGGCAGCGGCATCCCCTTCACGCGCATCATCTGGATCGTGGCCGGGGTTCTGATCGGTATCGTCGCCCTGGTCGTCATCCTCGCGGTGCTGCTCGCGCGCGGCAGCGTCGATCAGGCCGCGCCGATCATCCAGATCATCCGCGACATCTTCATCATTTTCCTGGCGCTGCAGGGGATCCTGATCATCATCGCCTTGGCCGTCTTGATCGCGCAGATCGCCCGGCTGATCAACCTGCTGCAAAGCGAGGTCAAGCCGATCCTGGAGAACACGCAGGATACGGTCAAGTCTGCATCGGGCACGGTGCGCTTCGTCACCCAAAATGTGACCGGCCCGATGGTCAAGATCGGCGGTTTTTTGGCCGGTGTGAGCGTCCTGGTCGGCGAACTCGGCGGTATCCGCCGAGCGCTCCGCAGCGATCCAACGCCTAGGAACAGCGCAGCGCCCGCAGACAAGCAAAGCGAGTGAGATGAGACGATGGGTGCAGTGATTTGCGGCGGCGTGGTGGGCTTGATCATCGGAGCGGCGGCGGCGCTTCTGTGGCTGCCGAAGCGCATCATCCGCCTGCGCGCCGATGCAGCCAAGACGGTCGAAACGGCGCAGCGCGATCTGCGCGCCCGCGCTGAGGCAGCCGTCGCCGACCCGGTCTTGGCCAGCATTGCCGAGGGCAAGGCTGCAGCACGACGGCGGCGGCGTGAGCTTGGCCTGGACGATCACCCGTGAACGACGAGGAATACGCATCGCCAACGATAGGCGACCTGCCGGAGTCCGAGCGGCCTGGCGAACGGCTTCTGCATGGTGGACCAGACAATCTGAGCAGCGCCGAGCTGCTCGCTGTGATCTTGCGCACCGGCAGTCAGCGTGAAAACGGCATCCGGCTGGCCGAGCGCGTTTTGAGCCGGCTCGGCGGGCTGCAAGGGCTGCTCTCCGCTGCGCCTCGACAGTTGGAGTCGATCCACGGCTTGGGCGCGAGCAAACGGGCGCAAATCCTCGCGCTTGCGGAGCTAGTGCGCCGTGCCAGCAACCTGCCGGCACCGGAACAGCCGGTCATCCGCCAGTCTGCTGACGCAGCGCGCTTGGTGATGGATATGGCGACGCTGGCACAGGAACATGTGCGCGTGCTGCTGCTTGACGCGCGGCGACGCTGCACCGGCATTCACACAGTGTACATCGGCACGGTGAGCGCCACGGCCGTGCGCGCCGCTGAGATCTACCGCGAAGCGGTCACGCGTAATGCGCCGGCCTTGATCGTGGCGCACAATCATCCGACGGGCGATCCTTCGCCATCCCCGGAGGACGTCGCACTCACGCGCTCGCTCGCCGCCGCTGGACGAGTGCTCGATATCCAACTGATCGATCACCTCATCATCGGACGAGGGGAATACCGCTCGCTGCGTGAACTCAAGCTCGGCTTCTAGCCGCCGGGTACGCGCTCCCCACGCAAAAACTGGTAAATCCACGCCCCCAACGCCGCACCTATCACCGGTGCCAGCACATAAATCCACTGCTCGCCGAGCGCGCCGGCCACCAGCGCCGGACCGAGCGAGCGCGCCGGGTTCATCGAGGCACCGCTAAGCGGCCCGCCCCAGAGCGCGCCAAGCATGACGGTGAGACCGATGGCGATAGCGGCGGGCGCGCCTACCGCCCTCGTATCTGTAGCCACGGCGATGATCACATACATGAGCACCGCCGTCAGCAGGACTTCCAGGCCGAACGCCTGTGCAGCGCCGCCGCTCGGCAGCGTAGCACCTAGCTGAGCAATATCGCCGATGAGCAGACGCAGCGTCATCGCCCCGAGCAGCGCGCCGCTGAGCTGTGCAGCGATATAGAATACGACGTCCCGCGATGGCAGGTGGCGCGTCAGGGCGAAGGCGATCGTGACCGCGGGGTTATAGTGCGCGCCGGAGATATGCCCCGCGGCAGCGATCATCGACAGAATCGCAAGCCCGAACGTCAGCGCGACGCCGACATGGCCGAGTGCGCCTGTTTGCGCATCGACCATGATCGCGCCGCAGCCCGCCACGACTAGGACGTAGGTGCCCACCAACTCGGCGAAGGCACGGCGGAGGATTTCGAGCAGCATTCGCCTGTCGTTGATTGCGATCGGCCCTGCCATATCAACCTTTCCCCACACGCAGCATATCGGCGAATTCGTGCGGCATCTCGCTTGCCTCGATTGCCTGGGCAGCGACCTCGACCGGATACGGCACGCGGATGAACTCCGACGTCAGCACATGCCCCTCGGCGCGCAGGACGACGTAACAGGCGCGCGGATCGCTGTCTTTTGGCTTGCCTACGCTGCCGGCATTGATCACGCGACGCCCACTCGGCAGTGTCTTGTCATACGGCAGGTGTGTGTGCCCGCAGACGAGCACGTCGACCTCGTACTGGTCAAGCAAACGCTCAAAGCTGTCGTCGGGTCGGTCAGCGTACAGATACTCGTTCACCCGCCGCGGACTGCCGTGCACGAGCAGCACGCGTAGACTGCCAAGCGTGAGCGGGATCGTCATCGGCAGACTGCGCAGAAACGCTTTGTGATCGGCCTGGGTCTGCGCGTTTGTCCAAGCGATCGACCGCTTGCCGCGCTCCTCCTCGACCTCCGTCTTGTAGGCACAGCCGCAGTCATCGCTGTCATGCCCGACACCTTGGTCGTAATTGCCCATCAGCGTCGGGTAGCCGCCCTGCCGGATCAGGGCGATGACCTCGTTGGGGAATGTGCCGTAGCCAACCAGGTCGCCCAGGCAGTAACGATTTTGGAGGCCGCGCGCGTCCATGTCGGCGAGCACAGCCTCAAGTGCAGGCAGGTTGGCATGAATATCGCCGAAGATGGTGATATGATCCATTTAAACTCCATTCTCGTCATTCGGTCTGTGCTGCGAGTGTTCGCAAAAACTGCTGAATGCGGCGCTGTAAGCGGCTGGCCGTCTGCTGGAACGCGAGAGATCGCGCCGCGGCATCTTCCAGTAACGCCGGATCGGGCAGTCCCCAGTGAAACTGGCGGGCAGCGTTCGGAAATGCCGGGCAGTTTTCCCTCGCTCTGTCGCACACGGTGATCACGTAGTCGAACGGCTGGCCAATGAATTCGTTTAGGTGGCGCGTGCGCTGTCCACTGATGTCGATGCCGAGTGTCGCCATCGTCGCGACCGCCTCAGGATGAATGCGCGTTGGGTGGCTGCCCGCACTGAAGACTGCGCCGCGCCCACCGGTCTGCGCTCTCAGAAGCGCCTCGCCCATCTGCGAGCGCGCGCTGTTGTGTGTGCAGATGAAGAGCACGCGCACATCGCGAAACACTGCGCCAACTGGCTGAGCATCGGCGACCAGCGACGGGTGCAGTGCCTGCCCCGCATCGCGATAGAGCGTGCGCAGGTGATCTATGTCGAGACTGTAGTAAACATCCCGCGAGTCCGCTTCGCTGCGGCGCGCGTTCACGACAGCATCTTCACGCATCTTCTTCAAGTGGTAAGAGATGACGTTCATCGGCTCGTGAAGCCGTTCAGCCAGCTCCTGCACCCGAAGATCGGTGTCGGCCAGGGCGCGCAGCAAAGCCCAGCGCAGCGGATGCGCCAACATGTGCAGGACTTGCGGCGCGCCAGTGGTCACTGCGCAGCTCCATGTTCAGGACGTTTGGCCTCCTCGACTTCCGCGATCCACAGCTTGATACGGGCTTCGATCTGGTCGCGGATTGAGCGGAACATGGCCAAGATTTCCTCGTCCGTTCCGGTTGCCAAGGCGGGGTCATCAAACAGCCAGCGGTGAATGTTGCGAGCATCGGCATAAATGCTCGGACAGTTTTCGTCGAAGCGGCGGCAAACGATCACCGCATCGTCGAACTGCTTACGTCCCATATAGTCTTTAACGTTTTTCGAATATTGACCGCTGATGTCGATGCCGATTTCTTCGAGCACTTTGACGGTGAACGGATGGATCGGCTTGGGGTCTAGACCTGCGCTGTAGGCCTCGTAGCTGCTGCCGCCGTGCTTGCGCAGCAGTGCCTCTGCCATCTGGCTGCGCGCCGAGTTCCCAGTGCAAAGAAACAACACTTTGCGTGCCATATCCTTCTCTCCAAGTACACTTCAATTCAATTTGATTCAATTCAAATAGAATGATATCGAAAGAGAAATCATCTGTCAAACGCCAAACAGCGCTGGTTTAGCCGCCGTCACCAGATGGTGCATCCAGATTGCCAACCACCAGCTCGACTTCGCTGACGTAGACTTCGTATTGATGCCCGGAGGCGTAGAAGCTCAGGTTGAGGATGTGACGTGGGCTTTGCTGCGGCGGAAACAACTGCATCAAATTGCCGCTGTCATACGAAAACCACCGCTGTGGACGCACCGAGGCATGTTCCTGTGGACACGTCGAACAGCGCAGTGGCGCCTGATACTGCCCTGCCGGAATGCTGTAAAAACCCTGATTCCATTTACGCGCTGGGTTGGGCGTGAGCTGATCGATCAGCGGCCCAAACGAAGCGGGGTCGCGCGGCGCTACTCCCGAAATATCGATACCCTCTGGAAGATACTGGATTTCGAGCATCAACGGGCATTCAGATCCCGCCACACCGCAGACAGCCAAAGATTGGCCTACAATCCGAAAGGTCGCGCGCACAGCGACGTAATTGTAACCTGATATATCGATGCCAGTAGCACCCGGGCCGAAGCGCTTGGTACAGCGTGTCTCCCCATGTGTCGTCGCGTTTTCCCCGCGTACAATGTGGAGTGCCGAGCGCCCATCAATTGACTCCACGTTATAGCTGCCGCGCGGTGGTTGGCTGCTCGGTGGGCTGCTGCAAATCCAGCCCGTCACGGTGCGGTCGATATTGGGCGCGACGGGTACATTCGGGTCGATGGCGCTAACATCACGGAACGTGCTTTCGCCCAACAGGTTAACGTAACCGGCCTGCATTTGGATGTCTGGGCTGGCTGCCTGCAGCACAGCGCGCTGCCCGACCGGCACGACGCGGCTGCTGCTGCGATCATTTCGGATGAGCACCGCTTCCCCGCTGATATTGTTCAGTTCGATCTGCTCGCTGCGCGCACTGATCTGGTAACGTCCCGGGGCTGTCAAGAACACCTGCCCCGCATCGGCCTGGAGCAGGATCCGGATCGGTCGTGCGATTTGGTTGGAGATGGCCACTTCTAGGTCACCTCGGACACTGCCGAGGCTGACCTCGTAGGCGCGCGTGCTCCAGTCGAAGCGCGGTCGCGACGCATCGGTCAGCGTCAGCGCAGCATCAGCGCGCATCGTCACCGCAGCGACAAAGGGGACTTCGAGCGCCGTAGACGTCGCGGAAATCGGTGGAGCGGAAGCCGTCGTTGTTCTGGTGGTAGACCGTGTTGCCCTCGTCGTCGAGCGCAGGGTCCTCGATGAGAAACAAACCCTGAGAGTCCGAGTTGATGGTGACACTATCGCCTAACAGTAAATAGCGCGGCTGATCGCGCACAACCAGTTCCAGAAGATCAGTGCCTGTGACGCCAAGCGTGCCGCGGCTGGTGGCAACCTGCGACTGGAGCAGCACGGTCGAGTTAAACAAGAAATAGTAGACACCAACGCCAGTCGCTGCGCATGCCACACAGAAGGCGGACAGCGCCAGCCAGAGAATGCCCCAAGCCCTGAATTCATGCTTGCGATCGATCGTGCGTGGATGCTCTTGTGTCGCCGCTGCACTGCTCATGCCAGTCGCGCCAGAAGTCTCTTGAAATCCGCGTCCAGCACGAGATTATAGCACAACGGTCACGCTTCCAGGCTCCACTCGACTTCGCCGCCGACTCGATGCATATACTGCCAGGTGCGCAGCACCATGCCGATCATCCCACGCGGCCAAATCATCTTAAGCTGTGATCGGTAGCATGCAATCGCACGAATGCGGCGCAGCATCATCCACGTGTCCAGCGGATGCAGCACACGCGCGACCGGTAGGCCAAGCTCGCTCAACGCAGCGGAGACCACCTCATCACTCCAAGAGGCATAGGGGTATTCCTCGTAAAACATGACCTGGAGGTCGCGACGTTCTCGCGCGATGGCACAGGCAAGATCGCGAGTTAGGCGGTGATCAACATGTCCCCCCACTCCCAACGGCGCATGCAGTGTATCGCCAGCCTCCAAGCCTATCGTCGCGCAGAACGCGAGTGCGGCCGTCGTCTCCAGTTCCTCAAGCAGGGCATCGTGTGGATGGACGGAACCGAGAAGCTGCTCAATTGTTGTGTAGAGCGGCTGGCTGTTGGCGCCCATCCGATATCCAGCCTCCAGAAAATCACCAAAGGTGAGTTCTGCACCGAGTACACGAGCCGCTGCACGGTCTTCATCGCGCCGCACGGCGATCACTTCACGACCCAGACTCCACAACGCATGAAAATGCCGCGCCAGCGGGTTTTCTAGCGCGGCCAGCGGCGGCTCAGCGATCATCAGGGTATGAATCCTGACCTTTTCACCGCGCCGCGTGAGCGCTGCGATGTAGCCACCGCAGCTCAATGCGGCATCATCTGCATGCGGTGAGAGATAGATATGCATTCTTGATGGTCTCAGCGGACGCTGGCGACCGTGGGCGCGTCATCGTCAAGGCGGACCGGTTTGGCAGTCTGTGTTTCATCTATGGCCGCGCTTTCAAGCGGTTCGGGCTGAGCCGACGCACTGACAAGAGGTGCGGATCCAGCACGAGCAGTCTCAGTTGGCAGATCATCACGCTCAACTTCCAACGGTGCGGTTGGCTGCGGCCCGCGGTAGAGCGGACTGCGCTCAGTCTGGCGAATGACACGCTGCGCCCTCCACCAGGCGGGCACACCAGCCAGATTACCCCGAATTCCAGTGGCGACCAAACGCGCATTCTTAGGCAGTTTACTGTGCTTGAGCCAGTGCACCAGAAGTTGAAACGCTTCCCGCATGCGCCATACCGGCAGCACGATCCCAACTTGTAAAAGTCCACGCCAGTCCCCGTCGTGCATGAAAATCTCAAGTTCATACCCGACACCCGATTTGGCGTATTCATACATTTGCTTGTAGAAGTCCGCTTCGGTGACCCGATGTTTGTGAAGCGCGAGCGCCTTCGGTTCGTAGACGATCGTATATCCGTAACGTAGAATGCGGTGGAACATGAACTGATCTTCCGAGGAGCCTAACGGTGTCCCCGGCCCGATGGCCTCATTCCACAGTCCGATCCTCCGGTTGGCGAACACTTCAGCGCGGATGGCGCAGTTGCCACTTCCGCCGACACTATGCACAGGCGCGGAGCGATGTCGATAGGAGAAATACCAATCGAGGTCGAATTCGAGCGCTTTATCGCCTCGGTCGAAGCTGATCAACTCTTCGAACAACCGCTCCGCCTCGGCAACCTGGCTGTAAGGCCTTACACGTCCCGTGACGGCCATGATATCTGGCCGCGTGAACGCATCAAGCATTGCCTGCGCCCAACCAGGCTCCACCAGCACATCATCGTCAACGAAAAGCAAAACATCGCCCCGACTGGCCAAAATGCCAGTATTTCGAGCGAATGACACACCCTTACGACTCTCTTTTACCAAGCGTACGCCAGGGAATCGTTTGACGACACGCTCCGCAGTGTTTGAACTTGGTGCATTATCTGTGACGATGATCTCAAGCGGCAGATCGGTTTCTTGGCGCAGCATCCGGTCTAGGCATAGTTCAAGATCCTCAGGCCGGTTGCATGTGGGGATGATGACTGACGCTCGCCTGAATTGGGACTTCAGCTTATTCATGTTTGCTGACTCCCGGTTGGACTTGCGGTTCATTTACGTTTGTACACTACCGACCCGGCCTAACATCGAGCTAAAACGAGATCGGGTTAAACGTAAAATCGCCATACACCTGTACGCTACTCTTAGTTTCAGAATGAATTATCATCTTAAAAGCAGCCCCATGCTACCATCATCTTCTGCTCGATTCGAAAGTTGGCCTTGGTTATAATACTCTTCGTAGATAACGTCAGATCATCTCAGTCACGGGAGGGCGGCCAATGTCTGGACACAGTAAATGGGCCACCATCAAACGGAAGAAAGGCGCTGAAGACGCCAAACGGGGCAAGATCTTCACCCGCCATGCGCGTGATATCACTCAGGCGGCACGGGAGGGCGGTGGTGACGAAACGGCGAATCCGAAGCTGCGGCTCGCCATTCAGAAAGCGCGCGCCGACAATATGCCCAAAGAAAACATCGAACGCGCGATCTTACGCGGAACGGGCAAGCTGGAAGGGGTCGATCTCGAAGAGGTAACCTACGAAGGTTACGGCGTTGAAGGTGTCGCCTTCTTGATCGATGTGCTGACCGACAACAAGAACCGTACACTAGGCGAGATCAAGCGTGTGTTCAACCGGCTTGGCGGCTCGCTGGCATCGGCTGGTTCGGTGCAGTGGCAGTTCGAGCGCCGGGGGGTCATCACACTGAAAGAGGGTGAGTACGATTTCGATGAGGTGTTCCTCGTCGCAGCCGAAGCCGGCGCCACGGATGTAGCGAACGACGACGGCGTGATCACGGTGACCACCCCCCGCGAGCTGCTGGCCGCCGTCGAGGAGGCACTGGTCTCTAACGGCTACGCGGTCGAGGAGTCAACCCTGAAATGGGAAGCTCAGAATGAAACCGAAGTGCCAACGGACAAAGCCCTGACGAACCTGCGCATCATGAATGACTTGGAAGAACTCGATGATGTGCAGTCGGTCGCCAGCAACCTGATGATCACGGACGAGGCGATGAGCGCCTTCGAAACGGCTTGACATTTGATCGCACTCGGAGTCGATCCCGGCACGGCAACCGTCGGATATGGTCTGGTGCGCGAACTGAGCGACGGCGCGCTTCAGGTGCTGCACTATGGTGTGATCACCACCCCGGCGAATAAGCCCATGGCCGAGCGCCTGCGCACGATCTACACCGAGGTGACAACACTGGTCAAGACATATCAACCAGATCGCGCTGCCGTCGAACAGCTTTACTTCGGCAAGAATGTGACGACAGCGATTACAGTGGCGCAGGGACGCGGCGTCATCTTGCTCGCGCTCGCGCTGGCGGGACTGCCGGTGCTTGAATATCAGCCCAGCCTGATCAAGCAGACCGTCACCGGATACGGCGGCGCGAAAAAAGCACAAATGCAGGAAATGGTTCGCATCCTGCTCGGCCTGGATGCGGTGCCGAAGCCAGATGATGCGGCCGATGCGCTCGCGATTGCGATCACAGCGCTCCAGCACGGTGCGATCGACAGCTTGGATACTACATAACGACATTTGCAGCGAAGGACACCAGCATGATCGCCAGTCTGGAAGGCAGAGTCGCCGCGACCGCAGCAGATTATGTGATCCTGCTCGTTCAGGGTGTCGGCTTTCAGGTCTACACGACTGCAGAAGTCACCGCTGCAGCGCCTGGCGACTCGCTTCTGCTGCACACGGTATTGATTGTGCGTGAGGACTCGCTGACGCTGTTCGGATTCAAGACGACGGCGGAGCGCGACCTCTTCAACCTCATCACAAGTGTGAGCGGCATCGGCCCGCGGCTGGGTCTGAGCATCCTCAGTCACATGAGCAGCGACCGGCTGCGGCAGGCTGTCTTCAACAAGCAGCCAGAACTACTGACCCGCGTACCGGGGATTGGCAAGAAGCTGGCAGAAAAGATCGTATTCGAGCTGCGCGATAAACTGCGCGGCAGTGTCGAAACTGTGCCGGGAGGCGAGACATCAAACGTCGATGCCGATGTCATTGAGGCGCTCCTCACCTTCGGTTACAGTCAGAGCGAAGCGCAGGCTGCTGTCCACGCCATCTCCGCGGACACGCCGCAGGATTTCGAGGAACGGATGCGCGCAGCGCTTGCGTACTTCATGCGCGGCTGACCTGCCGTGCGGCAAAGGTGATGAATATGACAGACACATTGATTGGCAAGCGGACTGCACTGCTCGACAAAGGTTGGGTTGAGCTGCTGGATCTGATGCCGCATCCTGCCGCCGGTGTGAGCGGCGACCTAGCGATTGTCTCGGCTGCACGCGTCTCTTTTTTGGGCGAAAGCAAAGGTGAAGAGAAGGACAAGAAGCTGCTCTTCTACCTGCTCCGTCACCAACACACCAGCCCTTTCGAGATGGTCGAATTCAAGTTCCGCGTCCGTGCGCCGCTCATCACCTACTGGCAGTGGGTGCGCCACCGGACATTCCATTACCAGTCGGCCAATGCACAGAGCGGACGTTACACAGAATTTGACGAGAGCGATCTTTACGTGCCGTCCGTCTGGCGTCAGCAGCATGTCAGCAACAAGCAGGCCAGCGGAGACGCGCTCCCGCCAGAAGCTAACGCACTCCTGATGGAGAAGCTCGTCCACCATTATGAGCAAAGCTACACTCTTTACGAAGAGGCGATCGCGGCAGGCGCGGCGCGTGAGATGGCGCGTTTGTTCCTGCCCGGCTTCAGCGTCTACTACACGTGGGTCATCAAGGTCGATGCCCTAAACCTCATGCACTTCTTGCGCCTTCGTATGGCCGACGACGCCCAGTACGAGATCCGCGTGTATGCACAGGCGATCTATCATGAGTTCTTCAAGCCCGCTCTGCCCTGGACCGCAGAGGCGTTCGAACTGTATTGGCTCGATGCAGACAAAGGCTAGCGGCTCAACTACGCAGCATCTTTCGCCCAAATGAGATGACGACCGAGCTGCTGACGGCGTACAAGAAAATGAATCCCCCAGCGATGAGCCGATTTTCGAGCGGTTCGTCTCCGTTGAACACCGTGAACGCTGCCCACCCTGACGATGCCCAAAATGTGACGATCAACAGCGCAGTACGCGCGATATACCACGAGCGCGCGTTATCGAACACAGTGTACATCTGCTGCCAATAACGTCCTCGATACAGGTTGAATGGAAACTTGAGTGCCGCTAGGAAGCGCCGGAGCTGCGACGGCGTCGCGTCGTAGGTGTGATAAAAGTAGCGAAGCGACGCCAGCCCCGCCAGCGCGAACAGCGGTAGTGCTGCCAGGTAGCCGAGCGTGAGTCCGGTCAACAGTGCAAGTGCAGTGGGCGAGTCCAATCGCGGACGATCCTCTAACAAGAACGGGCTTCAAAACGATGTCAGCTCGCCGCCGATCGGCAAGCAGAACTGGATACCGAGCGCATCGTACGGAACCACTTCCCATGCGTAGATTTCGCTCAGCAGGAAAAACTCGCCAGGCAGTGTAAATTCTGTCGCCTCGGTTGTGCGTGTCAGCAGCATCTCGAAATTCGCGTTATAAAGCGTGATCCGGTAGCTGGTCGCGCCCATCGCTGGCAGCCAGTACACAGTGACTGGCTGCGCGGCGGTGAAGGTCTTGGGTGTCCGCTCGAAATCGACCGTGAAGGTCGAACAAGTCGCAAGAGTCGGCAGCGCCAATAGATACTGATTAGTCGCATTCGCGCGCGGCAAACCCGTGATCGGCGTCAGCGTCGGTTCAAAAAACGGCGTCCAAGTGGCAGGTAGCGTCGGCCGCGAGGGCGGGGGCGGTGCGGTTGCTTGCTCAATTTGCGGCTCTGCTGTCGGCAGCGGCGGTGTAGAGGTCGCGATCGGCTCTGGCTGGCTGCCACATGCGGCCGCAGTGATGAGCAGGACGATCGACAGGAGCAGCATTCGCATCGGCATAGTCAGCCTCGTTAGAAAACAGAGCGCACGTTCGCGTAGACGCCAGCCAGAATCAGGCCAAGCACAAGCAGAATAAGCATGGCGCCGGCGGCCAAGTATACTGACGTGGCGCGACGCAAACGCGGCCCCTCGCCAGCCAGACCGACGATCAACACCCAACCGATACCATAAACGATCATGCCGAGAAGCGCCAGCAGGAGCGCGGGTGCCAGCCGGGTTTCCATGTCGAAGAAGTAGGCGACATAGAGATTATCGATCACGGGTGTGGCGGCCAGCGCAGCCATCAACGCGATGAGGGATGCAAGCCCGATACGCGCCAAGCGCGGGAGCGCCAAAATACGCTCGACCCAACTCAGCGGCTGAGCTGGCAAATTCGGCGGCGCGGCAGATGCCGACCGGGACTTGTGTCGCCTACGCCCCATCGGCCAGCCCCGGCGTCATCACATTGATCATGTGGGTTGAAGCACGCTCGAAGTACTCACGCATGATGCTGCGGGCAGGTTCTGCGATACCGACCTCGTCGATGGCAGCCTGCATATGAGCGAGCCAGCGGTCGCGCATCTCAGCATCGATCGCGAACGGCATATGGCGCATGCGCAGCCGCGGATGCCCACGCTCATCCGCGTAAACCGACGGACCGCCAAAATACTGCATCAAGAACAGAAGCTGCCAGCGTTTGCCAGGCTCGAGATCTTTAGGAAACAGCGGACGCAGGACAGGATCGGCCTCCACCCGCCCGTAGAACAAATCGACCAACCGGCGCAGGGTCGGCTCGCCGCCAATGAAATCGTACACAGTCACCGACTGATCGTTCATACGCCCTTCAAGTCTTCTCTGGACAATCGTCCCCAGCGCGTTAGAATGACCGGGGTCAAACCGGACTCTGCCAGCTAATCGTACCGTCAAGGAGCCAATGCATGACCTCTCTCCAGCGTCTGACCGGGATGTTGATCCTGGTCGCGCTCATCACCAGCCCGGCACTTGCGCGCGCCCAGGATGAAATCCTTCGCGCTGCCGGTTCGGGTGTCGTCGCGCCAGTCTTCGAAGCGATCCTGGCGGCCAGCGGCGTCACCGTCCCAGTCGAAACCACTGTGAGCGGGACACGCGGCGGTCTGCAGCAGCTCTGCGCTGGCACGGTTGATTTTGCGCTGGCCTCACGTGCCATCGACGACTTGGAGTCGAATGCATGCACGGCGGCGGGCATCAGCTTTCTCGAATTGACATTGGGCGATTTCGCCGTCGCTGTCATCGTCAATCCGTCAGATGATTTCGCCCAATGCTTAAGTGATACCGCTCTCAACTTGGTTTTTGCCCCTGGCGCTGCCGGACAAGTGACCGATTGGCGCGCTGTCAGTGCAGACGCACCCGCTGTGCCGCTCACGGTCATTTTACCGCCGAATGATGCGCCTGCGTATGCGGTTTTCGACGGGCTGGTCGAAGGCGTTGGTCTTCGTACCGACGCCGTAACCCAGTCCGATCCAGCCGCGATCATCGATCTGGTCAGCATGACTAGCGGCGCGCTTGGCGTGGTCGATTACGCCGCGGCGGTGAACGCTGGCGACCAGATCAAGATTCTTCAGCTCAGTCAGGGCACCAATCCCTGCCTCAGCCCGAGCGCTGACACCATCCTGAGCGGACAGTATCCTGTGCGTGAGTCGCTTTACCTGTATGCAAATACTGCCGCGCTGGAAAAGCCCGGTGCCAGCCAACTGCTCGCTTTCATCGCCTCTGAACCAGCGGCAAACATCGTGAGCGAGCTGGGTTTCGTCCCGCCAGATACCGAGATGATCGAGCGCGCTCAATCGATCATTGCGAACCGGCAGACCGGTCGCCAGTTTAGTATCCCGCGCGCTGTCTTCTCGATCCCGCCATCAGTCTCCGGCGCACTGAATTATGGCGGCAGCACGGCGGGCTTTTCGTTCATCCAATTGACGACCAACGCTTTCCAGGCCCAGTACGCGGGCGTGACACACAACTTGAACTTCGACGGACAGATCGCGGGCGCGCGCCGCTTCTGCAATGGTGAGCTCCAGTTTCTGATGCTGAGCGCACCGCTGACCGAAGAACAAGCTGGCAACTGCACCGCCAACAATCTGACACCAGTGTCGTTCGACCTCGGACGCGAAGCTGTCGTCTTGCTGGCCAACCCGCGCGATCAGTATCTCACTTGTCTGACGACGGAACAGTTGGTCACCATCTGGAATGCCAGCGCGACCGGCACAATCACAAGCTGGGATCAGGTGGACTCTAGTTTCCCTGCTGCTGCGATGACGCTGCTGACCCCGCGCGAGGGGGATGATACGAGCGATCTCTTGATGACGCGCGCCGCAGGGCTGAGCCGGCCCGTGCGCACCGATGCCGTCACAAACGGTGACCCGCTCTACCGAGCGGCATCGGTCGCGGTGGCCGACGCCAGCCTCACCTACACGCGCTGGCGAGCTTACCCGCGCGTGCTCGAACGCGGTGACGCTGATGTGCGCTTAGTCGCCATCGACGGCGGCGCGGGCTGCGTCGAACCGAGCGAGGCCACCATCGCTGACGGAAGCTACCCCATCTCGCGTCCCGTGCAGCTCGTCACGAGTGAACAGGCGCTCGTGCGCCCCGATGTGCAGTCCGTGCTGTGGTTCATTTTCAGCGACACCAATTTCAGCCGCATCACCAACGCCGGGTTCGTCGGGCTTGAATTGAGCGCCCTGCCCGCTATCCGTGAGACACTACAAGATCGCTTCGAGGCGGCAGCCGCGGCACAGGCAGCACCAGAACCAACACCGCAGGCTGAACCTGAAGTGGAAGCACAAAGCGGCGAGGCTGTTGACCCTACACCGACCAGCGCTGGTTGAACTCTACGTCACGGTCTCAGCCACAGCTCCGACCTACTCGATCGCAACGCCTGCCCCCTCGCGTATTCTTGAGGGGGCGCGCAGTCTTACCCGCCTCCTAGAAAATCGCGCAGAAACGTCAGCAGTTGATCCTCCAAAGCACGGTATGAGTAGTACCGCAGGCCAAGCGCGTAATTGTGTTCTGCCATAGACTCCGCACGCTCTGGCTGCTCGAGAAGTTCATGAGCAGCGCGCACTGTTTCGTTCGTGATGTACTCGTCGAAACCGATGACGCGAAAGCCCTTCGGCTGAATATCCGTTTTGAAGATCGTGTAGCTGTTGATCACAATCGGACGTCGATAGTAAATCGTCTCCAAGAAGGCGTTGCCGAAGCCCTCGACCCGCGATGGGTATGTGACGAGATCAGCTTGGCGATAGACATCGGCCAGTGAATAACATTTGCGTCCGTCTGAAAGCGTGCGGCGCACATGATTGATCCGCTCAGCACCAAATACCACTCGCGCGCGGCGCAGTTGGGCGTATTCGCGCAGATACTGCTCGTAAGCCAGTCCCTCGTCCCCGGCGGCGTGCGAGATCAGCAGTACAGCCTGCTCGCCTAACCGTGCCGTCAAATCGACGGCATGTTCGATCGCTTTGCGCGGGACAATGCGCGTTGGTTGAAGCAGCAAATAATCCTCTTCAGCAATGCCTAACTCCGCACGTAGATCGGCAGCGTAGCCATCATCCGGTTTTGGCGGGCGCTCGAAGTCCATCACGTTCGGGATCAGCGCCGATCCGACGCCTGCCCGCCGCGCCAGCTCCGCG
>CAYTME010000014.1:728-18510 GCA_964438415.1 uncultured Pleurocapsa sp. | reverse complement strand
TCACCACATGGCGGATTGAGCGCAGCGTGGGCGGGAAGGCCGCGCGCAGGTAGTCGTCGGCGGCGGTGACGGCAAAACGCGCACGTTCCCAAGTAAAGTCGTGGTGGTGGGCGATCGTCGGCATGCATGTTTCCGCGATGAACTCCGTGACAGCCAATCCCAATGGGATATTCATTGGCAGCGAGAGCGCATTTTCGACGATCAACATGTCGATGCCAAACTGCTGGCAAAAGCGGTACAGGTGCGACTTGAGATGATGCTTCAGCGTCTGGACTTTAGCCGAGACATCCGGCGGACGACGCTCAGTATCGAACAGGTCGCGCTCCATCGCCCGAATATCGGGATGGTTGAAATGCGCCTCCTCGATGACGTAGCTGACATCATCTGGCCAATCGCATTCTCCAGCGAAAAAGAAGCATTGATACCCACGCGATTCGAGCACGCGCACCCACTTGGCAACCTCCAACGAGACGCCATCGGTGCCCGCCAAGCGCGTCGAAATGAACCCGATCTGCCGTTTGTCCTCTGGCATGATCCCCCCTAGGTTCGGCTGCACAGTCTGTATTTGAGTCGTGGCATAAGCGCACTAGAAGCGCAGTTAAGTGTCAGCGCCATGTGAGCACACCCCCTGCTCAGTCCAGCAAACCGACGAATGCGTCAGCTTTCGGCAGGTTCCAAGCGAATCTCCGCTGTCACCAATCCGTGATCCCCCTGCCAAGCTGGCACTGGTTCCGAGGCAAGTTTGTCATCGAGCAGGTGATCGTTGAAGACGCGCACATTCTGGACGTAGCCGATCCGATCGCGGTAATTCTCTTCCACAAGCTCCTCGCTGACGAAAATGTGGTCGAGCGCCTCATAGTGGCCATTGTAGATGTGGGTGTAATAGACATCTTGATAGCTGCGCCGCGCCTGAATGTCTTTGACATCGTAGAGGAGCACGTCCCAGATCTTTTCCTTTTCGTCGCGTTTGAGGAAACGCCAGGGTTCCGTCCCCGCGATGACGTCGTTGGTCACTGCGGTCACCGCATCGTTGACATCGCCGAGCAAGATCAGCGGCGCTCGGTTATCGCGGATCAGATCGAGCACCATCACCCGCAGCGCAACCGCCTCCGCCGCCCGCCGGATGAGCGAGCGTGTTTTGCCAATCGCTTCGATCAAGGGGTCCTTTTCGTCCTCGCCCGGCTCGATGCTCGGACGCTTGGATTTTAGGTGGACGACCAGCACATGCACCGGATGCTGCTCGATTTGCAAACGCCCGTAGACAACAGGACGAGAAAACGCGTCGATCGGGACCGTTTGACCGCCGTATTTGACCACCGCGCGGGCTGGGAACCGCTCGACGACGGCGCTGTGCAGCACTGGAAACCGCGACACCAACGCGCAGGCGGGCATCGGCGAGCCATCCTTTGGATCCGTCCGTTCACGGTGAATGACCTGCGCACCTTCATAGCGACCACTGGCACCCAATGCCGCTCGCAGCGCATCGGCGTGGAACGCTTCCTGAAAGCCGACGATTTCCGCGTTCATCGCCTCTAACATGCTGCCAACCCAGCGGATCTTGCGTTCATAGACGGTCTTACTGTATTTACGCGCGCCGTAGTACTTGACCCCCGGCAGCACCAAGTTGAAGAGATTGAATGTGCCAACCCGAAAAATTCGCGAGCGCGCCGCCATATCATCTCCTCCGTTTTCGACAGTCGCAGCCAGCGCCATGATACCACCTCCGGTCTGACTCGACCCGTGGTCGCGATCTGCTATACTCTGGAGGGCGTGGGATCCTCCACGAACAAAGCATTAGATCCATAAGGTTGGGAATATGGCCTCTATCCGTCTGACGGCGCTGGCATCTTGCGCGGGTTGAGCGTCTAAGCTCGGTCCGAGCGAATTGGCGCAGGTGCTGCGTCCTTTACATGGGCTGTTTCCAACTGAAGATTTCCCCGATGTGCTTGTGGGGCTGGCAGCGCCCGATGATGCGGCTGTTTATCGCCTGAACCCGGCGCAGGCTGTCGTCTCAACCGTCGATTTCTTTCCGCCGGTCGTCGATGACCCCTATGCCTTTGGCGCGATCGCGGCGGCCAACGCGCTGAGCGACGTGTACGCGATGGGCGGAGAACCGCTGTTCGCGATCAACCTGGTCGCGTATCCCGATGGCTATGGCATGGAACTGCTGACGACGATCCTGCGCGGCGGCGCGGAGAAAGTGCGCGAAGCCGGCGGGGTCATCGCTGGCGGCCACACGGTCACCGACAAGGAGCCAAAATACGGCCTCGCGGTAACTGGTTTGGTCGATCCAGCGCGGATCATCACCAAAGGCGGCGCACTGCCGGGTGACCGCCTGATCTTGACCAAGCCGCTCGGTGTCGGCGTCGTCACGACCGCGCACAAACGCGGCATTGCGAGCGAAACGGAGGTTTCGGCGGCCATCGCGAGCATGTCGCACCTCAACGCGAATGCGTCCCGTTTGGCCAAGCTGTACGATGTCCACGCCATGACGGATATCACGGGGTACGGTTTCCTCGGTCACGCGCACGAGATGGCGCACTTGGGATCGGTCAGCTTCAGCGTGCGTTTCAGCGCCTTCGACTGGCTGCCCGGCGCCCTCAGTTACGGCGAAGCCGGCGTTTTCCCTGGCGGGCAGGGACGAAATCGGGCATATTATGAAACGTGGGTTCGTTTCGACGATACCGTGCGTGAGTTTGAGCGCAATCTGCTCTACGATCCGCAAACTTCCGGCGGACTGCTGATCGCTGTCGCTGCGGACAAAGCGGATGCGCTGTGCGAAACGCTCCGCGCAGGCGGAGACGCTGCTGTGATCGTCGGTGACGTGATTGAGGGACAAGGTGGTATCGTCGTCACCCCCTGAACTGACAGCTAGATGTAACAGTCACGAGGGGATGCATCGATGACGATGGAAATCCGCCGAGCCTATGGCCTTTCGAGCAACGTATTCGTAGCACCCAAAGTCAACTCTCGGGCGGTCGTCATCGGAGGCATCGGCGAGGACACAAGCAAATGGACGCGCGTCATCTCGCTGCGTGCGGCTCAAGTGCTGTGGTTCCATTTGACCCAGCAGCTTTTCCCAGACAAAGCGGCGCAAGTGACCGCCGCTGTCCACACAGCGCAGGCTCGCGGCTTCGAAATGCCGACCATCACGACCCACATCACAGTCGATCGGATCAACGACAACCTGATCGAGATCACCGGATGGGTTGGCGAACAGACATGGGCGGCGCGCCTGACGCCGGTCGAGTCCCAGCGCTTATGGAATGCGCTGGACATCGCGCTGTATCCACGCGGCTGGCGAGATTGAACCCACGCCCTCGAGCTTGTGAACTGCCAGCAACGGAGCGCCCTGTCTCGTCTAATCGCGTCTGACTTGGTTTCCGATTGTTCAATTTCGGTTTATCATTGGCTAGATGGATCGGAGTCCACAGGGCTTGGATTGTCTTGTGCAGTCGCGAGTCTGAATACAGAACTTTGAGGAGACTGCTCGCATGACCGTTTATCCCCCGCCTGTCCCCAAACCGAGCAACGCGGGCGTTCCGAAGACAGCCATCGCTCTCCCGCGCGGCAGCTTTGTCAACCTGCGCAGCGGGCCGGGAACCAACTACGAGGACATCGGTGACATTCGCCGAAATACGCTGGTCGCCTATTTCCCCGCAACGCGGCGCACCGATGGCTGGATCTGGATCGAACAATACGGTGTAGGCGGCTGGGTCTTCACCGGTGTAGTCGATCTGGAGGATGTCGTTGCGCAGCCGCCAATCACGCCGGATCGCGCGACGCCGTTCGACGGCAAAGTCGCGGTTTGGCACTGGAAAGGCGACTCCGTACCCGAGTCGAGTATCGATGATCTGGCGCGCAACCTGAAACGGGATGCGCCGAATGTCAAGCAGGTGTGGGTCAAGACAAGCGACGTCACACAGTCCGCTGGCGCGCAGTGGCAGGGTTTCTGGGATATCAAACGCAGCCTCGCTATCGATGGACCCGCCAGCATCGACCGGTGGGTGCAGACGCTTGGACGGTATAACCTGGAATTCGTCGCCTGGTGCATTCCGCGCGGCATCAATATCGCTGCCGAAGCCGATCTGATCGTGCAGGCCTGCCAGCGCCCCGGTGTCAGAGCGATGATCCTGGATGTCGAACCGTATGAAGGCTTCTGGGTCGGTGGACCGCAGGCAATCCGCCCGCTGATGACGGCGGTGCGCCGCCGCCTGCCTGGGTCGTTTCACATCGGTATGGCGGTCGATCCGCGCACGCAGTGGTTTGACCGCATTCATCCATTCGAGTGGCAGCCGTTCGTCAACAGCATCCATCCGATGGTTTACTGGACGACCTTCCGCCGTCCGCCCGATACCGCGCTCGCTGAGGCCTATCGCGTTTGGGGCAACTACGGCAAACCCATCATCCCGATCTTGCAGGGCGACTCCCCCGCAGAGGAAATCACGACGGCGGGGACGCTGAGCGTGAACCGGCATGGTGCGCGCGGGGTCAGCTTCTGGCGGCTCGGCGTGATGACGACTGCCCAGCTCCGTGCCGCCAGCGAGAGTTTGAGCAGCACCCCCACGCAGCCCGCCCCGCCCACAATCGTGTACGGAGAAACGCAGGTTGTCCGTCCAACTGACAGCGGGTTTATCAGCTTTTCGCACAGCGGCCAGAATGAGCTGCAAGACTTCGTCGGCGTTTGGGGCTGGCGAGTCTACTACAAGGCCACCGAGGTTCAGGCGAGCAAAGTTACCGCTCGCTGGACGCCGAGGCTGACCAAATCCGGCAGGCAGGAAGTGAGTGTCTTCATTCCCGGCCGCCACGCAACAACGCGCAACGCACGCTACAAGGTGCACGGCGTGCGCGGCGCGAACAGCGAGGTATTGGTCACGATCGATCAAGCGCAGTATGGCAACCAGTGGATCACGCTCGGCGTCTTCGACATCGACAAAGACGCGCCGCGTGCTGGCGTCGTCTTCCTCAATGACCTAACAGGTGAGACCGGACGCGAGATCGCGTTTGACGCGGTGCGCTGGCGCGAGGTGATTGATGGCCCGATCACGGGTACACCTGGTGCTTTCGTCGCCGATGGTTACGACTCCCCTGTTGGCACCGAGGAAGAGCGGCGCTCTCAAGCGGTCTGGCCCGGGCGATGGCTGGATGCCAGCCCGTTCGGACGACTCTATTTCGTCGGCACGCCGAGCGAAGCGTATCACACAGGGGCGGACCTGAACCTACCGAACGATGCCGACCGCGGCGCGCCCGTCTACTCGGCGGCGAGCGGTGTCGTCGTCTTCGCTAACCGCCTGCCGACCTGGGGCAACGTCATCATCATCCAGCACGATCCACTCGTGCGGACGGGGCGCGTGATGTATGGTCGATATGCGCATGTAGGTCCAATGCTCGTTCAAGTGGGCGATCGCGTGCGTCGCGGCCAGCAGATCACGACGGTCAGCAACGCCTTCGGGCGCTGGGCTTATCATCTCCACTTCGACTTGAGTCCGACAACCATTCTGGAAAACAACCCGGAACACTGGCCGGGACGCGATCGCGACTCCGTGTTCACTCACTATGTCGACCCACGTGAGTTCATCCTCGAGAATCGGCCGCGTGGATAGTGAGGGTTCGGCTCGCACAACCGACCGCAGCAGCAGTAAGGGCGATTGTGAAGAGTCGCCCTTATTGATTCGTCGAATGTGATTTTCTGCACACGCCGATGTGCCAAAAGCAACTACTCATCCGGCTGGCGGCGGGGTTACATTGGAAAGTAGCGCAATCCACTTCGTAATGCCAATCAGGAGGTACCTATGATCAGCCGCGCGTTACAGGCAGCGCATGGCAGAATTGAGGATTGAGAGGTTATAAGATGAAAAGCTCAGAAATCCGCGTACTGCAGTTGGAGCCGCTGCGTCTCGCGACACTGCTCGGCAGCGGCCGCACGCCGGAACGAAGTGCCTGGCGTGCGCTGCTCGACTGGGCACGGCAAAACGGCTGTCTGGAGACAACGCCTGCACCGCGCTTCTTCGGCTACGACGTCTGGCGCACAAAAGATACACACGATTACCGCGTCATGATGACCATCTCGGCAGACCACCGCCGCGACAGCACGATCGACATCATGACTCTTCCCGGGGGCATGTATGCGGTTCAGAGAGTTCGGGGCATCGGAAACATACCCCAGGCTTGGCAGCAGCTCGACGATTGGCTGACAGACAGTGACTATCAATTAGGCCATCATCAATGGCTGGAAGAGCATATTGCGTTCATCGACCTGCCAGATGAGGAATATGTGCTCGACCTGTACCTACCCCTCATACCGGTTACGCAGACCGCTTCCGGCTGAGACACCAACTGCACCGGCGCCAACGGCGATCCCACCTCGACACGACTCGAAAAGGATCGCCGCGCTGCCTCAAGCTCAAAGGCTAGAACAGACCCCAATCATCCGCAGCGCCCTCCTCCATCATCGAAGGATCCCACATTTCCAGCCCCATCTCGATCGTTGTCGGACGCTCGGCGTACTCCTGAGCTGTGCGCCGCGTCTGTTCGAGAAGCTGCGGCGCATAGGGACAGAACGGCGTGGTCATGATCATGGTGATATGGACGCGCTCTGGCTCAATTTCGACCTTGCGTATCAAGCCCAACTCGATGATGTTCATACCAATCTCGGGATCGACGACCACCCGCAGCGCTTCGCGCAGGCCGTCCTCGGTTTTTTCGATCGCCTGGTCGGTCATACCTCTTCTCCTACCTCACTCACACGGGTTGCTGACCGATTGTCAGTCACACCTGTCTTCACGTGCTGCGCAAGTGTAGCATACGACGTGCAAGCCGCCAATTTTTATGATAAACATCTGAGAAATATTGACGCGCCTCTCACGCGCTGCTATACTGAGCCTAAGACGTTCTACATAGGGTACAGATTAAAATTAACTGAAGTTTCGACTCCCCTGAGCATATGTAAGGAGTGAACAGCGAGCATGGGCGCAGTATTGGAAATCCGCAATCTGCATGTGTCGGTCGAAGATCAGCCAATTCTTCGCGGAGTCGATCTGACCGTGCGCCAGGGTGAAGTTCACGCCCTCATGGGACCGAACGGCAGCGGCAAGAGCACACTCGCCAACGTTCTACTCGGCAACCCAGCCTATGAGGTCACTGAGGGTGAAATCCTGCTTGATGGCGAAAGTATCCTGGATATGGAGCCAGATGAGCGGAGCCGTGCGGGTCTGTTCCTCGCTTTTCAGTACCCGGTGGCGATTCCTGGGGTCACCGTTGCCAACTTTCTCCGCTTGGCGATCAATTCGCGCATGAAAGCCGAAGATCCCGATAGCAAGGGCATCTCGATACCGGAGTTCCGCCGCATGATGCGCGAGCGGATGGATTTCCTCGGCATGGCTCATGCGTTTGCCAGTCGTTACCTCAACGAGGGCTTCAGCGGCGGCGAAAAGAAGCGCGCTGAAATCCTGCAGATGGCCGTCCTCAAGCCCAAGATCGCCATTCTGGACGAGACCGACAGCGGCCTCGATATCGACGCGCTGCGCATCGTAGCCGAGGGCGTGACCAAACTGCAAGAAACCAGCGCCATGGGGGTGCTCGTCATCACCCACTACCAACGGATGCTCAATTACATCCGTCCGCACTTCGTCCACGTCATGTTCCAGGGTCAGATCGTGGAACAGGGCGGAGCCGAGCTGGCGCTCAAGCTCGAAGAGTCCGGGTACGACTGGATTCGCGAGCGTCACGCCGCCGTCGGACGTTGAACTGACATGCACCGCCGAAACATCGCCCGTCCGAACTGTTGAGGGAGAGACTCAACCATGGTGGATTTCGTTCCGAGTGAAAAGCAGTTGACCGAACACGAAGCGGCGCTGAAAGACATCAATGCCAGCTATGCCGAGCGCTACGGCTTCCACGAACCAGAACGCTATGCGTTTAAAGGGCGCAAAGGCCTGAACGCCGACATCGTACGCGAAATCAGCGAGATGAAGGGCGAGCCGGGCTGGATGACCGACTTCCGTCTGCGCGCCTACGAGGAATTCGTGCGTCGTCCAATGCCGCAGTGGGGTGCCGACCTCAGCGGCATTGACTTCGATGACATCTATTATTTTGTGCGCGCGACCGAAGGCCAGGGCAAGAGCTGGGATGAAATCCCAGAGGAAATCAAACGTACCTTCGATCGCTTGGGTATTCCGGAAGCGGAGCAGAAGTACCTTCAGGGCGTGACCGCGCAGTACGAAAGCGAAGTCGTCTACCACAGCATCCGCAAGGACCTGGAAGAAAAGGGCGTCTTCTTCACCGATATGGACAGCGGTCTGCGCGAGCACCCGGAACTTGTGCGGCAATACTTCGGCACAGTAATCCCCGCCAGCGATAACAAGTTCGCCGCACTCAACAGCGCGGTATGGTCGGGCGGCTCGTTCGTGTATGTACCCGCTGGTGTCCATGTCGAGATGCCGCTGCAGGCGTATTTCCGCATCAACACCCAGAACATGGGTCAGTTCGAGCGCACCCTGATCATCGTCGAGGAAGGGGCTTACGTTCACTACGTAGAGGGCTGCACCGCGCCGATCTACAGCAGTGACAGCCTGCACAGCGCCGTCGTCGAGATCATCGTCAAGGAAGGCGGACGCTGCCGCTACACGACGATCCAGAATTGGTCGAGCAATGTATACAATCTCGTCACCAAGCGCGCTGTCGCTCAGCGCAGAGCGACGATGGAATGGGTCGATGCCAACCTGGGCAGCAAGGTGACGATGAAGTACCCGGCGGTCATCTTGGCTGGCGAGGGCGCGCATGGTGAGGTGCTCTCGATCGCATTCGCAGGCGCTGGCCAGCATCAGGATGCAGGCGCGAAGATCACCCACCTCGCACCGAATACGACCAGCCAGATCATCAGCAAGTCGATCAGCAAAGACGGCGGTCGCGCTAGCTATCGCGGCCTGCTCAAGATCGTCGAAGGTGCCGATAACGTGCGCAGCAATGTCGTATGCGACGCGCTGCTGCTCGACGAGCACAGCCGCTCAGACACATACCCGACCATCGAGTGTGACGCCAAGAACGTCACGATGGGACACGAGGCGTCGGTCAGCCGAGTCGGCGAAGATCAGCTCTTCTACGCCATGAGCCGAGGCATGACTGAAGACGAGGCCAACGCGATGATCATCAACGGTTTCATCGAGCCGCTCGTCAAAGAGCTGCCGATGGAATACGCGCTCGAATTGAACCGATTGATCCAGATTCAGCTCGAAGGCTCGATCGGTTAGCAATGCGCCGCCGCGTAGGGACGGATGCGCTGCCGTATTCGTCCCCGCTGCGCGCGGCTTGTGTGCATTCGACACCGAACTTTTCACAAACGGAGAATCACGAGTGGTAGCAGTCAGACAGCGGCGCACACGCGTAGATGCGCCGCTCTTTACCCGCGCGGATGTAGAGGCATTGAGCGCACGGCGCCAAGAACCGGCCTGGCTGGCTGAAAGCCGGCTTGCGGCTTGGGAGCTGTACGAAATGATGCCGATGCCATCGCGAGACATGGAGGAGTGGCGGCGCACTGACTACCGCCATATCCGCTGGGAAGAGGCGAGCGTCCTGTCAAATGGCGGCCAGCCGAGCTTCGATCTGGTGCCGATGGCGATGCAAGAGCCGCTCATCGGCGATGTGCAAGGCGGGATGCTGGCCTTCGTCGACGGCAAGGTCGTGCGCAGCGAACTGCACGACTCGCTGGCGTCGCAGGGGATCGTGTTCACCGATTTGCTCACCGCATGCCGGGACTACCCGCAGCTCGTGCGCGAAAACCTGATGACGCGCGCGGTCACGCCTGGTCAGGGCAAATTTTCGGCGCTGCACGGCGCACTGTGGACACACGGGGTCTTTCTGTATGTGCCGCGCGGCGTCACTGCGGAAACGCCGTTCCATGTCGTCATGTACAACATGACCGATGGCGCGACGCTGGGTCACGTGCTTGTCATCCTCGAAGAAGCGGCGCAGGCAACAGTGCTGGTTGACTATCAATCGGCTGGTGGTGCGGCCCATTCCAGCTACATCGGCGCGACCGAACTGTTCGTCGGTCCGGCAGCCAATTTGACCTACGTTGGTTTGCAAGACTGGAACCGTCAGACGTTCGAATTCAGTCATCAGCGGGCGCGCGTTGAGCGCGATGGCCAGCTCGACTGGATCGTCGGTACGATGGGCGGCAAACTGGTCAAAGCCTTCATCGAAGTTGAACTGGACGGCCAAGGTGCCTACGGGCGCGTGAGCGGCATGTTCTTCGCCGACGATGAACAGCTCTTCGACCACGATACGCAGCAAAACCATAACGCCCCGCTGACAACCAGTGATCTTTTGTTCAAAGGCGCGGCCAAAGATGAAGCGCGCACCGTCTGGCAGGGCATGATCAAGTCGCTGCCAAAGATGCAGAAGATCGACGGCTTTCAGGCCAGCCGCAACCTTGTGCTCAGCGAGCAGGCGCGCATGGACGGCATCCCCGGTCTCGAGATCGAAGCGGACGACGTGCGCTGCACACACGCAGCAACGTTCGGCACGCTGGAAGAAGAGCCGATTTTCTATCTCATGAGCCGGGGTATCCCCCGCGCAGATGCCGAGTTGATGGTGACCGAAGGCTTCTTCGATGAGCTGCTGGCGCGCATCCCCTTCGAGCGCGTTCGCGATCGACTGCGCACCGCACTCGACCTCAAGATCGTCGGTAAAGCTCAAGATCATCGCGACGACGAAGCGGCGGCCGCATTCTGATGCACATAGTCGGGGCATGATGCGCAGTCATGCCCCTGCCCCCCATACGATCCAAATTTTCCTGAGGTACATATGAACACTTACCGATTTTCTCGATGGTTCCTGATCTTGCTGCTGCTGTTGACCTTTGGGCTAACTGGTTGCGGCGGTGGTGAAGATGGCAATAGTGACGAGGATGAAGGTCGCAGCGGTGAAATCATCGGCGGTGAGGATGACGCAGAAGACGAGGACGGAGAGAACGACGAAGAATAGTAAGTCAACCAGATGAGCTTGCTGAGGTTGTAGCGGTGGGGCTGTGTGCCCGTCCTAGAAGATCAATCTACAGAAATTTAGCCGCGAGAATACCGATCGAAGGAGGGTTGGTAGACACCGACTTCACTGAGCCGCCTTCAGCACCCGCAGTGCGCGCAGCGTCACCCACTTGCTTGGCCCCCCCCTGCGCCCATAAAACCCCCAGGTCTTACTGCCGTAGGTGTATTCTAGTAGCCAACGTCCCTGTGCATCCTGCTTGCTCCGGATGAGCGCGATCGTATTCGCCAGACGGGGATCGCGATCGTAACCAAGCCCCACCAGCGCCTCGGCAATCTGCAAGAGATCCGTCACGTAGAAGACCGGAAAACCGAATTTCCACCAGTTGCTGCTCGGCTTTTGGCCGTAACCGCTTGGATAGGCCGCCGTCGTCGGCTCCACGCTGAACAGAAAGTCGACTCCTTCTTCGATTGCGCTTTCGATCTGCGGCGTGCGGCGCGCATACGGGAGCTTGGCAAACGCCAGCATGACCTTGGCTGCGCCCCAGGCACAGGATAGACCATTGTTCGCGCCGCACGCAAAGCGCGGCCCGCACTTCCCCCCGTAGTAGCGCAGCGCTGCCATGCGATCCTGCTTTGGCGCAATGCCTTCGCCCGTCGCCGTGCGCGCCATCCAATCGAACGCTGCATCCAGACGCGCATCACGACAGCCTAGGTCGAGCAGCGCCGCGCACATATTGCCCTGCAAACAGTCCGCCGTGCTGGCTGGGCTGCCGTTCGCATCTATCTGCCCCCGTGGAGCGAACGCGTGATCCAGGTAGTACTGGCATGCAATCGCAATACGCTGATCGGCCTCGGACGACGCGCCGAGCTGGGCGAGCAGGATCAGTGCCCACACGCTGCCATGATACTTTGGGCTGTAGCCTGCTCCTGGCTTGATCCAGCAGCCATCGGGATGCATGACATCGAGAACGGTCGCGATCGCACCGACCGTGTGGGCTTGCACGCGCGCAGCGATCAGGTCGGGATCATCGGTTGGACGATCGAGCATATCACGCAGCGTGAGATAACGAACATCCGGGATATTCGGCTCCAGCAGCCAGTCAAGAACGCCGGGCTTGAGGTCAGTATGCAAAAACACAGCAGCTCCTTCCATCTCTAAAGGGAGAAGAGATGCCTTGACTCCATTATACACCTGTTCTATGCAGGATGGTCATGAGCCTGATCAGCCAGAAAACGGCTGGAGCCGCTTGCTCATGTAGATATCCGGTTTGCCAGGCCCATTAGCATCCGGCATGACACCGGTGATGACGTAACCAAGCTTCATGTAGAACTCGTAGGGATGTGCCTTCAGATTGCGGATATTGGCGATCTGCTGCCACAGATCGCGATACAGATCGGCACCGCCCAGGCTGGTCATGTGGTCGTGGTCGTCCGTGCCCAAGGTAATAGTTAGACCGCCGCGTTTAGCTGCCTGCGCTTCGAGATCGAGCACGAGCGCTCGCCCAACGCCGTGACCGCGTGCGTCTGGGCGCACGACAAGGGGATGTAGTTCCCAAACGAGGCCATCATACTCCGGCAAACCGCCTACCCAACCGAGCACACTGCCGCTATCATCGATCGCGGCGCGGCAGATGTGATCCGGCTCGCACAGTGTGGTGACTTCCTCGCGTGCGTCATCGAGCGTATCCCAGCTAAATGACCAGCGCGCCTGATTGAATTCCATGTGCAGCATCAGCGCCGCTTGTTGATGCTGCGCATCGCTGCCCCTCGCCAGGTCGATGATCCTCATATGCTAACGTGCCCCCATCTCGCGCATATACAAGTTGCCGCTGGTCGCCTCTTGAACAGGTATGAAGCCCATACGCGCCAAATAAGCGTGATGGTGCTCACTCCCGGGCACACTGTAGAGCGTTTTGATACCCTTTGACGGCAGAACGCGGTCCAGCTCACCGAACAGAAACCTGCCCGGCTGCAGATCGCGATAGCCGGGGATCACATAATCCAAGTCGACCAGCGATCGATGTGCCGCGTCGCGCTCGGTAATGAAAACGCCGACGGGCATCAGATCGCGCAGCACCAGATAGACCAAGTCAGCGCGGGCGGAATCGTAGCGAAACTGTGGGAAGAAGCGGCCGATGTCGCGCTCATAGAATTCCAGAAAGCTGCGCAGATATGCAGAATTGCGATCAAGCTCCAGCAGTTTGAAATAGTGCTTCTGCGTCAGCATTCTGAATAGATAGTAGACATTGATCGCGATAATGATGCTGTTGGTGATGTAGATCGGCGGCGCGTTCAGCAGCAGGCCGTAGATGAACCATGCGACCGCACCGACCAAACTTATCAGGCGCAGGCGCAGCACAGACGTCATCATCAACGATACGATCACGAGCGCAGACGCGACATATCCGATCAATTCAGTCATGGATGCATTCCCTTCGGTGACCACGCTCACCGGCCTCTCAGTCGAGCGGGTATAATCGAACTCGATTGTACAGTCGAGCAGCGTGGAGAGCATCATGTCTGACACAGAAAAGCAGTACGTCACGGTTGCCAAGCTGAGCGATCTCCTCCCAGGCGAGCGGCTGGTCGTGGAGCTGGGTCGCAAGTGGATCCTGCTGCTCAATGTCGATGGGGAGTTCTACGCCATCGACGATGAGTGCACGCATGAAGAGGTACCGCTGTCCGAAGGCACACTTGACGACCATATCATCGAATGTCACAAGCATGGTGCCTGCTTCGACATCCGCACCGGTGAAGTCACCGCCCCACCAGCGGTGATCGGTGTCAAAACGTATCCCGTGCGCATCGAAGGAGATGAGATTCAGATCGGGCGCTAGAACAGAAAGCGGGCACTGAGCGCAGCATTTAGTATTCCGAACGAACATCCGTGTTATGATGGATCAAGTTCGGAAACAGCAAGATAAGCGCTCATGCCCGTGTTCGTCTTTCACCCATTTGTCCTGCCGTTAGCACTCACCGCCGCAATCTGCATCTGGTTGGCGATCGGTGTCTGGCAGCGTCGTCCCGGGCCAGGGGTAATCCCCTTCACGCTCTTGATGGTGGCCGTTATCTCGTGGACGATAGCCTACAATCTGGAAATCGCCGCTGTCGACCTGACCCTCAAGCGCGTGATGGCCGGATTCCAATACGTTGGCATCGCCGCAATTCCGGTCTGCTGGATTGCCTTTACACTCGAATACACGGGCCGGGAAAGTTGGCTGACGCCCCGCAACATCGCGCTCCTGTCTTTCATACCGTTCATCGTTGGTCTGCTGGCCCTGACGAACATACAGCATGACCTGATCTACGTTGGCGTCACGCTTGAAGAGCATGGCAGCTACAAGATGCTGGTCACCGAAAAGGGACCCGCTTTTTTTGTGCACACGGCGTATTCATACGTACTGCTGCTGGTTTCAACGCTGTGGCTGCTGCGCACACTTTGGCGCTCACCGCAGCTCTATCGAGGTCAGATCACCGGTCTGCTGGTCGGCACTTTCGCACCCTGGGTTGCCAATCTTCTCTACATCGCGGGCATCGACGTTGCTGGCTCGCTTGACCTGACACCTTTTGCCTTCGCCATCTCGGGTGCGGCGTTCGGCTACAGCATGTTGCGTTTCCGCTTGATGGATATCGTGCCAGTCGCTCGAGACCGGGTGATCGAAAGCATGGGCGACGCCATGATGGTGCTCGACAACCAGGCGCGCATCGTCGATGTGAACGGCGCAGCCGCCCGAATCATTGGCCAGTCAGCGCGCGATGTCATTGGCAAGCGCGCAGGCGAAGTACTGCTCCCCTACCATGACTTGACCGAGCGATTTCGGGCAAGTGAGCGAGCGCAGGCGGAAGTGGCGCTGACCCCAGCCGGCCAGTCGGAACAGTTCTTTTCGCTTGAAATCGCCCCACTGCACAATCGCAGCGGCAATCTCACCGGTCGCATCATCTTGCTGCACGATATCACCGATCTCAAGCGCGCCAACGAGCGCATCAGCGCGCAAAACCAAACGCTGAGCGAGACAAACCGCGCGCTGGTGGAAGCCCAAAAAGCCGCCGAAGAAGCGAGCCGCTTGAAAAGCGAGTTTCTAGCGACGATGTCACACGAGCTGCGGACGCCTCTGAACGCCATCATCGGCTTTTCCGATCTGCTGCTCACCGGGATCGCTGGTGAGGTGACCGAGAAGCAGCGCGGGTATATCCAGCGCATCTTGCAGAACAGCGAGCGCCTGCTGGCGCAGATCAACGATGTGCTCGATGTCTCCAAGATCGAAGCCGGAAGACTCGAACTGGCTGAATTGCCGTTCGCGCCGCGCGAACTCCTGTCTGAACTCCAAGCGCAGCTCCAGAGCATGGCCGACTTGAAAGGCCTGCGGCTGGAAACGAGCTGTGACCCCGACCTCCCTGCGCTGCTTCTAGGGGACCGCAAACGATTCGAGCAGATCCTCACCAATCTGATCGGCAATGCGATTCGATTTACATCGCACGGCGGGATCGAGGTGCACATGCGCAGGAAAGACGCGGAGAACTGGACGATAGTGGTCAGCGACACCGGCATCGGCATTCCCGCGCATGCGCTCGAATACATCTTCGATGCCTTCCGCCAGGTCGATGGATCGACTCAGCGCGAGCACGGAGGCACCGGTTTGGGCTTGGCACTCGTGCGCAGGTTGGTGCACATGATGGGCGGCACGGTCAGCGTAGAAAGTGAAGTCGGTCGCGGCAGTACCTTCACCGTCACCCTCCCGCTGCAAACAGCGGAACCCGCTGCATCACCCCTCTAAAGGAACTGAGACTCGTATGGATTTATCTCCACAACCGGAAACCTGGCGCGTCTTGGTGATCGAAGACGAACGCGACAATCTCGACCTCGTGATGACTTATCTCGAGTATCGCGGCGCGACGGTCGAAGGAGCCTTCAACGGCCAGATCGGACTGGGGATGATCGACACATTCAAGCCTAATCTCATCCTGCTCGATCTCTCGATGCCGGTGCTCGATGGATGGCAGCTCCAGCGCATATTGCGCGCCAGGCCATCCCTGGCGACCGTGCCGATCATCGCCGTCACAGCACTCGTCATGCCCTCGGACATCGAACGCATCCGTTCCGCCAATTTCGACGGCTACATTGCCAAACCGTACCGACTGGCAGATCTGCTGCCCCAGATCGCAGCCTGCATCGAACAGTTTTTGCAGCGAGCTGCGCCGATTGAGCCGCAGACCTCCGCCAGCGCCGACGGTGAAGAGGTTCGATCATGACCAACCCTGCGGAATGGAAGGTTCTCATCGTCGATGATGACGCCGACAGCCTGCGCGTCACGCACGATATGCTGACCCTGCACGGTGCAGAGGTCGCCTGTGCAACCGACGCGCGTGAGTTCCGGCAGTTGTGGCGCAGTTTCGCCCCCACGCTGATCTTGATGGATCTAGCACTGCCAGGTACGAACGGATGGGAGCTGCTTGCTGAAATCCGACCTTCTCTGCAGGTCCGTCCCACGCCTGTCGTCGCGGTCACCGCCTTTCACTCGCAGCGTGTCGAGCGAGAAGCCGAGCACGCAGGTTTTGCGGCCGTCATCGCTAAGCCGCTCCGTTCGTCTACCTTTATCGAGCGTCTGCGCGCAGTGATGGACAACTTGGGAAAGTGAGCGTTTGCTGGTAACCGAGGGTTGCAGGCGCTATCATCACGCTTGCAGGATGCCGCAAGTAATCACAGCGCAGTCATTGACTACCACACTGCTCGATCGGATGAGCGGCAGTGCGAGGTCATGCGCGTAAGCATCAAACACGAGGTTGAACCGATGCCGAACACACTCGATCACTGGTATACAGACAAGCGCCCGCTCATCATCGGGCATCGCGGCGCGAGCGCATACGCGCCCATGAATACACTGCCCGCGTTCGAATTGGCCGCCGCGCAGGGGGCAGATGGCATCGAACTCGATGTCTGGCTGTGCAAATCTGGCGAGGTGGTCGTGCTGCATGACGCCACCGTAAACGCTACGACCGACGGCACGGGCACCGTGTGGTCGCTCACGCTCGACGAATTGAAGGCGCTCGATGCCGGAAGCTGGAAGGATGAGGGGTTCGCAGGCACACGCATCCCCACGCTGGATGAGGTGTTCAGTGCGGTCGGCAGGTACCTGTATATCAACGTCGAAATCAAATCGCATCCCGATATGCTGCCGGGTATTGAGACCGCCGTGGCCGCCGCGGTTTCTCGGCATGGCCTCGAGGAACGGGTATTGATTTCTTCTTTTGATCCAGCAGTTTTGATACGCTTTGCCCAGGCAGCGCCGGGGGCTGCACTGGCGTTTCTCGAACATCCGCAAACACCGCCGCAAGCCTACATCACCGTCGACACGGCGCTGACCTATCAGGCGCGGCATCCACATCACAGCATGGTCGATGCCGCCTACATGGAGCGCGCGGGCGCATCGGACAAACGAGTCCACGTGTGGACGGTCAATGATCCGGAAGACGCCCTCCGCCTGCGCGATCTCGGTATCGACGCGGTGATTACAGATGCGCCCGACCTGCTGATCGCTGCATTGAGCTAAGCTTCGCATGAGCTCCGTTTGGCAGAGCCTTGTACGCTTCGGCTTTCACCTTCTCTATCATGAGTTCGCTTGGACGTACGATACGGTCAGCAAACTGGTCTCGTTTGGTCAGTGGCGCTGTTGGGGCCGCCAGGCGCTTGCTCACCTGGGCGCCGCGCCCGGTGAACCTGTCCTGGAGATCGCGCACGGCACGGGCAGCATCCAGCTCGACCTGCTGGCCGCTGGCCGTCTCGCGCCTGGGCGAGCTGCGCG
>CAYTME010000014.1:0-718 GCA_964438415.1 uncultured Pleurocapsa sp. | reverse complement strand
TCTGTCACCGCAGATGGGCCGCATCGCCGCGCGTAAGCTGCGCCGTGTGGGGTATCCGATACGGCTGGCGCGCGCCGCGGCGGGCGCGCTGCCGTTTCCTGACGCAGCTTTCAAAGCCATCGTGTGCACCTTTCCGACGCCGTTCATCCTGGAACCGTCCACACTGCGCGAAGCGGCACGAGTCCTGCGTCCCAATGGTCAGCTGGTGATCGTCCCCAACGCGGTCTTGACAGGAGGCGGTGCCGATGCCGCGGCGGTTGAATGGTTGTACCGCATCACCGGCCAGCGCGGCGGCGCACGCTTCGATTTAGCAGCGCACTTCGCCCAATTCGGTTTCAAGATCGCTATCGAACAAGCGGAGTGTCCACGCAGTTTAGTGACGATCATCATCGCCGAACATCATTACGACTCTGCTACAGCGAACGTGTTAGAATGACCGTCACAGATTGGTTCGATCTTTTCTGATGCATGTCTCGTCTGGGCGAGGTGCGCTGCGCGAGGGGGCAGATTATGGGCTACACAATTGAACATCCGGAACCCAACATCCTGTCGATCTATTGGGACGGCGATCTCACGGTGGAGACTTTGATCGAGGTCACAAATGCGCGCATTGCATACGCCAAAGAGCACGTGAGCGGTGATTACGTGGTCATCCTCGATGTAAGGGTAGTCATGTGAGATTATCTCGCACCTGCAGACGAGAAGAGCGGCGTGAGCA
>CAYTME010000013.1:19547-39813 GCA_964438415.1 uncultured Pleurocapsa sp. | reverse complement strand
GCTCAAGAGCATGCCCGAGGCGGACCGCGCCATCGCCGCCGTGGCGGACCGCGCGCTCGGCCTGGCCGCCAAGCTGCCCGCGCTCGCCGAGCAATACGGCTTTCGCGTCAACGAGGACGCTTCCCACGCCATCGGCGGTCGCTATCAAGGGCGGCGCATCGGCGATGGCATGGATAGCGGTAATACGAGTCTGACCAAGCGCCAGCGGGTTGAGATCGTTGGTGAAAGCGTTCCACGCCAGCGGGTTGGTTGTGGAGACCACCAGCGCATAGGATTGGCCCGGCGCAACGGTGAAATCCTGTTCCCAGAGGGGCGTTCGGGTGCCCGCCAGCGTCGTTGTGATGCGGTGACTGCCTGCCGGTGCGTTGATGTACGTGGTCGCCTCACCGAAGTTGAGCTGTCGGACGGTGGCCGCGCCGTTGATGTAGACATCAACGGCGCCAGCGCCAGGCAGGACGTGGACAAAGCGAAGCTGCCCGGCACCCGATTGGGCGAGCGCAACGCCGTTGAAAACGATCATCAGGCAGGCAGTGAATGCAAGTAGAGTGGTCCATTTTGCGAATGAACGCATAGTGGGATGCTCCTTTGTCGAGTATGTGCAGCACGACCCGGTAACTCTAGGTTCCCTCTTCCCATTGGCTGAGGTAACGTTCCTGTTCTGGCGTGAGCCGGTCAATCTGAACGCCCATTGCCTCCAGCTTGAGCCGGGCAATCTCCTTATCCACCTCAACCGGGATGCGGTAGACATCTGGCTTCATGCTGCCACCATTACGCATGATGTATTCCGCAGCAAGTGCCTGGTTGGCGAAACTCATGTCCATCACGCTGGCCGGGTGTCCCTCAGCCGCCGCGAGGTTGATCAGCCGCCCTTCGCCCAGGATATAAATCGATCGTCCGTTGAGCCGGTATTCTTCGACGAATGGCCGCACCAGCCGAGGCGGCTCCTTGGTCAACTGGCGCAGGCCTTCGAGGTTGAGTTCCACGTTGAAGTGACCAGAGTTGGCGACAATCGCTCCGCTCTTCATGCGTTCGAAGTGGTGTGTGTCGATCACATTGATGTCGCCCGTGACGGTGATGAAAATATCGCCTATCGCTGCCGCCTCGTGCATCGACATGACCTGGAACCCGTCCATGATCGCTTCGAGCGCACGCAGAGGATCGACCTCGGTGACGATGACGATCGCGCCCATGCCGCGTGCGCGGCTGGCGACACCCTTGCCACACCAGCCGTACCCCGCGATCACGACAGTTCGTCCCGCGAGCAAGATGTTGGTGGCGCGGATGATACCATCGAGCGTGCTTTGTCCCGTGCCGTAGCGGTTGTCGAACATATGCTTGGTGTCGCTGTCGTTGACAGCGATCACTGGAAAGCCGAGCGCACCATCATTCGCCATAGCGCGCAAACGGATCACACCGGTGGTTGTTTCCTCTGTACCGCCGACGATTGTCTCCAGCAGTTCGCGGCGCGATTTGTGGATGGTGCCGACCAAGTCGGCCCCGTCGTCCATCGTCACATGGGGCTTGTGATCGAGGGCTGCAGTGATGTGGCTGTAGTAGGTCGCGGTGTCCTCGCCCTTGATCGCGTAAACCGGGATTTCGTCGTGAACGACCAGTGAAGCGGCGACATCGTCTTGGGTTGAAAGGGGGTTCGAAGCGCACAGGACGACATCGGCACCGCCTGCTTGTAGGGTTTTCATCAGGTTGGCCGTTTCCGTCGTCACGTGCAAGCAGGCAGACAGACGCAGCCCACTGAGCGGCTTTTCACGCTCGAAACGCTCACGGATAGCGCGGAGGACAGGCATTTCATGCTCGGCCCATTCGATTCGGTAGCGCCCTCCCGTCGCGAGATCGGGATTCTTCACGTCGTGTTCAATCGTCATGTGGTCTCCTCAAAGCTGGCAGCAAGCACCGCCCATCATGCGCGGCGGGGTATTGTAACATACCGTGTCAGGCGGCGTCATTGCGAAGGTTGAGCAGTCGATCAAGGGCACCTCGGTCGTCGTAACGGGTGCGGAAGCGTGCGACGAATTCATCGAGCGTAAAGTGATGGTTCTGTGTACCGATGTTTTCGAGCACGTAGGTCGCACACAAAGACCCCATCTGACCGCAGACTTGCAGCGGGAGATCCATCATCAAACCCGTCAGAAGGCCCGCACGATAGCCGTCCCCGCCGCCGGTCGGATCTTTGATGGCGCTTGGGGGAAAGGCCTCAACATGCAGCACGTCACCATTCAGGTAAATCTCGGAGCCATTTTTCCCGCGTGTGATGACTAAGATATCGATCTCTCGGCGCAGATCGTCCGGTGACATGCCCGTTTTTTCGCAGATCAGCTCGGCTTCGTAAGCGTTGACCGTCATCAGGTACGCACCTTCCATGCCAGCGCGCAGTGCTGCGCCTTCGAGCCGTGGGACTTGCTGACTTGGATCGTAAACAAAGCGGATACCGCGTTCGCGGCACTCCTGGGCGATGTTCATCATGGCGACCGGATCATTGGGCGAAATGACGACCAGATCGGGCGTGCCGCTGTAGACATCCTTCAGCTTGAAATCGCGGGCATGCTTCATCGCACCGCCGTAGAAAGATGCGATTTGATTGTTGTCCAGGTCGGTGTTGACGAAGAACGAGGCCGTGAAAAGGTGTGGGATTTCGCGGACGGTGCTGCAATCGACGCCCACGCCAGTTAGGCGCTCGCGGTACTCATCGAAATCGCGTCCGACCGTGCCCATGAGTTTGGGCCGTGCGCCCATCAACGCCATCGTATAGGCGATATTGGCCGCCACCCCGCCCCAGTGTTTGGACATGTCGTCCACGAGAAAACTCAGGCTGACTTGGTGAAGCTGGTCGGGCAGAAAATACTCGGTAAAACGTCCAGGGAAGCGCATCAAATAGTCATAGGCGATCGAACCTGTGACAATAACTTCACGCATGGCGAGTCCTGCCAGATATATGTGCCAACATGCAGATTGCGCTGTGCGGCGCGTCGCGCGGGAGTATAGCATAGAACGGGTGCCAATTGTGAGACGCGATCATATCGCATCACGCATCGCCGGTCATGAAAGGTGAGTATAATGACCATACAAGTGCTCGCATTGGAGATGAAGCATGGCGAAAAACGCCGATCCAGCAGATCACAATCTCGATCCTGAGTCGACTCGAGATCAGCAGACTGCGCACAGCACGGCACCGGTGCCGCAGTTGGTTTATGGGCGAGCTGGGACGCGTACATTCTCGTTGGCTGCGCTTCAGGAGCGTATTGAGGCGGAGTTTCAGGATGAATACGGTCCTGACTCGGCCGCACTGCGTGAGGCTGAGACACCAACTCAGCGGTTGAAGCTGATCCTCGACGTAGTGAATTACGTGCTCAACGTCGAGTCGGTGCATTTGGAGGCGGAGATCAAGGCCGAACTGATCGCGCGTGTCCACAGCAATCTTTTCGGATATTCGATCCTCGATCGCTTCCTTGTTGACGAGCGCGTGACGACGATCGCGATTCACGGGGCAAGCCATGTTTCGGTTCGTCTCGGGCACGGCGATTTGGAACGTACAGGCGTCTCATTCGACGATGATGCGCATCTGCGGCTGATCATGCAGCGTCTCTTGAGCGATGCTGGGGCCGAGCTGCGCGATGATGAGCCGGTCATCGAGACGGGGCTTTTGGTCGGCGACCGGCGAGTCTCCATCAGCCTGACGATGCCGCCGATCAGCCCCTATCTGCACGTAGACATGCGGCTGCACCCTGCGCAGGCACCCAGTCTTCACGATCTCGAAGTGAATGAGTTCATGACGCCAGAGGCCGGTCGTTTGCTGCGCGCGATTTTGCGGTCGCGTTTTGGCTTCATCGTGGTCGGTGAGCCTGAGAGCGGCAAAACCACTTTGCTCAACGCGCTGCTTCAGCTCTTATCATTGGATGGTGCAGTTGTCGTTGAGCGGACTGGTGAGCTGCAGCTTCCTGCCGGGGTCAACCGGCGCATGGCGCGCTGGTCGGTTGGCAGCGAGTCGTCGATAACCTTCGGGCAGCAGATCGATGCTGCGCTTGCCGATCAGCCGGCGCTGCTCATCCTGGATGAGGTGCGCTCGGACGAGCCGCTCACGATCCTGCCGCTGCTGACGCACGATCCGGCACCGCGCCAGATCTGGTCTGTGCGCGGTGTGCCGGACGCAAAACGGCTGCAGAGCAGTGTGGGTATGCTGGCGCGCCGAGCGGACATGTCTCGGAGCGAGGCGATGGTACAGGCGCTCTACGATCGACTACCGTTCGTGATCGCCGTGCACAATATAAAAGGCAAACTTCGCCTATTCAGCATCGCGGAGTGGCAGTCGCGAGCGGACAGCGATTATCCGGATTACGTCATGCTCACTCAGTACCGAGATGGTGCGTCACGACCGACCGAGGCACGCCCAGCGCGTTGGCTTGATTGAGCCTACCACTGCGGATCAGACTTGTTTTCCGCTGGTCACCTGCCGCAGACTCTCTGAAAACGGCGCGCGCGCGATACCATATTCCGTCACGATCCCGCTCAGGTAGCGGTGAGGTGTCACATCGAATGCGGGATTGCGCGCTTTGAAGTGAGGGGGCGCGATGGCGCAGCCAAACGGTGCCAGCACTTCGCTCTTGTCCCGTTCTTCGATCGGGATCTGCGTTCCGTCTGTTAGGGATAGATCGATGGTCGAGGTCGGCGCGACCGTATAGAAAGGAATGCCATGCTCGCGCGCCAGGATGGCGACCTGATAGGTGCCGATCTTGTTGGCGAAATCTCCGTTGGCCGCGATGCGATCGGCACCGAGCAGCACAAGCTTGATCTCCCCACGCGCCATATAGAAGCCAGCCGCAGTGTCTGGGATGATATCATATGGGACGCCGAGCTGCTCCAGCTCCCAAGCGCTGAGACGCGACCCTTGCAGGCGGGGTCGTGTTTCATCGAGCAGGACATGGAAGCGTTTACCTTGCTCGAAGGCCGTGCGAATGACACCGAGAGCCGTGCCATGATCGACAGTGGCAAGCGCGCCTGTATTACAGTGGTGCAGCACGACGTCACCATCATGGATGAGCGGCGCGCCAAACTGCCCGATCCGTCGGTTGGTATGGACATCTTCGTCTGCGATGTGCTGCGCTGCCCGCAGCAGCTCCTCACGCAGTTTGTCGGGGTGGTGAAACTCTCGACTGCGAGCGATCATCATCAGCCGATCGATCCCCCAGGCTAGGTTGACAGCAGTGGGGCGGGCAGCCTTCAGGACATGCGCGGCTGTTTCGAGATCGGCGAGCAGTGCATCGATTGTCTCGGCGCTGCTCTGCTCGGCAGCCAGCGCAAGCCCGAATGCGGCGGCACTGCCGATAGCGGGCGCGCCGCGCACCGTCATGTCAGCGATGGCGGCGGCGACAGCCCGATAATCTTCGAGTTCAACCAGCGTCAATTCCCAAGGAATGCGTCTCTGATCGATCAACCTGACTTTGCTATCGATCCATTCAACTGTGCGCATGGAGACCCACTTTGTCGGTCAGCGGTTGGCCGCATTGACGACCGCTGCCAGCACGTCGAACGGCACACCGCCTCGGTTGTAGACCTGTCCCCCATAGGTGATGAACTGCGGGTCTGAGTTACCGTAGCGAATCGCAACCGCTGGAGTGCCGGTGATGCCAACACGCTGGCCAAGTGCCATGTCGATGCGCGTGCGTTCAGATGCCTGCGCGCAAGTGAGCAGAGAGCTGTAATTCAGCCCCAAGTCGCGGGCGACGGTGCGCGGTGCATCTTGATAACGTCCCTGCATGGCCAGTCGGAAGAATTGGTCGCGTGAGGTCCAAAACGCATCCGGGTTCTCCCGGGCGATGCAGTCTTCGATTTGACCGACGAACTCCGAGATTTGACCGCCAGCCGTCGCGAACATCCGATATTCGTAGCGCGCTTTGCCTGTGACGACGAACTCTTTGATGAAGCGCGCCACGGTCGACTCGTACTGCTGGCAGGCGGGACAGGCATAGTCGGCGAATTCGACGATCGTGACCGGAGCGTCGGGATTGCCCAGAACGAAACCCCCATCGGCAGTGCGCGTATGCGGGATAATGGAGTAATCGATGCTGCTGCTGCCGACTTGACCGGAGAGAGCGATGGCGACGACGACGGCGATCACGGCAACGGCAGCAATTGCGCCTAGGATCAGCACCTGCTGCTGGCGTTTATTCTGTGCGCTGGCTGGCTTGGCATTGGCTGCAGCACTCACGAGCATTTTCCTTTACATCTGACCGACAGAAAGCGCATTGTAACTGACGAAGAAAAGCCTCTCAACAGTTGTTACAGGAGTTTACAACGGTTTTACAATGTCTGAAGCTTTATTTCACTGGGTCGGGTAAATCTTTCCCTCCTGCACGGTGTAGTCGTAGATAGGTGCAGACAGCCAATTCCGATCTTGGAAACGAATCGGCCCGTTGTAACCGATATAAGTTGTATTTTCGATCGCGGTGAGCAGGTCAGCGTTTTCTCGACCTGCCTGCAGCGCCTGCACAATGAGCCTCACGGCGTCGTAAACCAGGGTCGCCACTGGAGTCGGTTCCGGTGCGAACATCTGACCGTCCTGGTAGCGGCGGACGAAATCGGGGTCTGGCCAGCGGCCGCTTGATCGAATGACGCTGCCTTCGTTCAGCGGTGTGAAGAATTCTGTATCACGTGAGTCTTGAATCTGGCCGCTCAACACGATGCTGTATGAGGTGTTCGGACGCTCTACCCAGTTGCCCGCAGTGATGACCGGCAGATCGCCAAACTGGAGGAGTACATCGGGATGCGCGGCGTTCGGTCCCAGCACGATCGCTGCCGAGACCATGGGGTTATTCGCCAGAGCTGCAGCGCGATCGCGGGCGCTTGTGAGTGTACCTCCGTCGTCGACCGGCAGCAGCTCAATATCGACAGCGTCTGACTCGCGCAGGGCGAGCCGCGCCGCATAGAGTGCATCGTAGCCGACGTGGCGGTAGGTGCCTTCGAAGGGGGCAAGAAGCGCGATCTGCGATGGCATGAGGGTGGGGTGCGCTGCACATCCCGAAAGGGCGATCAGCGCTGCGAGAATGAACAGCAGTGAGTGCTGCCGATACGTGCCCGCAGACAAAGGGCTATGGGCAGGCATTCCCCAGGTGTTCCTCGAAAGTCACGGCGAAATTGTGGTAGCCGCTGCCATCGCAGCGTGCTCGAAAGTAGTAGTAGGGGCTGTTCTCCGGGCTGATCGCTGCTCGGATCGCGGCAAGGCTCGGAGCTGCGATCGGACCTGGCGGCAGTCCGTTGATCCGGTACGTATTGTATGGTGAGTTCGTGTTTTGGTAATCCGCAATCGTGATTGGCGGCCACCAACTGCCGCCGCGCGGTGCCAGCCCGTACTGCACCGTCGGGTCGGCATCGAGTTTCATGCCGATGCGCAAACGATTGCGGTAAACGCTGGAGATCAACGGCATCTCGTCTATGCGAATGGCTTCGCGCTGGATGATCGACGCGAGGGTGACCGCCTGATACAACGTCAGACCCTGTCTCTGAGCCTCTGCGCGCAGGTTCTCATCGACGCGATTCATGAATTGAGCGGTCATGATGTCGCGCATTTGCAGCGGGGTGACTGCTGCGGGAAGCTGATATGTATCGGGAAATAGAAAGCCTTCCAATGAGGCACCCGCTGGCAGGCCGACCATCTGCGCGAAAGCGGGGTCCTGTGCGCTGCCAGGGCCGACAACGGCGTAGAAGTCTGCACCCGTGAAGCCGAAGAAGGGACTGCCATCGATGCGATTGAATGCGAGTTCCTCGATGCGTTCGCCCGGCAGCAGCGTGAATGTGAACTGACTGCTCGCCGAGTCGGTCAGCGCATTGGCGATCTCGACGAGTGACTGCGTGCGGTAGAGAAAAAACGTCCCAGCTTCGAGCTGAACGTCGATGTCATAGGCGCGCACGAAATCGATGAACAAATCGGGATCGGAGATCAGATCTGCGGTTAGCAAGCGTTCGGCGATGCTGCGCGGTGTTTCTCCAGGGTTGATGACGAAACGTACCGGCCGGTCGTCCAGGCCGTGCGGCGACTCTAGGTCAACCTGACGCGACGCCAGCCGAATGCGCGCTAAGCCATCTTGGATGAACTCGCCCAGCCTGCCGCCGGACAGCACGAAGATCGTCCCTGCACACACCAGAAGGCCGAGCAAAGACAGCACAATAACGACCGCGATGACACGCCACAGTCGACTCAAAACCGCGTCCTTCCTGAACACAGATCACCAACCGCGCCTACTTCGGCGGATCGGCCAGATGATCGCGTACCGCATCAAGGTAGCTCTGCAGCATGATCCTGGCTGCAAGATCGTCGATCGGCTCGTCAGGGTGCCGCTTTTTCTGACGCGCAAGCGCCGCCGCATCGACACTGGTGAGCGTCTCGTCCCACAGGACGATCGGTAGATCAACTTCCTCACGCAATTGCTCTACCCAGCGCCGTACTCGATCTGCCTGAGAGTATAGCCCTTGTTCTGCCCGTTCGACATCCAACGGAATCCCGACGACCACCGCGCGCACATGCGCTTCTCGGATAATGCGATTGATGGCTGCGAAATCTTCACGCTTGGATTTACGCCTGATGATCGCCAGCTCGCGCGCCACGACGCCGCACGCGTCGCTGATGGCAAGGCCGATGCGGACGAGGCCATGATCAATACCGAGAAGGGGACCGTCCAGTGCACTCAAAGGGGCGCGTTTTCTAACTTCACGTTGATGCGTAATGGAAGCAGAGGAAGATGTGGGAGCCACGTGGGGAAAAGGGCGATCTGCGGTGGGATATCCGGTTGGAGGTCGAGTTCACGGCTCAAATAGAGCACTGCATCCTCCAACGGGCGGCCGGCCAGCCGAGTAGTGAGCAGTCTTACATCGATCTGTGCGCTGACGACCGCACTGGCTGCAACCTCGAACAGCACGCGCCCAGTTGCGTCGTCGATCTCGAGTACAACCGCCGGTTCGTAGCGCAACGTTTCAGGCTGAAGGACTCGACCGCGCGGAATCTGGGCGGCGAGGCGAGCGTATGCAACCTGCTGGCCGTTGAGTTGATCGATGGCGACCGCCTCGGTCACGATGCGCATACTGAGACTTAGCTCGTCGGCGATCTCGCCGACTTGGGCGCTGAAACGTGTCAAGTCGGCTCGTTCCTCGACAATGCGGACGGTATCGCACAGTACGATTTGTGTTGCAGCCATGCGAGCGGTCATTTCCTCGCAAGCGCGGCTCTGCATCTGCTGCCGCAGGGTGAAAAGAAGGCGCTCTTGGTCTGCCGCAGTGACGCTGCGCAGCGTGCGGTCAACTCCGCCGCTTGTTGGTGAGATGTTGCGCACGGTGACTCGTTGTGCCAGGTCGCCGATGACGGTGTTGATCAGGCTGGTATCGACGTTGCCGACTGCGCCCGCCCATTCGGGCAGCGCCTCGACCGGTGCCTCCGCCTGCAGCCCGACGCCACCCGCCAACAGCACGCCACTGGTCGTCTGGAACATGATTGGCGTGCCGGCACTGGTGCTCACAATCGTGCCGGAGGGGACTTCAATGGGGTCGGTCGTCTGGTTGATAAAGATCACCGTTCCGACAGCGCGTTCGCTCTCCGTGGTGCTGGTCCCAGTCGTTTGAGTAGTGGCGCTGTCTTCCAAAGGTGCCTGAACGATGACAGCGGGGACAATGGCGTTATCGACGTCAACCCCTGTGACTGTTGGCGAGGGATCAGCGGTGATCAGCGCAAGCACTTCGAGCCGAGTCTGCGCCGGCACCAAGACGATCAGGGCGTTTGGCAGCAGCAGGTACATCGTACCCACGATGATGGCCGCGATCAGGAGCAGCGCAAAGATCTGGACGAGCGGCCGTGAACGCCCGCGCTCCGAACTGCGTACGCGGCTGGCGATAGACATTAATTCATCAGCGCTCGGTTCCTGATCGGGTTTGAATGCGCGTGCGGCGAACAGTCGCGCTCGACCGCGCTTCCAACGGCGGCGCTCGCTTTCACCGATCGTTTCGAAGACGCTGATGCCCAGCTCGCGAGCGTGCTGTACGATAGTGGGGTCGTGGCTGACGAGAGCAAAACGGATCGCGAGCCGCGCAGCTTCGCGCTGTACGAGAACCAGATCGAGTTTGCGCTGGAGGGCGGTGCCGTGCTCTGGCCAGATGATCAAGACTCTCCGCCCGCGCAGGAACGCCAAGCGGTCGCGGACGGCTGCGGCATCATCGCCGGGTTCAAGCTGGAGATACTCGGGCTTGGGTGCCATAGATGCCTGCGAAGGCAGTATTTCGGTCGAAATGCCGTTTCATGCTGTCGTTCATCGTTGGGCGAGCAGTCTGCGCGCTTCTGCGAGTGCTTGAGGAAGCTGCGCAGCATGTTTGCCGCCTGCCTGAGCCATCGCGGGGCGTCCGCCGCCGCCGCCACCCATAATCGGCGCGATCTGCTTGATGAGATTGCCCGCGTGCAAGCCCTGTTTGGTCAGCCCTTCGCTGACGGCGACCAGAATCTGCGGACGGCCGTCGAGCACCGTGCCAAGTACCACGACGCCCTCGCCGACTGCGCCGCGGAACCAATCGGCCATCTCGCGAAGTGTTTCGACCGGTGTATTGTCAACCTGCGCGACGAGTGCTTTGACGCCATCGAGCTGCTCGACTTGGGAGACGAGCTGCTCGAACTGCTGGCGTGCGAGCTTACGCTGAAGCGACTCGATCTGTTTGTAGGCGCTGTTCAGCTCCATCATCAGACTGCCGACACGTTCGCCGATCTGGTCAGGGGTTGAACCCAGTTCCTGCGCCACACGGTCGAGCATCATCAGGCTGCGCTGCACATATTGTGCTGCACCGTGACCCGTGAGCGCTTCGATGCGCCGGATACCCGCGCTCACGCTGCCTTCCGAGACGATGATGAACGACCCGATCTGCGCTGTTTCGGCGACGTGGCAGCCGCCGCACAGCTCGTAGCTGTAGCGGCGCTGGCTGTCTGGCGACTCGATGCTGATGGTGCGCACGCGGTCGCCGTATTTCTCGCCGAAAAGAGCCATCGCGCCCTCGGCGCGTGCGTCTTGCAGTGTGCGTTCGCGGGCGCGCACGGCGTAATTGCTGAGGATGATGGCATTGATCTCATCCTCAATGGCGCGCAGTGTGAGCGGATCGACCTTGCTGTCGTGAGCGAAGTCGAAGCGCAGACGGTCGGGTGCGACGAGCGAGCCGCGCTGCTGCACGTGCGTGCCCAAACGGTTCCGCAGTGCTGCGTGGAGAAGGTGGGTCGCTGTGTGGTTGCGTGTGATGTCAGCGCGGCGGACGGCATCGACTTCGGCTGTCGCGCTGTCGCCCACGTGGGGATTGCCCTCGACCACCTCGCCGATATGAACGATCAGCCCGCCGACTGGGCGGCGCACATCCTCGATTTCGATCGCCCAGCCATCACCCCGCACAATACCTGTGTCGCTCACTTGCCCGCCGCTTTCGACGTAAAACGGCGTCGCGCCTAAGACCACTTCGACGCGATCGCCCACGAGCGCAGTCTCGACGAGCTGCCCATCGACCAGCAGGGCAAGCACACGATCCTGGATGCTGAGCGAGTCGTAAGGCGTGTAATCGACGCCATCGGCTCCAAGTTTGCCCTGTTGTTCGAGATCGCGCAGGATACCGTTGTAAAGATCGGCAGTCGCAATCGTACCCATCGGTTGGTCGCCACCGCTGGCGAGCGCATGCGCGTTTTCCGCCGCTGCAAAACCCGCCATATCGACGCTGAAGCCGCGCTCTTCGACGATATCCTTGGTGACCTGGATCGGCAGACCGAGCGTTGCCTTCAGGTAGAAGGCCTTGTCGCCTGGCAGGACGCGCCCGCCGTTACCGCTGATCTCGAACAGCATGAGATCGAGTTCAGCGATCCCGCGTTCCATTGTCCGGTGGAAACGTTCCTCTTCCTGTGTGATGACACGCTTGATCGCATCGGCGCGATCCACGAGTTCGCTGTAATGACCGCCCATGATCTCGACGACCGTGTCGGCGATGGTGGCGAGGAACGGTTGTTGGAAGCCCAGTTTGGCACCGAAGCGCGCCGCCCGGCGGATGACGAGCCGGCAGACGGAGTCGCGGCCTTTCGCGCCGGGCAGTACGCCGTCGGCGATCAGGAAAACGGCTGCGCGAATGTGATCGGCGATGACACGATAAGGGACGATGTTGGCATCGCGTTCGACATCACCGTGACCGGTCAGCTCCTGCGTCTTGCGGATGATCGGCATGAATAAGTCGGTCTCGTAGTTGGCATCGACCCCATTGATGACGCTCAGGATCCGTTCAAGCCCCATGCCCGTATCGACGCCCGGAGCCGGTAGCGGCACATCCCACTGCCCGGTGTGCTCGGGGTCAGCCTGGGTGCGGTTGAACTGCATGAAGACTAGATTCCACAGCTCCAAGAACCGGTCGTCTTCGGCCTCGAGCGAGGGGATGATGCTGTCGATGCCGAGTTCGGGTGATTTGTCCCAATGGAGTTCGCTGGTCGGGCCGCACGGGCCGGTTTCAGCCATCTGCCAGAAATTGGTCTTGGGTCCCATACGCGCGACTCGGCGTGGATCGACACCGATATCGTTGACCCAGATATCATAGGCTTCATCATCGTTTTCGTAGACGGTGAACGCGAGCTGCTCCGGCGGCAGCCCGTAGACTTCCGTCAACAGCGTATACGCGTAGCGAATGGCCTCGCGCTTGAAGTAATCGCCGAAGCTGAAGTTGCCGAGCATCTCGAAAAAAGTGTGGTGACGTGGGGAAGGACCAACATTTTCGAGGTCGTTGTGTTTGCCGGAGACGCGCATACATTTCTGCGAAGTCGTCGCCCGTTTGTAATCTCTGCGATCCAGACCCAGGAAGACATCTTTGAACTGCACCATGCCGGCATTGGTGAAAAGCAGCGTCGGATCGTTGCCAGGTACGAGCGACGACGAGGCGACTTTCTTGTGCCCCATCTCCTCAAAGTAATCGAGAAAAGCCTGGCGCGCTTCGGCGCTGGTCATGGGTTTCATAGCTTGTCCGTCCTAAACGGTGTTCTTGGGCGCGACTCTCGCTGACCCAGATTATAGTCACTGCCAGATCGTTTTTGTAGAGGGGGCAGAGCGTAACAGGCCGATATGTTATAATGCGCCGCTGGATCAACCGGATCTCGGAAACAGGAACAGATGGTCATGCCGACGATCGATGAGCAAGTCGAAGTCTTGATGTCGGGCGCGGAATATGGCGACCCGCAGACGAAAGAAAACATGCGCCGTGAGCTGCGCGAGCGTCTGGTCGAAGCGGAGGGTCAGGGGCGTCCGCTGCGTGTCTACTGCGGCTATGATCCCCGCACATCCGATCTGCACTTGGGGCATACGATCACGATGCGCAAGCTGCGCCAGTTCCAAGAGTTCGGACACGACGTGACATTCCTCGTCGGCACGTTCACCAGCCTGATCGGCGATCCATCGGACAAAGATAAGGAACGCGAACAGCTCACGCGTGAACAGGTGGAAGAGAATGCGCGCACCTATGCCGAGCAGGCGTTCAAGATCCTGGATCCAAATCTGACACGTGTGCGTCGTAATGACGAATGGCTGAGCACGCTCGATTTCGCCGATATCATCCGGCTGGCGAGCAATTTCACTGTGCAGCAGTTTCTTGTGCGGGAAAACTTCGCCAAACGGCTGGAAGCCGGTGTTCCAATCTACCTGCACGAGTTCTTCTACGCGCTGATGCAGGCCTATGACGCAGTGGCGCAAGAAGCCGACGTGCAGGTTGGTGGACAGGATCAATTGTTCAATATCGTTGTGGCTGGTCGCAAGCTCCAACAAGCCCTCGGCCAGCGTCCCCAGGTCGCCATCATCATGGGCGAGAGTTTGCCCGGCACCGACGGTGAGATCAAGATGAGCAAGAGCCTGGGCAACCACATCCCGATCTTGGCGACCCCGGACGACATGTTCGGCAAAGTGATGAGCATTCCCGATCGGGCAATGCCGATCTACCACAAATTGGTATTGGGTTGGTCACCGGCACAGGTGCGCGAATTAGAGGCCAACCTTGCGTCAGGTGCTTTACATCCGAACGAGGCGAAGATGCGCTTGGCTCGGGCGATCGTCACTGTGTTCCACTCGGCAGATGCAGCGGAACAGGCACAGCGGAACTGGGATCAAGTCCATCGCGGTGGCAGCGGCATGCCCGACGACATTCCAGAAGCGCTGCTCGCTGCCGATGAGCGCGTGGTGGATATCCTGCGCCGGCTGCACATGGTCAGCAGCGGCGGCGAAGCTAAGCGCCTGGTCGAACAGAACGGCATCCGTTTGAACGGTCAAGTGATTGACGACATGTACGCAGTGGTCACCACTGCCATGCTGCCGGTTGTGCTGCAGGTGGGCAAGCGCAAGTTCGTGCGCTTAGTGAACAGGTAGCGCATCCTCACTCGAGCAGGCGGCTTAACTTGTTCTCGCCATACTGGCGGATTAGCTCCAAGTCGTGGGCGTGCTGTTCCGCCGCGTCGCCTTCATACGACAGCGCAAGCAGCCGCTCAATCTCCACGCTCAATTCGCCCAGCAGGCTGCGCAGGCGGTGGATGTCCTCAGTCTCGTCGATTTCGAGCCTGTAGTCGCGCATCGGTGCACCTCCACGCAGAACAACTCGTCTGAATAGATCATATCATACGATGGTTGGGGTAGGTCACAGCGAGACGGGATTTGTGGTCATGCGTCTAGACAGCGGCAAATGGCTGATCGTGATCGGTGGAGTCGTCATCACAGCAGTGATGCTTTTGTCGCTGCTGATCGTGAGCGCCTTGTTCACCCAGGAGAGCAAGGGGCACAACTTCTTGCGTCAGCTTGCACAGGGAAATGAAGATGCCGCCAAAGAGTATGTCAGTGCCTCACTGCTTGACCAGGTGCGGTTGAGCTGCACGCGAGGAAGCTTGATTGGCTGCTATCGGGATTTGGTGTCCGAAGATTGGGGACGCTTGGGTGAGATCGTGCTGATCGACACGGACACTGCCACCGGCGACGAATTGTACCATCTACGCTTCGCACAATTGGAACGGCCGGTTGCTGTTGTGCTGCGTGTACGCCAAACTGCTGGGGGCCGGGTCATCACGGGTTGGCGCGGCTGGATCGCCAGCGCAGGGGAGGAAGCAGATCGCGCGCTTCTGCAAGGCTTCGAGGAGGTGAATGCCATCTCTGGCGGGTGAGCGCTGTTCGAGGGTACGGGACGCAATCACCGTACCCTCGGTGTTTAGACGTGTCAACGTGCGTTGATCGTCTCGGCGTCGGTGCTTGTCACCAGCAGTTGAGGACGATCGGGCAGGCCGAACGCGGCGATGAGGTAAGCACGTCCGCCAATGATGGACGTGTTGGCCAAATCGAAAAGCACCTGTGACGGATCGACAGTGGATGTCACACGAATATTCCGCGTGCCTCCAGCGACACGAACGGTATCGACACCGTCATTGTTACCCAGTGTGCCCGGAAAGCCGAGGTTCTGGATGAAATTCGTGCCATCGACGTTGAAGTTCACGGGAAACAGTCCCGGCACCGCATGGAGAACGGTGACGCGAGCGACATTGGGTTCAGCAAGGCCGTAGTCCTCGCTGATGACGCGAAGCTGAACGCGCCGCCCATCCGACGAACCGACCGCAACGATCGTATTCCACGTCGCTCCACGCAGATTCGATGTGGTATTCAGGTTTGGCTCACGCCCGCTGAGGCCAACGCTGAATTGCGTGACGCCTGACGGCAGGGTAACCCATTCGGATACGCTGCCGAAGCTCAGCCCTTGGATGTCTGTCTTATTTCCGTTCACGTACACGTCCACAGCACCGGTGCCTTGCGCTAAATGGGCGACCCGGACGCGCGCAGGTGCAGTGCGCAGCACCAGGGCGGGGCGGCTGCTGCCGGGAATGCTGTTGAGCGTGACGGTGTAATAACTGCCAGCGACCAGGCGGGTGGTCGCGTTGTAGGTGGCATCGGGACCGATTTCAAATCGGAACACGTTGTCCGCGCGCAGTGGATACCAGCGCGTGACAGTCCCGAACTGCGCATTTTGAACTTCGGTTCGGGTGCCATTGATGTACAAAGTCACAGCGCCAAAATTGGAAGCATTGTGCTCAAAGCGGAAATAAGCAACAGGCGTATCCTGGGCTTGGACAAGCCCGGAGACTAAGACAGCTAAACATACCAGCAGCAGCACAATCGACGTGCGACGCATGGATCACCTCGATTCAGGCCTAGAAAGACGCTGTTTTCGAGATTACGTCAGGAGTGATAAGCCTGAATGAAAATCTTGGCTGCTTCTGTTAACGCTAAGTGAAATGTCATCACTGGCTCGGCTGGATGAACAGCAGTACGAAAGCGTTGATGGTGAGCACGAGCAGCATGACGAAGTCGAACTGCCGGCGATTGAGCCGGTGGACTGCCCAGCGTCCGATCCAGACGCCGAGCGGAACGAGCGGCAGTGCCCACGCGGCGCTGAGCAGGTCATTGAGATCGAAGATTTGGGCGGCAATGAGGCCCGGTAGTTTGATAAGATTGACGACGGCGAAGAACAAGGTCGCTGTGCCGGCAAAGGCGACCGGTGAGACATCCTTCTGGAGCAGCAAATACATGGTGAAAGGTGGGCCGCCGACGTTGGCAAGTGCCGAGCCGAATCCACTGACTGCGCCCGCAAGCCTGCCATGCCACCTACGTGGGCTGTAATGGAACTGCCTCAGCCGGGGTTCGAGCGCGAGTTTGTATACGACGAAAGTGAGCACGAAGCTGCCCATGACCCGGCGCAGCGTGATCTCATCGAGCGAAGCAAGTACGTAAGTGCCGATGAGAATGCCGATGACGGCGGGCAGCAGAAGCAGGCTCATCAAGCGGCTGTCCCAACGCCGCCAAAATGCCCAGAGCGCGAACAAATCGCCAAAGATCAGCAGCGGCAGCGCCAAGCTGATCGCTCGCGTGACTGGCATGACCAAGCTGAGGAGCGGCACACACAAAACTGCGAGTGCGGCTCCCAATCCGCCTTTTGATAATCCGATGATGACGCATACGGAGACAACGACGATGACTGCAGCAGGACTTGACGACATCAGCTCTGGCTTTCTCCGCGGTAGACGAGGAATTCACGCACTCGTAAATTGGCGCTGCGCAGCTTCATGGCCAGATCGGTGGCCAGATGTGGCGCTGAGATCGTAGAAGATGCCCGCTTGTTTGAGGATGGATACGAGCGCCATCTCGTGGTCTCCTGCTTCTGCCGGGTCAAGTCGTGCAGTATCATAACGCTGAAGGATGAGGTGTACGAGCGATGACGAAGCGAAAACGAGATCGATCAGGTTTTGAGCCTGGCCAACTGCGCGAAGAGCCGCTGGCTTACCGAGTGTGGGGCGAGGAACACATTGACTCGGCTGCGCGCGCGCAGATGGACAGCGCCATGCGGCTGCCGATCAGCCTCGCAGGTGCGCTTATGCCTGACGCCCACGTGGGCTATGGTCTGCCGATAGGTGGTGTACTGGCGGTAGATAACGCAGTCATCCCATATGCTGTCGGGGTGGATATTGCCTGCCGTATGCGGATGACCGTATTCCCGGTATCGCCTGCGGTGATCGGCCAGAGATCAGGCCAATTCAAGAAAGCGTTGATCGAACAAACGCGCTTTGGCGCAGGAGCAGAATGGAAGCCCAATGAGCAGGTCGAGCATGAAATCTTGGATGATCCCGATTGGTTGGCGACTGACCTGCTGCGCTCTCTGAAAAACAAAGCGTACGGTCAGCTTGGTACGAGCGGGACTGGCAATCATTTTGTCGAGTGGGGAGCTTTTGCGCTGCAAGCAGACGATGACTTTCTCGATCTCAAGAGTGGGGAGTATCTGGCGCTCTTATCACACAGCGGATCAAGGGGCGTTGGGTTCCAGATCGCGAATCACTATTCACGGCTGGCGCAGGATTTTCATCCAGAACTTGACAGCAGCGTTCGACATCTATCGTGGTTCGATCTGGACAGCCAGTTGGGCCAAGAATACTGGCTGTCTATGCAGCTCGCGGGGCGCTTTGCGGCCGCTAATCATGAAGTGATCCATCGGCGGCTGGCGAAAGCTGTCGGCTTGAAACCCGCCGCCAGCATCGAGAATCATCACAACTTCGCTTGGGAGGAGGGCATCACTGCGCCAACGAGATTCGGTTCCGGTGAGCGGCCTGCCATCGTGCATCGAAAGGGGGCGACACCCGCCGCGCGCGGTGTCTACGGCATCATCCCCGGATCGATGGGTGATGCGGGATATGTGGTGCGCGGACGAGGTGAACCGGCTTCGCTCAATTCCGCCTCCCACGGAGCTGGACGCTTGTTGAGTCGACGAGCCGCGATTCAATCGATCACTCGCACGGAGCGCGACCGCTACCTGAAAGAGCGGGGCGTGACGCTGATCGGTGGTGGTCTGGATGAAGCCCCACAGGCATACAAGCCGATTGATCAGGTGGTCGATGCACAAGCTGAGCTGATCGAAATCGTCGGGACGTTTCGCCCGATCATGGTGCGGATGGCAGATGACGGGGGAGATGAGGGATGACGGCGGATTATACGGTCGATGAGCTGATGGCGGTGTGCATCGCGCGACAGGTGGTCGATGGTGAAGTCCTGGCTCAGGGCATCAATACGCCGCTGGTCATGGCGGGCTTCATCTTGGCACAGTGCACACATGCGCCGAAGGCGGCCTTTGCCTCCGCGATCGGTCAGAGCTTGTGCCAGGAGTGGGGTGCCCTTGGCATCACGCGGGCTGAAGACATGTGGCTGGGCAAGGGATTGATGCACGTAGGGTTTGTGACGGCAGCGGCAGATCTGCTGCCAAAGTACAACCCGAAGGAGTTCTTCAGGCCTGCGCAGGTCGATGCCAGAGGCAGTTTCAACAACGTGGCTTTCGGAGCTAATTATACGCGACCTCGTATGCGGCTTCCGGGAACGGGCGGTATTCCCGACGTGACGCCGACTTCAGATCGAATCTATCTGTATGTGCCGCGGCATTCTCGCGTTGTATTCGTCGAGCGGTTGGATTTCACCAGTGGTGTGGGGCACGTGCCGGAGCGCCGAAGCGGGACAGGGCCGCGCTATCTGGTTTCCGACCTTGGGGAATTCGATTGGTATTTGGGGATGATGCGTCTGGTACGCATCTTTCCGGGGGTGTCGGTTGAGCAGATACGGAAAAAGACCGGTTTTGCGCTGCAAACTGCTGATCCGCTCGATGAGACTCTGCCCCCGACCGCTGCAGAGCTGCGTCTGCTGCGTGAAGAAATCGATCCGCTTGGTGTGCGCAAGCTAGAAACTCTTGGCGGGGCAGCCCGTCGAGAGCTGCTGCGGCAGATCCTTTTAGCAGAGGGCAGGCTCTGACCGCCGGCGTCAGCTCGACACACGCCAACTGCTGATATTGCGAAAGCGGTCAGACCAGGCCCCGATTGCACCGAGCTGGACACCGGATACGCGGGTCGAAACAGCGTAGGTGAAAAGCGGGTAGTACAGCGGAATGGCGACAGCACGATCGACAAACTGACGTTGAAACTCTCGATACAGCTCGATGCGGTTCATGCCATTCGCATCGCGCCGCGCGCGCTCTAGCAGCTCACTGATGCGCCGGTCATCGGTGCCGCCATAGTTGAGACCGTCAGGTGGGGTTTGGCCCTGGTGCCAAAACGCGTACACATCTGGGTCGGTGCTGGAGCCGAGCGCGTATTCCACTAAAGCAACGTCGAAATCCCCCGCCTCTAAACGGCTGCGGTATTCTGCGAGCGGCGCTGCTTGGATAACCACGCTCAGATTGAGCTGCGACCATTGGGCAGCGATCTCTTGTGCGAGCGGGACGATGGCTGGATTATCGGGCACGAGCATGCGTAGGCTGAACAGCATCCCCTCGGCGGTGGGTGTGGTCTCGGTTGTGCTGTTCGTCTCGGCGGTCTGCGCGGCTGCGAGCCGCTGGCGCACGAGCTGAAGTTCGCTGCGAGCGGTGTTGGGATCATAGCTGCGCCAGGGAAGGCCGGGAACGAAGGCCCACGCATTGGGCCAAAGTGGACTGCTTGCCTCCACGGCGACATTGGGCAGATTGCGCTCAATCACGGATGAGCGATCTAAGCCGGTCTGCAAGGCAACTCGCACACGCTGTTCACGCAGGAAGCGCGACTCTGCCCCTTGCCAATTGAAAACCAGCACGCCCAGTGTTGGCTCGATTTGTGTGTGCAGTTGGACATTGGGACTGCCGTTACTGAGATCGAAAAGCGCCCGGCGCTGCTCCTCTGAAGTTCCAGCGAGACCGT
>CAYTME010000013.1:0-19531 GCA_964438415.1 uncultured Pleurocapsa sp. | reverse complement strand
TGCAGAGACGGCGGCATCGAATGTGTCGAAAAAGTGAAAACTCAGGCGCTCGATCTGCATCTGCTCGGCCTGTGCGCGCTGGGCATAGTTGGCGGACAGGCGCAAATCGACGCGGGTGATTTGATTGGCACTGTTGGCTTCGATGGCCTCCAATTGGTACGGCCCGGTGCCGATCGGCGTGAAATTGAATGGATGCACAGCTAACTGCGCGGCATCGGTTCCGCGCAGCGCGTGTTCGGGCAAGATACCGATTTGAAGTTTGTCTAAGAATGTGCCCAACGGCTGGGTTAGGCGGAAGCGGATCAAGTTCTCACCGATGATCTCCGTCTCGACTGTGCGCCAAAAGGCGCGCATCTCCGCCGAACCTGGAAAGCTGGGCGAGCGAAGTAGACTCATGGTGTATGCGACATCGACCGCGCTGAACGGGACTCCATCTTGCCAGAGTACATCGGTGCGCAGCGTAAATACGTACTCAAGACCATCAGATGATACGATCCATCGCTCGGCCAAGCCAGGGATAGGCTCGCCGAAGGCGTTCGTGCGCACCAGTCCCTCAAAAATCAGGCTCGTGATATCGCGGTCGGTGGGGTTCATGTCGGCGAAGAGCGGGTTGAGGCGCTGAGGCTGCTCCACCAGCCCTTCGCGATAGATCGCCATAGTTTCAGAGGCGGCAGGTATGGGCTGTGGCGCAAGGGCGGGCGGCGGGGTGTTGGCTAAAACTACAGAGGTCGATGTGGCCGAAACTTCGACGATGGGAACGGGTGTCGGTTGTTCCTGGCGTGTTTGCATGACCAGGCTGACGGCGAATAGGCCAAGAGACAAGACCAATGCGATGAACTGCCATCGAAAGCCGCGCAGCATGGAGCCAACCTTCTGTTAAATGCAAAATGAGCGGTTCAGCATGTGAACCGCCTGCACAAACACTGCGAACATCTGTGATAGGCCAGTGCGCAGGCGCGAGCCAGACTATCGGCTGAGGGCAACCGACAAAATCGAGACCGCGACAAAGGCAAATGCCAGGACGATCGTGATTTGAAACAAGGTTTTTTCGAGACCACGTCGGCTGCGCGCAATGCTGCTCATGCTCTCTCCACCCAGCAGGCTGCCCAGCCCGCTGCCCTTGACTTGCAGCAAGATCATGATGATCAATGCGACGGACAGGATGATTGAGGCGATCTGTAAGGCGGCGTTCATGACCGCGATGTCTCCAACTCTCGGTTGCTGGCACAATGCGCGCAGTATAGCATGTGCTGCAAGACCCGGAAAGTCCGCAATCGCCGCCTGAATGCTCGCCTCATGAGGCAGGCATCGCTGCTGCTGGCTGCCCAAGCAGCAGATCGATGGCTGCTTGCAGTTGAAGATCGATTTCAGCCTCTTCTGCAGTCATCGGTGTCCAGACGACTTCAATGTCGGGTGTAATGCCTTGATTGTGGATCCAACTACGGTCGGGCGTAAGCCAGCGAGCGATCGTCAAGCGTACACCTCCGCCATTGACCAGGGTATTCCAGGTTTGGACGGTACCTTTTCCGAAAGTGGTCTCGCCGATCAGAGTAGCTGCGCCGTAGTCTTTCCAGGCACCGGCCACAATTTCAGATGCGCTGGCACTCAGTTCATCGACCAGCAGGACAACGGGCAGTTCACCGAGATCGACCGCATTTCCGCGCGCTCTGATGGTAATTTCTCTATCGCCGAAATCTTCGTAGAGGATGGTACCGCTGTCGATCAGCAGACTGGCGACATCGACCGCGCTGTCGAACAGGCCGCCGCCGTTGCCACGCAGGTCAATGATCAGCCCCTGTAAAGTCGCTGGATCGAGTTTGTCCAGCGCCGCTTCGATCTCCTGTCGCGCATCCGGGCTGAATTGGGCCAGCGCGATGTAGCCCAGGTCGCCCTCGAGGCGCTCACTGCGAACATCGGGGATTGAAATCGCAGCGCGCACAATGCTGAAATCGACCAGTTGTGAGCCGCGCAGCATGGTGATTTCAACGGTGGTGCCGACGGGGCCGCGTACGCGCATCGCCAATTCCATCTGTGAGATACCGGTAACATCTTGCCCATCGACGCGGGCGAAGATGTCACCGGGGAGGATGCCGGCTGCCTCCGCAGGTGAGCCTTCGAGCAGTCCGACCACTTCGATCAGGCTGTTGTCGTTGGTGCGGATCACAACCCCAATGCCTGAGATTTCGCCGCCGAGATCGTCATTGAGCATCGGGAAAACATCAGGATCCATATAGCCGCTGTATTCATCTCCGAGTGCGTTGACCATGCCATTGATCGCACCGTCGACCAGGGTGCGTGTTTCGACCGGATCGAGATACTCGCTCCGAATCAGGTTGTATGTCTGCCAGAAGGCGGCAAAAGCTTCGCGCGCCTCTGGCGGTGGAGATGTGCTGTCTTGGGCAAGCGTGGTGCTAAACTGGGCACCGACGAAAATGCCGATGATGAACGTGACCACCATCAGCATGAGCGTTGACAAAACCTGTCCTGGGAATGGACGTGAAGAATTCATCACGTGATGCTCCATGCAATATCGCTTCTTCTATTATACGGTTTGGGCATGCATTTGAATTGAATGCCGCATGAAGGCTGCCGATCAGGTGGGTGAAAGTGAGCAGGTGTAAGATGCGCGAATTCGATTTTGTCGAGCGTGTGCAAGCGGTGCTCATCGGCGCAGCGCTGGCCGAGTCACAGCTCTCATCGGGGTCAGTGCCTCTGTCTGAAACGGGCTGTGCACATGTCATGATGTCATTGGTGGAAGGGGTGCTCGCGCTGCAGTCCCATACAGCATCACTTGAAATAGCACGGGTGGTGGCGGATTGCTGCGCTCGATGGTCTAGCCTGACGTCTGGACAGCCATCATCTCCGTGTGTTCGGTTATACGCGGCGTCAGGGATCGGATGCTTGTACTACGATCGTCTTCAGAATATCCGGATCGTGATGGAGGCAGCCGGTCATGAATTGGGGTGCACAAATGCGACAGTGGCGGCATGGACTGCATCTGCTGGTCTGGTCGCTCTGGGGATGAGCGGCTGCGCTGTGCATGAGTATCCGCGCCAGCTGATGGAACTTGTCGATGGAATGAGCGACGTATTCGACAGTGCGATCTATCGCGTTGGCCATGTGGGTGCCTGGACCGACACTCGAGGCGCGCTGGCGCATATTGGTTTGCAGGGGCATCCAGAGGCGGCGGTGGCACATGCATTGTATTGGCTGCTGCGCCATCCGGATGATTACCATTTGTGCGTGCAGCATGTCATCGAGGGCAGCGCGCAAATGCTCGGTGCAGCATGTATCGTCGGTGGAACGTTAGGCGCGCGGCTCGGATTGCGATCGCTGCTCGATCATGGTACGTTGGGCGAGGCATTCGTCATCAAGTGTCATGAACTTGCGCAGCGGTTGGCGTCTGTAAAGCAGGGGGTGAAGACAGATGACATTTGATGAAGTTCGCGCATACTGCCTGTCCAAGCCTGGAGCGGTCGAGGAGTTTCCGTTTGGCGAGTTTCCAGTTTTCAAGGTCGGTGGAAAGATCTTCGCCCTCCTCACGCGAGACGAACCTGTGCGAATATCGCTCAAATGCGATCCTGCGATGGCGATCATTCTGCGGGACACCTATTCGGCCGTGACGACCGCACCTTACATGGATAAGCGCCATTGGAATCAAGTTCTGGTCGATGGCACGGTTGCGCATGATGAACTTGTCGAGATGATCGATGCATCTTACCGCCTCGTCGTCAAAGGACTGCCCAAGGCCCTGCGTGAGCGGTTGAACAGCGGCTGAGAGCGAGGCCTGTGCGTGTAAATCGGTTTTGACAGTGGTTCTGCTGCTCGATATACTGCGCTAAACAAACGCGGTATGAACGGCTGGGAACCGATCCATGTTTTTCACTGCTCTGCATCATCATCGAAGTCAATCTTGCCGGCGGCGGTGATAGCATCTGAGCACATATGGTGTGCGTCGTATGAAATCCCCGCATCTGGCGGGGTTTTTGTTTAGTGGGGGGGAGTCGTCGCGGGAGGCGTGATGTTAGCGGTCATCGACTACGGCGCTGGGAATCTGCGCAGTGTGCTGCATGCGCTCACACACTTGGGCGCTGTGAGCATTCGCATCGTGCGAGCACCGCATGAACTGAAGGGCGCGCGCAAGATTATTTTGCCGGGCGTGGGTGCTTTTGGTGCCGGGATGCAAAAGCTGCACGAGCAGAATTTGGTACAGCCGATCCGCGAGGCGATCATGGCGGGAACGCCTTACCTGGGGATCTGTCTGGGAATGCAGTTCTTGTTTGAGCGCAGTGACGAATTGGGCGATCATCTGGGGTTCGGCGTTTTGCCGGGCGTGGTGACGCGTTTCGCCGACCTGCCCGGGTTCAAAGTGCCGCATATGGGTTGGAATGAGCTTCAGATCGTACGGGAGTCACCGCTGTTGCGCCATGTACCGGCGGGCGGCTATGCCTATTTTGTCCACAGCTATCATTGTGTGCCCGCCGATCCTGGCGATATGATTGCGATGGTCGATTATGGTGTTTCGATCACTGCTGCTGTTCAGCGTGACAACGTTTACGGCGTGCAGTTTCATCCCGAGAAAAGCCAGATGACAGGGCTGCGTATCTTGAACAACTTTTTGGAGTTGGGCGAATGATCGTCTACCCAGCGATCGACATACGGGCAGGGAAAGTTGTGCGCTTGCGCGAAGGCGATCCGTCGCAGCAGACGACCTACAGCGATGATCCTGTCACGATCGCCCAGCAGTGGATCGCGGAGGGGGCGCACTGGCTGCATGTGGTTAGCCTTGACGGTGCCCTCGGTGAGACCAAGCAGATCGGCGGGCTGCTTCGTCAGATTGCCGCCCTGTCGACCGGTGTGCGCGTGCAGTTTGGAGGCGGGCTGCGCAGCATCGACGACATTGCTTGGGCGTTCGATGAGGTGGCTGCTCGCGTCGTCTTGGGTACCGCAGCCGTTCAGCGGCCTGAGCTGGTAGATGATGTGCTGTCAGCTTACGACAGTGACGCTGTTTGCATTGCGTTGGACTCTCGGGATGATCGGGTGACCACGCACGGCTGGCAGCAGTCGACGGATATCCCCGTCGTCGAGTTTGGTAGATCATTGGCATCACGAGGGATACGTCACTGCCTGTACACCGATATCGCGCGCGATGGTGCGCTTGTAGGGGTCAACGTCACATCTGCTGCTGCACTGGCGCGGAGCACAGGTTTGCAGGTGATCGCGTCTGGCGGTGTCAGCTCTTTGGATGATGTGCGATCATTGGTGGAGAGTGAAGTTGTGGCTGGGGTTGTGATTGGCAAGGCGCTCTATGAGCAGCGGTTTCGTTTGAGCGAGGCGCTGGCGATTGCAGGAGCGCATCATGCTGGCTAAGCGCATCATTCCCTGTCTTGATGTTAAGGATGGCCGGGTAGTCAAAGGGATCAATTTCGTCAATCTGCGCGATGCCGGTGACCCAGTGGAGCAGGCGGCTGTGTACGATCGCGAGGGTGCCGACGAGTTGGTGTTTCTCGATATCACGGCATCGCACGAGGGGCGTGGGACGGTGTTGGACATGGTACGCCGGGTGGCGGATACGATCTTCATCCCATTTTGCGTCGGTGGTGGGATACGCACGATCGAGGATATCCGCTCGACACTGCTGGCAGGTGCGGATAAGGTCTCGATAAACAGCGCAGCAGTGCGCAATCCCGAACTGATCGACGAGGGCGCGTGGAGTTTTGGCAGCCAATGCATCGTGGTCGCCATTGATCCGAAGTGGATGGGCGATCGCTACGAGGTGTTCATCGATGGGGGGCGAGTGCCGACCGGTCTTGAGGCGGTCGCTTGGGCGCAGGAGGTCGAACGCCGCGGTGCCGGTGAAATCCTCCTCACCAGCATGGATCGCGATGGGACGAAGGTCGGCTATGACGTCGCGCTGACGCGGCTGGTGAGTGAGGCCGTCTCGATCCCGGTGATTGCATCGGGTGGTGCGGGGACGCAGGAACATTTCTACGAGGCGCTCACCGAAGGCAAGGCAGATGCAGCCCTGGCCGCCACGCTTTTTCATTACCAAGAGCTGCGCGTGCCCGAATTGAAACGCTATCTGCAAGCGAGGGGCGTTCCGATGCGTTTGCGGGGCTGGGAAACCTTCTCAATCGAGTCTTGAGAAAATCGCCAATGGATCTAGAGAAACTGCGCTGGAACGAACAAGGACTGCTGCCAGTTGTCGTGCAAGATGCAGCGACACGGCAGGTCTTGATGATGGCATACATGAGCCGCGCGTCTTTGGAGCAAACGCTTCAAATTGGCGAGGCGGTATTCTGGAGCCGCAGCCGAGCGGCGCTGTGGCATAAGGGGGCGACCTCTGGCAATACGCAGCGTGTGCGCGCGATCTATGTCGATTGTGATGGTGACACCCTGCTTCTGCTGGTCGACCCGGCTGGGCCGGCGTGTCATACCGGTGAGGTGTCGTGTTTTTATCGCACGTTGGAGCAGATCGATGACTGACATGCTGCGCAGTTTGGAACGAATCATTCAGGAGCGGAAATCGCAGCCGCGGCCAGGTAGCTACACGCAGCAGTTGTTCCATGCTGGCACCAATAAGATCGCGCAGAAGGTGGGGGAAGAGGCGGTCGAGGTGATCGTCGCCGCGCTCGGTCAGGGTCGCGAGGAGCAGATCGGTGAGTTGAGCGATCTCTTCTATCACGCACTGGTGCTGATGGCACACCTCGACCTCACACTCGATGATATTGATGCTGAACTGGCTCGCCGTCACGTGGCGCACAGCGCTGACCGCGCGGGGGATTAGGATTATCGTGCCTCCGATCGACCGATTCGTTGCTGAAGCGCGGTTTCATGTCCGTTATGCGGAGACGGACGCTATGGGTGTGGTACATCATGCCAGCTATATCGTCTGGTTTGAGGAAGGGCGCAGCCACTACGCACGGCAGCGCGGCAGCGATTACGCCGCGTTTGAACGCAGTGGTTATTACTTGACCGTCTCGGAGGTGAATGCTCGCTACCTGAAACCGATGGTGTACGGTGCCGAGGTGATCGTTCGCTGTTGGATAGAGGAAATGCGCTCACGTGCGCTGACATTCAGCTACGAAATTGTCGATGCGGGGCGGGATGAGGTCTGTGTGACAGGGTCGACGCGCCACATCTGCATCACACACGATGGGCGGGTCGCCGTTCTGCCTGCGGCTTGGCGCACCTGGGGTTCTGCTCGGTGATTGCGTGATATAGGACACCAGACTATACTCTGCGATCAATTGAATAGACGTTCAGTTTTAATGATGGCTTGTGGAGATAAAGCAATGGTCACCTATGCAGAACGACCGTGGACGAAGAAATACGATCCGTTTGTACCTCCGTCGCTAGAACCCTATCCTGACCATCCGCTGCATGAGTTCCTGCGCAAGGCGGCGAGAAATGCGCCAGAGAGTCCCGCGCTTGTCAGCAGCGCACATCTGCCGCTCTTGGGGCGCGTCGGTAACGCGGTGACATATCGAGAGTTGGATGCGCTCTCGGATGCATTGGCTGCGGCGCTGATCGATATGGGTCTGCAGAAGGGCGATCGCGTTGTGATCGTGATGCCCAACTGTGTCCAGTTCATCATCTCCTTCTACGCGATTTTGAAGGCAGGCGGCGTTGTCGCTGCGACAAATCCGACTTATCCGGCCGAGCGGCTCCAGTTTCAGATCAATGACTGTGATGCCGAAATCGTCTTGACGCTGTCTTTGTTTTATAAAACGGTCAAAGATATTCAGCCTCGGACGAAAGTCAAAAAGGTCATCGTCACGAATGTCAAGGAATACTTGGCACCTGTGGCCAGATTTTTGTTCACATTGGCACGCGAGAAGAAGGATGGTCATTACTTGGAGTCGCTGGCTTCAGGTGATGAATGGTTCCAGGATGTGTTGGCGCGCTATGCGGGCAGGCGGCCGAATGCTGCGGTAGGGTCATCTGATCTGGCACTGTTCCAGTATACAGGGGGCACGACCGGTGTAAGCAAAGCCGCGATGGCATCGCATGCTGCACTCGTGGCAAACACCGTGCAGTGCAAGACGTTCTTCATGGGGACGGAAAAACAGCATGCACCCGAAGAGGTCTTTCTTGGCGCTATCCCGATGTTTCATGTGTTCGGCATGGTGGCGGTGTTGAGTTTTGCAGTGGGCATCGGCGCGCGCATCGTCCTGGTTCCAAACGCTCGCGATATTCCCGATGTACTTGGTGTGATCGCCACTTACAAGCCTACCATCTTCATGGGTGTTCCGGCGCTGTACAACGCCATCAACAATCATCCCGATGTGCAGTCGGGCAAGGTCAGTCTGCGCTCGATCAAATACTGCCTGAGCGGTTCGGCCCCGCTTCCGCCTTCGACCAAGCGAGAGTTTGAGCGATTGAGCGGCGGTAAGCTGATGGAGGGCTTCGGCATGAGCGAGGCACCAACTGCTACGCACTGCAACCCGCTCAATGGTGAAAACCGTGAGGGTTCGATCGGGCTGCCATTCCCCGACATGGACATGCGTATCGTCAGTCTGGACGATGGCGAGACAGATGTGCCGGTGGGGGATATCGGTGAGCTTGTGATGGCTGGGCCGCAGATCATGGCCGGCTATCACGGGATGCCGACCGAAACGGCGAATGTTTTGCGTCAGCATGGTGGCAAGACATGGTTGTACACTGGTGACATCGCGCGTATGGACGAGGATGGATACTTCTACATCGTCGACCGCAAGAAAGACATGGCGCTTATCGGCGGCTTCAACGTGTATCCTAACAACGTGGAGAAGGTGATAGCAGAGCACCCGGCTGTCCTAGAGATTGGGGTCGCTGCCGTACCTCATCCTGAAAAAGAGGGACAAGAGGCGCTGAAAGCTTGGGTGGTTGTACGTCCGGGTATGTCCGTCACGGCGGACGAATTGATCAAGCACGCAGAAAAGCATCTGGCACGCTACGAACTGCCTACGCGCTTCCAGTTTGTCGATGCGCTGCCGAAGACCGCCGTTGGCAAGACCCTGCGACGCGAATTGGTACAAATGGAGATGGCCGAACGCGAACGCCAGCTTGGAGGTCGCAGCGGCTGATCGCTGCAGCCGTTCATCGGACGCAGGACTGATCGCTTGATTGCGAGTTCCGCACATTTGTCTGGCGCCCGCGATAGAACGCTCTCGCGGGCGCTCGGTTCATGTACCAGATGACGTATATCGGAATGGCGACGGTGATGCAGAGTTGTGTTGTCGCTACAGAGCGGACAATTTCGGTGCCCGAGTCGATGCCGGTTTCGATCGACGACGGTGCAGCCAAGCTGCTGAGCAGCAATCCGATGTTCCCGGCTGAAAGTATGATCACAGAGAAGACGAATACCCAGCGGATCACCGGTGGTTGACCGCGCCAGGCCATAATGGCGATGACGAAAAATCCGAGCGCAAGCACAGCCTGAACAAGGATTTGTGTTTCGCTTGCACCTAAAACCTCACCTCCAAAAGCTGCCCATCGGCCTTCGTCTAGAGATGGATTGTCGGCGAACTGCATCTCGAGCCGCCCACGCACGATGGTCAGCATGACAGCCTGAGTCAGCGGAAAGCACGAGAACAGGACAACGCTGGCTAAGATAGCAAGCGAGATACCCAGTGTGCGTGATGGACGTTTCAATCTGAGCACTCCTTCGAGTCGATCTTGATATTACAAGCTTGCTGTACTATAGTTTTAGTATGTGACTTACACGATGTCCTCTGGCCTGTATAACGTGCCTCTCAGTTGGATGCTTAGGGTCGGTCATCATGAGACTGGGCGAAAAAATCACATCTCTCTACAAACAACTTCTCGATGCTGCGGAACAAACGCGCGTCATACTGCTCCACCCCGACAGCCGTTACCGATCCCCTCTGGTCGCTCGCATACTTGAAGCTCAAGATCATCATGTACTGTACTACGCCTTAGGACCGGATGACATTGACGTCGAGTCTTTCGTCGATGGTCTGACACATGACCTCGCCAATCAGCGGCTGCTGTTTGGCCGGCATCTCAACGTGTTGGGTTGGCAGGATCGCGTTGAGCCTGACCAAGTGATCGAGGCGTTCGTGCGCGAGTTGAATGATATCCGAGATAAACCCGTGTTCCTCATCTTCGATGAGTACGATCGCTCAGATAGTGCTGACGAGGTTCAGCAGTTGATTTACCATCTCAGCAATCGGCTGCCTGAGCACTGCCGCCTCGTCATCAATAGTCGGACGATGCCAAGGCTGCCTTGGATCGCGATGATCGCGCAGGGGCGGGCACTCATTCTGCTAGATGACGAGATTGTGGATCATAATTTCTATGGAGAACCCTGCAGAGATGCGCTTGACCTGGAGGTTTTCGGGTTAGGGCCTGGCTTCGTCGTCCGCAGCGGCAAGTTGATCGACGCTTGGGAAGGGCATCTGCCTCGTCTATTGTTTTTCTTCGCTCTGGACAAGCCGGTGGTGACGCGCTCGGAGATCTGCCGGGCATTTTGGCCAGAACTCGATGTCGATCAGGCTGTCAACGTGTTCCATGTGACGAAACGGCGGCTCCACAAGGCTATGGAGTTTGAAATAGATATCTTGGAACATGAAGAGGGCTATTACCGCATCAGTCCACAACTCTCACTGGACTATGATGTGATGCACTTCGTCACTGCGTTGATGGCGGCACGCGCCCACGCTCGTGAGCGACCTTTCGAGCTTTGGAGGCGCGTCGTCGATCTCTACCGCGGGCCTTATTTGCAGGGGCACAACGATGCCTGGATTTTGGAGCGTCGTCGCGATTACCGCGCTGGATATATCGAAGCTCTCAATCACATGGCCAAGATCAGGCTGGGGGATGAGCGTCCGGAGCACGCACTCAGCCTGCTTCTGCGCGCGAGCGATGAGGATCCGCTGCATTCGGAGACACACCAGCAGATCCTGCGACTCTACTCACAGCTTGGCCGGCGCAGCGAAGCAGCAGAATTCCACCATCGTGTAGTCGAAAACTTGAATAAGGCTGGCTTGGCTTTGGACGCCGATGCGATGCAAGCTTACACCGAGATCATGCGCTAGGCAGCCAAGTGCCCCTGGAGAGAATCGAACTCCCGACATACGGTTTAGAAGACCGTCGTTCTATCCACTGAACTACAGGGGCTTTCGACCTCGATTCTAGGAGGCGTATGTATGCCTGTCAAGCACGGGATACCGAACGTCTGTTCATATGCGATGGTGGTGCCTGCTTGTTTAGGCCCCTGGAATGATATATAATTTACAAAGAAGTGGTGAGCTTGGAAGCCAGTTTTGGCCTCGACGCTTTCCGTTCCTTGGAGCTAACATGAGCACTTGCAGCGCTCATGTTGTTTTGTCTGGGAAGATGAGACCCCGAGGCATTGTAATGACGGCTAAGAATTCAGCACCGGTCTATGATGAGAGCAGTATCCAGCGCCTGAATCCGCGCGAACACATCCGCCTGCGACCGGGTATGTATGTGGGTGGCACTGATGAGCGTGCAATGCATCATCTGGTCTATGAGATCGTCGATAACGCCATCGATGAGGCACTCGCTGGACGCTGCGACCAGATCCTCGTGACACTGCATGATGACAGCAGGGTGACAGTTTCAGACAATGGGGTCGGTATCCCGGTCGGGCTGCACCGCGAGACAGGTAAATCGACCTTGGAGATGGTGCTGACTGAGGTCGGTACAGGGGGTAAGTTCAATAATCAGGCGTACAAGGTGAGCGGCGGCTTGCATGGGGTCGGTGCAGCAGCCGTGAATGCACTCTCGGCAGAGATGACGGCGACCGTATTTCGCGATGGTGCGGTTTGGCAGCAGATGTATCGTGCTGGCGAACCGGTTACGGGTGTGGAGAGGCTGCGGGCGCTTGAGCCGGGCGAAGGCACCGGCACCGTGATCAGCTTTAAGCCCGACTTCACGGTGTTGGAGCCAAATGAGTTTAACTACAGCTTGCTCGCGACTCGCTTCCGCGAAATGGCGTTTGTCACGCGAAAAGTGACGATCACTTTGCGCGATGAGCGTGTGAGTCCGGCTCGAGAGGTGACATTCTATTTTGAGGGTGGCATCCGGGCGTTCGTGCGCTATCTGAATCGCAACCGTACAGTTGTGCATCCGGTGGTATACGCTGAACGTGAAGTGCAGATCACGCCAGAGGGTAAGACGCCGTATACGATCGGTATCGAGGTCGCGTTCCAGTACAATGACACTGCCAATGTAACGGAGCTAGCGTTCGCAAACACCATCAATACGCCCGATGGCGGTACGCATCTCACCGGTTTGCGTTCGGCGATAACCGGTGTGATCAATCGATTTGCGCGTAAGGCCGGGTTCCTGAAGGAAAAAGACCCCAACTTCTCCGGCAGCGATACTCTCGAAGGCCTGACCGCCATTGTCAGTGTCAAGCATCCACAGCCAGCGTTCGAAAGCCAGACGAAAGTCAAGCTTATCAACCCTGAGGTTCAAGGTGCGGTCTCGCAGGTCGTGACTGAGGCCTTCAACGAGTTTTTAGAGCTGAACCCGCGTGAGGCGCGCAAGATCGTCGAAAAGTGCATGACCAGCATGCGAGCACGTGAGGCGGCTCGCAAAGCGCGTGACCTCGTGCGCAGTGGGCCAAGTCTGCTAGAGAGCACGTCTCTGCCCGGCAAGCTGGCGGACTGCTCGCAGCGGGGTGAAAACGCGGAGATCTACATTGTCGAGGGTGACAGCGCGGGTGGTTCTGCCAAACAGGGACGCGATCGCCATTTTCAAGCGATCCTGCCGCTGCGGGGCAAGATTCTCAACACGGAACGCGCTCGTCTGGACAAGATGCTGGATAACAACGAGATCAAGGCGCTTATCAGCGCGCTCGGGACGGGGGTCGGGGAAGATTTCAACGTCAGTAACATCCGATATGGGCGCGTCATCATCATGACGGACGCCGATGTCGACGGCAGTCACATCCGCACGCTGCTGCTCACGTTCTTCTTCCGACATATGCTGCCTCTGATCCAGGAGGGGCACCTCTATATCGCTCAGCCGCCGATTTTCCGGCTGCAGCACGGCAAAGATGTTCGTTACGTCTATCCGCAGGCTGGCTTGCACGAAGGTGAGCTTCTGGAGCAGGCGCTGCGGGCGTATGCAGACCCGGCGAAGGTCAAGGTCAGCCGTTACAAAGGCTTGGGTGAGATGAATCCCGATCAGCTTTGGGAGACGACCATGAATCCCGAGACACGCACGCTCCTTCAGGTGACAATCGAGGATGCGGTGGAGGCTGATCGCGTATTCGACATGTTGATGGGCAGCGCGGTGCCTCCACGCCGGAAGTTCATCCAAACCCACGCCAAGAGTGTCCGGAATCTCGATGTGTGAACCTGACCCGCTTGGGTATAGTCAGAACAGGGGTGTCTTGGACACCTCTTTTCGTTCGTCGGGTTCGACGCCCAGAGGAATGACCGCTGAAGGATCGACGCGCACCGCGACCATATCCCCGATTTCAGGTGGATCGGTCTGAGTGTCAGATGTCACCAATTCAAGTGCTGTGCCGTCCGATGCGCGCAGCCGCAGATGGCAGCCATCTACGTGGAAGACGCGATCGTGTACACGCAGCCGAACGGCGTGCGCATCGGCTGGATCGGCCAGCGTCAGGCCTGAAGGCGTCAAGGCAAGTGCTTGCGGATGCCCGGATACCTCGAAGTCGCCCAGGACGGTGAAGGCTGTTTGTCCCTGCTGACTGTGAACTGGGATGATGTTGTAAAAACCGAGAAAGCGTGCCACAAAGATATTGTGCGGCTGACGGTAAAGCTCCGTAGGAGTACCGACCTGTTCCAGGCGGCCCTCATTCAAGACGGCGATGCGATTGGCGATATCGAGCGCTTCAGTGCGATCGTGGGTGACATAGATGGTGGTCAGGGAAAGATTGCGCACGATGGCCTTGATTTCGACGATCAGCCGCTGGCGCAGACCGGCATCCAGTGCGCCTAACGGTTCATCGAGCATGAGCAGCTCGGGTGTGTGCGCCAAACAGCGAGCCAGCGCGACCCGCTGCTGTTCCCCGCCGGACAGTTTGGCGACTCGGCGTTTTTCGAAGCCATGTAGATTGACCAAGTCGAGAAGCTCGCGCACACGCGCCATTTGGTCAGATCTGCTGCCGATCCGATGCATCTTGAGGCCGAAGCGGATGTTTTCGGCAACATTTAGATGAGGAAACAGCGCGTAATCTTGGAACATGAGGCTGAACCGTCGTCTGTGCGTCGGTATACGCAAGATCGACTGCCCATTCATGCGGATATCTCCGGATGATGGCGTTTCGAGGCCGGCGATCAGACGCAGCAGCGTGCTCTTTCCGCTTCCGCTCGGGCCGATCAGTGCCAGCGTCTCGCCGCGCTGAACTTCGAGGTTAATTCCGTGTAGGATGTGCCGCGCCTGGACGGTAAAGGTCAAGTCGTGTACGGAGAGTGTCATCGATTGCGGTCAATCCACTTCTGTTGAGCTTCCACCAAGAGGAAGGCCAGCGCACAGACGGTCAGGAGAAGGCCGCTGAGCGCTAGCGCTCGTCCGTAACTGCTTTCACCAGGTTGACCCAGAAGCCGGAAGATCGCGATCGGCAGCGTCGGCGCGTCTGGACGAGCGATGAACAATGATGCGCCGAATTCACCCAGACTAATCGTGAAGGCGAATACTGCACCCACAGCCAGCGCTCGACTGATGAGCGGTAGGTGGATGTGGCGAAACAACCCGATCCCGTGTGCTCCAAGGACGCGAGCGGAATCTTCGACTTGGGGGGGGATGCTGCGCAGTGCCGGGGTGACGCTGCGCAAGACGAACGGCAGTGCCACGAGCGTGTGCGCTAAAGGAAGCAGCAGCACCGATGATCTGAGATCGAGCGGGGGCGTGTCCAACGCGATGTTGAAGCCAAAGCCGAGGACGACGGCGCTGGTCGCCAATGGAAGCATGAGCATCGTTTCGAACCAGCGCGGCGCGCCTCTGCGGCGAAGCGTGACGGCTCTTGCAGCCGAGACTCCAAGTGCAGTCGCCATGAGTGTGGTTACAGAGGCGATGGCGAGCGAATTGCCGATGGCCATGATCGGTGGGACGCTCAGGACGGAACCGCGTGGATTGCTCATCAATCCGATGTAGTTGTTAAGCGTCCACTCTCCAGTGAAGGTGGTGAATGAGCGGCCGATCAAGCTGCCTAGTGGGGCAATGATCAGCGCAGCGATGATCAACACGTTGAGCGCAAGTACAAGGTGATCGCCAGGTGTGCGCGCCGAGCGTGCCTGTGTCAGAGTGGGTTGAAGGCTGACGCCAACACGCCGTTCAAGGTGTGTATAGATCCAGAGGCAGAGGAACATGAAACCGATCTGTACAAGCGATAGGGCTGCGGCCATCGGGAGGTCGAAAAGGTTGGCGATCTGGCGGTAAATTTCGACTTCGATCGTGGCGAAGCGCGGTCCGCCGAGCACCACGATGACACCGAAACTTGTGAAAGTGTAGATGAAAACAAGCACACCAGCGGCCAAGAGTGCAGGCCGCAAGAGCGGGAGCCGCACATGCCACCACAGCTTCCAGCCATGTGCACCCAACACACGGGCAGTGTTTTCAATGGCTGGGGATTGTGCGGCCCAGAACGCGCCGATGATTCGAAACGCGACTCCATAGTTGTAGAAGACGTGCGCGAGCAGAATGATCGTGAGCGTTCGCTCCAACTGGATGGGTGGTTGGGATAGGTGAAATGCTGTCATGAGCATGCCGTTGAGCACGCCACGCGGCCCGATCAAGGCAAGAAAGCCAGCAGCGACGACGACTGTCGGCAAGACAAAGGGGAGTGCGGCTAGTGCTTGAAGGAATTCGCGTCCCCAGAAGCGGTAATGTGTGAATACGTAGGCTCCAGGTATGGCTAGCAGCAGTGTGAGAAATGTCGACAGCGCAGCCTGCCCAAGCGTGAATGTAAGCGTGTTGAGATAATAGTCCGTGCTGATGATCTTGCTGAAGCCTGCCAGGTCGAGTTCCCCAGCCGGGAACAGGCTGACTGAAAGGATCGCAGCAAGTGGGTAGAAGAAAAAGACGCTGAGAAACAAGAGCGGCGCAAGCCAAAGCCCGCGCCGCAGCCAGATGCTCAACGTAGAACGGCCTCGATCCATGCTTGCAGCCATGTTTCTCGACCAGCATCGATGGTTTCTGGGGACATGATGATCGGTTCTTCGGGGATCACCGCGAACTCGATGAAGATGTCCGGCAGCTCAGCTTCCCTGTTGACTGGGAAGACGAACATATTCAGCGGCATGTCTTCCTGGAAAGGCGGGCTGAGCAGAAAGTCGATAAACTGCCGAGCTTCAGCTTCGCGCGTCGTCCCGTTCAGAATGCCTGCGAATTCGATCTGCCGGAAGCAAGTGTTCGCAGCTACGATCGCGCCGGTCGGTGCGGTTTCGGGGCGAGGATCGGCGAAGAAGACTTCTGCAGGAGGGCTGCTGGCATAGCTCACAACCAGAGGACGTGAGCCGATGCTGCCCAGGCTGCCGCTGAACTGGTTGTAATAGGCGTCCGACCAATCGCTGCTGATATAAACGTCGTTGGCGACAAGGTCGCGCCAATAATCGAGGTAGGTATAGTCGCCCTCGTCGCCGAAAACAGCGACCGTCGCCAGCAGGAATGCCAGTCCTGGAGATGAGGTTGATGGGTCTTGCACAGTCAGCAGGCTGCGATAGGCTGGATCGGTGAGTGACGCCAAGTCTTGGGGAATGGGTAGATTGCGGCGTTCGAAGTAGGATACATCGTAATTGAGGCAGACGTCACCATAGTCGATGGGTGTGACGCGATGGTCAGGATCGACGATGAATGCCTCATCGACGTGCTCGAGCATGGGCGACTCGTACGGCAGAAAAAGGTCAGCGGCTAGGGCGCGACCGAGAAAGGTGTTGTCGATACCGTACAAGACATCGCCGAGTGGGTTCGCGCGGTTCAGAAGCGACTGATTGACCAACAGACCAGCATCGCCCAGACGCAGCACTTCGACTTCAATTCCGGTCTCTTCGGTGAAGCGTTGCAGGACAGCCTCACTGTAGTTGAAACTATCATGCGCGATCACCCTGAGCGCGGTGGCTGGCTGAGCCTGCACGACCGACCACAGCCCGCTGATGGTCAGCAGAATGGCGAGAACTCTTACCACAGCTTCACTTCTCCTGTCACTAGGCCAGGGAAGTCCGAAAAAAACACCCCTACGGTTGTATTCGTAGGGGTTGTTTGGTCACAGCTCATCTGAGACGCTCCCTACGCCGGCATGAACCGGATCAGGTCAAAGGGTCGGTGCAGCATAACGCACCCTCTCAGCCCGCTTGCTCGGACTCCCCTGGCACATACGTTGATCGATATGTTAAACAACTTTTGCGCGCATGACAATGCCCAGATGATCGTCTCTCATGGCGCATCGATGATCGAGTTCAGATACTCTGGAAACAGACCGTCGTTGCATGCATCGATATAGCGCAAGAGTTCACCCCCAGCGATCGGGTAAAGTGGGTAGCAGCTCGTCGGGTAAGCACCGGTGGGCACATGTGTAATGTAATCAATGCCCTGCGCTGGGATGACGTAGCCATCAGAGTCGCGCTGCACCCGTTTCACGATGCGTTCAGCAGTCACAATGACAAGATCGCTGATATAGACCAGCTCCAGATCGATACCGAGGTTATTATTGAGCTTCACATTTCCTACATGGTCGGCTTCAAGCGCATGGAGCACCGAGACATCGCAGGCGACGGCGGGGAACGCCATGAGCTTTTCGCCCGTGTAGGGATCGGTGATTTGCTTGACATCGGGGCGCAGAAGAGGTAAGTCGGTGCCGAACCACGCGCGCGACGGCATGAAGCCGATCCCGCTCATGCGCGCGCGCATGCCCATCGAAAGGCTTGCCTCAGTCTCCTCGATAATTTTTAGTCTGCCGTCTTGGGCGGCTTGGGTGAACATCGGGGCGAAGCCGAACGACTCCAGCCCAAAATAGACGGTGCGCACGGCGCGCAAACAGCCTGCACCCACCAGCAGGTCAGACTCGTAACCGGCAGTGAAGGCAAGCAGTGTGAGATCCTGCGGACGTCTCGAACGTCGCAGCAGGGCGCGCACGAAAGCGACGGGACGCCGGTAAAGGGTCATGCCGCCGAGGCCCAGGGTGGTTCCGTCACGGATCAGGTCGGCGGCGGTTTCGATGGCGACGAATTCGGGCATTGCACGACTCCGCTGGGTGCGTAACAATCTCGCTGCTGTACTACCGAGTATGCTTACGTATGATTATGCCCACAATTGCGCTGCTTTCCGATTTTGGCTTGCACGATGCGTACGTTGGCGTCATGAAGGGCGTGATGTCCAAGATCTGTTCGGACGCCCAGTTTGTTGATCTCACACACGCGGTCCAGCCCCAAAATGTGCGCCAGGGTGCTTTCATCCTGCTGACGAGCTACAGCTATTTTCCAAAAGGTACGGTGTTCCTCACGGTCGTCGATCCGGGTGTGGGCAGTGAGCGGCGCGCCCTTGCCGTGCGCGCTGGCGATTACACGTTCGTCGCCCCCGATAATGGACTGCTCAGCTACGTGCTGCGCCGCTATCCGTATTCGCTGGCGGTGGAGCTGACGAGCACAGCGCATCGCCTGACGGATGCGAGCAGCACTTTTCATGGACGTGATGTGTTCGCGCCGGCTGCTGCCTATCTTGCGTGCGGGGAGGCTTTAGATCGGTTGGGCAAACGCGTCAGCGAACGGGTATCGCTGCCGCAGCCGATGCTCCAACTACGAGATGGGTGGATCGAGGGCGAAGTGCTGCACATCGATCATTATGGCAATATCATCACGAGCATCGGCGTATTGAAATGGACTGGCGATGCTGAGATCACATGTGTCCCTGCGTTCGGCAGTGCGAGGACGCCGTCTCGCATAGCTGCCGAAACGGCGCGCTGCCGCGTAGGCGAAGCGGACATTCCAGGCGTGGCTCGGCACTATGCTCAGGTAGAGCCGGGGAACCTACTGGCTTTGGTCGGCAGCAGCGGGTTTCTTGAAATCTCGGTCAATCGCGGCAGCGCGGCTGCACGGTTGAACGTGCAGTTAGGAGAGCCAGTTTCGCTTTATATGGGATGAGCGATATGCAGCAGTTTGTCATTCAAGGAGGCCAGCCGCTCAGCGGTACAATCACGCCTGGTGGCAACAAGAACGCCGCACTGAAGATGTTGGCCGCTTGTTTGCTTACCGAAGAACCGGTTATCCTGCACAATGTCCCCGACATCGGAGATATGCGGACTGCCATCGCGATCATGCGCCAGTTGGGTGCAGATGTGGAGTGGATTCCCGGCGCGTCTCTCAGAGTCCATGCACGTGCGATCGGGACAGCCGAGATCGATAGTGATTTAGCGGGCAAGATGCGGTCGAGTATTGTGTTTGCCGGGCCGCTGCTCGCGCGTTTAGGTGAGGTCTATCTGCCGCCGCCTGGCGGCGACGCGATCGGTGAGCGCCGGTTGGACAGCCATGTGCAAGCCTTGCGAAAACTTGGTGCCGATGTGCAGTATGATGGCCGCTTCGTCATGCGAACA
>CAYTME010000012.1:39302-41379 GCA_964438415.1 uncultured Pleurocapsa sp. | reverse complement strand
GATCGCCGCGCTCGGCATTCGCGGCATCACGATGAACCCGATCCCGCGCCGCAGCTACCCTCAAGGACCGCTGGCCGCCCAGGCGATCGGCTTCGTCGGCCTCGATCTGCGCGGCTACTACGGCGTCGAGGGTTACTACCAAGATCAGCTCGCCGGGCAGGTGCGCGAACGCGAGATCAGCAATATCCCGTTCGACCTGCCGGAGATCACCCAGATCGGGCACGGCCGCGATATCGTGCTGACGATCGATCGCGATGTGCAGTTCGTCGCCGAAAGCGAGCTGCTGCGCGCCATCAACGAGACCGGCGCGACCGGCGGCACGATCATCATCATGAACCCACGCGATGGCGAAATCTTGGCCATGGCGAGCTACCCGACCTTCGACCCGAACGCCTACTACAACATCCAGGATGAACGCCAGCTCATCAACCCGGCCATCAGCGCCATTTACGAGCCTGGATCGGTGATGAAGGTGATCACGGTTGCCGCCGCGCTCGACCGGGGCGATATCGGCCGCGATTTCACCTATGTCGATCAAGCTTCGCTCAACGTGGCCGGCATCACGATCCGAAATTGGGACAATCAGGCGCACGGGGTCGTCGATCTGACTCAGATGCTGGTGCAGTCGCTCAATGTCGGCGCGGCGACGGTCGCGCTGGAGATGGGGACGACCGCCTTTTACGATGAGTTCGATGACTTCGGTTTTGGCCGCATCACCGGCATCGACCTGCAAGGGGAGGAAGCCGGGCTGATGCCCGTCCCAGGTGACCCGATCTGGAGCGAAGCCAACCTGGTGACGAGCAGCTTCGGCCAGGGCATCTCGGTCACACCCTTGCAGATGCTGACGGCCATTTCGGCCATTGCCAACGACGGGCTGATGATGCAGCCGCACGTCGTGCGCCAGTTTGTCGATGGCGACATGGTCGTCAACGCGCAGCCCGCTGCGCTGGGACGTCCGATCTCGGCGGAAGTCGCGCGGATGGTGACGCAGATGATGGTGCAGGTGGTCGAGACCGGACTCGACAACCAGGCGCGGCTGCCGGGCTACACGATCGCGGGCAAGACCGGCACGGCGCAGATCCCGAACGGACCGATCTACGAGCCGGACACCTCGATCACGACTTTCGTCGGCTTCCTGCCCGCCGACGCGCCGCAGATCTCGGTGCTGATCAAGCTCGATCGTCCGCGCGGCTATTGGGCGAGCCAGGTCGTTGCGCCGGTCTTTCGCCGGCTGGTCGAGCGGCTTGTCATCCTGATGGAAATCCCGAACGATGAGGTGCGACGCGCGCTGAATGCGCAGGGCGGCTCGGTGTTCGATATCAACCGCTGACCTCCTGGCGGGATCGGCCTCCATCCGTTAGGATTGGAGGCTTGGTCGTCCGCTGGTTGTGGTTGGATCGTCATGCAAAACGCCCTGCCATTCGCCCTGACCGTCGGTGGGATCGCCTTCCTGCTTGGCGTCATCTGGGGCGATCCATTCGTCGAGGTGCTGCGCCGCCTGAAGATCGGCAAGCAGATTCGGGTCGAGCTGTCCGAAGGCCATCAAAAGAAGATGGGTACGCCGACGATGGGCGGCATCATGATCCTGCTGCCGGTTCTGCTGGTGACACTGGCGCTCCAGCTCGTCAGCGTCCTGCGCAGCGGCCAATCGGTGACGGGCGCGTCGATCCTGCTGCCGTTGGCGGTCATGATCGGCTTTGGGCTGCTCGGCATGTATGACGACTGGGAGGGCATCCAGCGTTCGCGCGGGGCCGAGCGCGGGCTGGGCATCGCACCGCGCGCCAAACTGCTGGCGCAGATCGTGCTGGCGGGCGGCGCATCGCTCGTCATCTCGCTCTATGACGGCGGCTTTCAGTTCGCCAACCAGCTCGTGCTGCCGCTGATCGGGCTGAGCATCCCGATCTCGCCGCTGCTCTTCATCCCGCTGAGCACGTTCGTGATCGTCGCCATGTCGAATGCTGTCAACTTGACCGACGGCATGGACGGGCTGGCCGGCATCATCACTGCCAGCGCGTTCGCCGCTTATGGGGTAATCGCCTACTTGCAGGGGCAGATCTTCATCGTCCAGCTCTCGTTC
>CAYTME010000012.1:28603-39273 GCA_964438415.1 uncultured Pleurocapsa sp. | reverse complement strand
TTCCTGTGGTACAACGCGCACCCGGCGCAGCTTTTCATGGGCGATGTCGGGGCGCTGGCACTGGGGGCGACGCTCGGCACGATCGCCATCATGACGGGGCAGTGGCTCCTGCTGCCGATCATCGCCATCGTGCCGGTGGCCGAGACGCTGAGCGTGATCTTGCAGGTCTGGTATTTTCGGCGCACCAAAGGCGCGCGCCTGTTCCGCATGGCGCCCATCCACCTGCATTTCGAACTGCTCGGCTGGAGCGAGACGCAGGTCGTGCAGCGTTTCTGGCTGGTCGGTCTGCTGAGCGCGATGGTCGGCGTGGCGCTGGCGCTGCTTTAGCGTTGGCTTGGGCGCATCCTTTGCGCGGGCGCGTCACACGCTCTGCAGTTCGAGCCAGTTGTGCCCCATCTGCGCGTTGGCGCGCAGTGTCACCCGCAGCTTGACGCCGAAACGTTCGTAGGCCGTCTCCATGATGGCGACGACCAGGCGCGCCGTCTCCTCCGCGTGTTCGGTCGGCACTTCCAGCACCAGCTCGTCATGCACCTGCAGCAGCATCCGCTCGCCGCGGCTGCGCTGTGTCAGCGCGCGATCGACTTCGATCATCGCCAGTTTGATCACGTCGGCGGCTGTGCCCTGGATCGGCATGTTGATCGCTTCACGCTCCGCCTGTGCCTTCAGCGTGCGGTTCGCCCTGCCGATGTTGGGGAATTTGCGCCGCCGCCCGAACAGCGTCTCGACGTATTCCTGCTCGTACATCATCTTCTTAGTGTCTTCGATGTAGCGTTTGACGCCGGGGATGCGGGCGAAATACGTCTCGATGAACGCGTTGGCCTGTGCCAGCGTCAGACTGCTCTCGCGCGTCAGCCGGAAGGCCCCCATGCCGTAGAGGATGCCGAAATTGACGCGCTTGGCGAAGTTTCGCTGCGTCTTGGTCACCTGGTCGATCGGGATGTCGTGGAGGATGGCCGCCGTGGCCGCGTGAATGTCCTGGCCCTGCTCGAACGCTTCCAGCAGGGCCGTATCGCCGTAGCGTTCGGCGGCAATGTGTGCGGCGATGCGCAGCTCGACCTGGCTGTAATCGATCGAGAGCAGCACATACCCCGGCGGCGCGATGAAGGCGGCGCGCACCCTGCGCCCGGCCTCGGTGCGGATGGGGATGTTTTGCAGGTTGGGGCTGCTGCTGCTCAGCCGCCCACTGCTCGCGCCCGTCTGATTGAAATCGGTGTGCACGCGCCTCGTCTGCGGGTGAACGAGCTGCGGCAGCGCATCGACATAGGTGCCCTTGAGCTTGGCCAGCTCGCGATATTCCAAGATCAAGCCCAAGATCGGGTACTGCGGGTAGAGCTGCGCCAGCTCCTCCAGCGCGGCAGCATCGGTGGTGACCCCGTGCGTCGTCCGCCGCAGCCCCTCGGTCTTGATGCCCAGCTTGCCGAACAGCACATCGTTGAGCTGCTTGGGGCTGTTGATGTTGAACGGGCCGTAGCCCCCGCTCTCGGCGTAGATCTGCGTCTCCAGGCGACTCATCTCGGCGGCGAGCGCTGCGCTCTGGCGCGCCAGCTCCTCGGTATCGATCAGCACGCCCGTCCGTTCCATGCGCACGAGTACAGGCACAAGCGGCATCTCCATCTCGTCGAGCAGGCGCAGCAGCTTGTCGCCGCCTTCTTCGGCCAGCTTGCTGCGCACCTCTCGTGCCAGCCGGAAGGTGCAGGCCGCGTCAGCAGCGGCGTAGGGCGCAGCCTGCTCGATCGGCACTTGTGCCATGCTGATCTGCTGCTTGCCTTTGCCGAGCAGCTCGGCGATCTCGGTCATCTCGATGCCGAGGTACCAGTTCACCAGCTTCTTCAGCCCTAAACTGCCGCTGTCAGGGTCGCCGCGCAGCCATTCGGCGATCATCGTGTCGGTCGCGATCGGGTGCACCTCGAGACCATGACGCGCCAGCACGAGCAGATCGTAGTTGGCGTTGTGCGCCAGCTTGGGGATGTTCGGGTCGTTCAGCGCCGGGCGCAGCGCCTCGATCGCGCGCGCGAGCGGGAGCTGCTGGCCGACGGGCTGATCGTCCTCGATCGCGAACAGCATGCCCGGCTCGGCCTGCACGCTTCGATGCCCAACCGGGATGTAGAAACCCGTCACGCCATCGACCGAGAGCGAGATGCCGACCAGCTCGGCGCGCATCGAGTCGGTACCGGTCGTCTCGGTGTCCAAAGCGATGGCGGAAGCACCGCTCAAGGTGTGCACAAGCGCCGCCAGCTTGGCCTCATCATCGACAATGATCGTGTGCACTACCTCCGATGCCGTTTTGCGTTCACTCGGGTGTGGCGGCGTGTCGTCATCAGCGGCCGGCGGTGCCATGCGGTCGAGCTGTTTGATCAGGCTGTTGAATTGAAGTTCCTCGAAGAGCGCGCGCACTTTGCGCGCGTCGAAATCGTGCGCTAGACACGCCTGCGGATCGAACGTCATACCCTCGACGTCGGTCATGATGGTCGCCAGCCGGTAGCTCAGCCAGGCCGACTCGCGCCCATCGATCAGCTTCTTCTGCACCCCGGCGGCGATCTGGTCGAGGTGCTCATAAATGGCCGCAAGCGAGCCAAACTGCTGGATCAAGCCGGTCGCGCCCTTGTCGCCCAACCCGGCCACGCCGGGGATATTGTCGGAGCTGTCGCCGACGATCGCCTTGTAGTCGATGAGCTGGCGCGGTTCGAAGCCCCAACGTTCGCGAAAACGTTCGACATCGTAGACCTCGTCGTCCACCCCGGTTTTGGGTACGGCCAGCCGGACGCGGATGCGATCATCCAAAAGCTGGAGCAGATCGCGGTCACCGGTGACGATCATGCAGTCGATGCCCCGCGCCGCCGCCTGGTGCGCAATCGTGCCCATCAAATCGTCGGCTTCGTAGCCGGGCTTCGCCAGCACGGGGATGTTGAAAGCCTCGACAAGCTGGTGAATGCGCCGCATTTGCAGTTCCAGATCGTCCGGCATCTTCTCGCGCGTGCCTTTGTAGTCGGCGTAGAGATCGTCACGCCCGCTCATGCCCTCGTCGAAAGCGACCGCGAGGTACTGCGGTTTGTCCTTCGTCAGGATGTCGAGCAGCGCGCGGGCGAAGCCGTAGACCGCGCCGGTCGGTTCACCGCTGCGCGTGCTGAGCTGCTGGCGCTGGTGCGCGAAGTAATAGCGGTAAGCCAGCGCGTGACCATCGAGGATGAAGAACGTCATGGGTGCATCCCTGTCAGAAAAGCCGGAGTCGCTGGAACAATTGTACAGCGAAACGCACGTTCTGGTCAGGCCGCGACGACGGGCTGCGGTTGGATTTCGAGCCACGTCTGCTCCGCCGAGCGCTCAAGCGGCTCGGCTCTGGGCTGCGCAAGCGCGTTGAAGGCGCTCTCGGTTGCGGCTGTCGTCCTCTCGTGCGAAAATGCAGCATCGCCAACCAGTCCTCAGCGCCCCGGCTGATGCCGTGACGAGCCGGGCCGCCTGCCGCAGTGATAGGCTGAAGATGCTCCCAATCCGCCTAGAGCTTCACAACTTTCTCGCCTACCGCGCTCCCGACTCGGTGCGCTTCGAAGGTGTCCATCTGGCCTGCTTGACCGGCAGTAACGGCGCGGGCAAGTCGTCGCTGCTGGACGCGATCACCTGGGTGCTCTGGGGCAAGGCGCGCGCCCGCCGCGATGAGGAGCTGATCCACCTCGGCCAGCACGACATGTACGTCCAGCTCGATTTTGAGCAGGAGGGTATCGTCTACCGCGTGCTGCGCCAGCGCACGCGCAAATCGGGCGGCACAGGCGCGCTCGAATTTTTCTCTCTGGGTGAGGACGGCCAGCTCATCCCCCTGACCGAACCGAGCATCCGCCAGACGCAGGCGCGCATCAACCGGCTGCTGCGGCTCGATTACGAGACGTTCATCCACTCGGCGTTCCTGCAGCAAGGGCGGGCGGACGCCTTCACCGTCAAGACCCCGCGCGAGCGCAAACAGATCCTCTCCGACATCCTCGGCTTGGCGCGCTGGGAGACCTACGAGCAGGCGGCCAAGGACATCTTGAAGGAGATCGACACCGAGCTGGCGAGCCATGAGGCGGTGCTGACGCACATCGATCAAGAGCTGCGCCGCGAGCCGCACCTGCGCGCCGAACTCGAAGCGGCGCAGGCGGCGCATGTCGAGGCGCAGGCGTCGCTCGCGGCGATCGCCCACGTCGAGACCGACCTGCGCCACGCGCGCGCGCAGCAGCTCGAAATCGAGACGCGGCTGCGCGATCGCGCCCGCGAGCTGGATCGAGTCCAGAACGAGATCGCGCGCCAGCGTGAGCGCATCGCCGACTATCAGGCGACCATCGCCCGCCGCGACGAGATCGAGGCCGGCTACCAAGCCCTACAGACCGCCCGCGAGAGCGACAGCCTGCTCGGCGGCCTGCTGCTTCAGCTTCAGGAGTTGGAGACCGAACAGCACACGCTCGAACGCGCGCTCGATGCCGCCCGCGCCGAGATCGAGCGCGAGCTGAGCGCCTGCGATGCCGAGATCGCCAGCCTCGAACGCACGATCGCCAGCGCCCAACCGGAAGCCCTGACCGAGGTACAGACGGAGATCGGCTCGCTCCAGGCGCTCGAAAGCCAGCGTGACCGTCTGCAGGATGACCTGCTGATGCTCGAACGTGAGCAGGCGGAGCTGAAGGCGACCAACGCCGCGCTCAAGGATGAGATGAACGAACTGCGCGACCGGCTCGACCGGCTGGAACATGTCAGCGGAGCGGTCTGCCCGCTGTGCGGACAGCCGCTCGACGACGCGCACCGCTTCGAGCTGATCGCTCAGCTCACGGCCGAAGGCAAGCAGCGCGGCGATACCTACCGCAGCAATCAGGCGCGAATGGCTGAGCTGAAAGCGCAGAATGCCGAGCACAAGGCCAGCCTCGCCACCATGAGCGCCGAGCTTCAGCGGCTGACGCCGCTGGTCGAGCGCGCCGGTGTGCTGCAAGCCGGTGTCGATGCCGCCAGCCACGCGCAGGCGCAGCTCGACGCGGTGCAGACGCGCGCGGCCGGCCTGCGCCAGCAGCTCGAGCGGGGGGATTACGCGCCCGACCTGCGTGCCCAGATCGAGGACAACCGCGCGCGCCGCGCCGCGCTCGGTTATGACAAAGGTCAGCACACCAGCGTGCGGCGCGATTTGCAGACCTACCGCGCATTTGAGGCCGAGCGCACCGCGCTGGAGATCGCGCTTAAGGCACTGCCCGATCTGGAGGCGGCGCTGGCCGGCGCGCTGGCGAGCTGTGCGCGGCTGGAGCAGGTGATCGCTGAAGAGAACGCCCAACTCCAAATGTCGGCCATCGAGATCGCCCGCCTAGAGGTGCTGGTGCAGGAGCTGCGCGCCCGCGAGGACGAGATGCGCAAGCAGCATGCGCTTGAACGGTCGGCGTTCAATCGCGTGAACGCCGCCATCCAGCAGCTCGATATCCTCGAAACGCAGCGCGCGCGCCGCGTCGAGATCGAAGCGCGCCAGCGCCAGCGCCGCGAAGATCGCGCCGTCTACGAGGCGCTGCGCGATGCCTTCAGCAAGAAAGGCATCCCGGCCATGATCATCGACGCGGCCATCCCAGAGCTGGAGTCGGAAGCCAACCGCCTGCTGATGCGCATGACCGATGGACGGATGCAGATCAAGCTCGAGACGCAGCGTGAGAAAGTCACCGGCGGCGTGGCGGAGACGCTCGACATCCACATCGCCGACGAATTGGGCACGCGCAGCTACGAACTCTACAGCGGGGGCGAGGCGTTCCGCATCAATTTCGCCCTGCGCGTCGCCCTGTCGCAGCTTCTGGCACGCCGCGCAGGTGCCCACCTGCGCACGCTCTTCATCGATGAGGGCTTCGGCACCCAGGATGAAGAGGGGCGCAGCAAGTTGGTCGAGGCGATCACAGCCATTCAAGACGACTTCGACATGATCCTAGTCGTCACCCACATCGACGAGCTGCGCGACTCGTTCCCAGTCCATCTTCAAGTGCAGAAAACCCGCGAAGGCAGTTTCATCAGCCTGCGGTGAAAGCGCGGATTGTCGTGATGCTCTCCCCAATTGCGAGCACCTTTGGGCTGGCGTTCGTCTATTTCATCGGCGCGATCCCGGCGGGAGTGGCGCTCGGCCTGCTGCCCGTGATCGCGGCGATCACGGCCTGGGCCAGCTACACCGTCGGCGTGCTGATCGTCGCGCTGGCTGGCGCGCCGCTGCGCGCGTGGCTGATCAAGCGGCTGAGACTGTCGCTCGAACCCGATCCGAGCAAGCTGTTCTGGCGCATCTGGTCGCGGTATGGCCTGATCGGGCTGGCGGCACTCGCGCCGGTGACGGTCGGCTCGCAGACGGGCGCGCTCATCGGCCTGGCGCTCGGTGCGCCGCCTGCCCGCCTGCTGATCCTCATGTCGCTCGGCGCGGCGGTTTGGAGTGCGGCGATCGCGCTGCTGACCGGGTTGGGTGTCGGCATCATCAGCGGCGGATGATGCCGAGACACCGCAGCGTATCCGCCTCAGCGCCCGCTCGATGCCCGAGTGATGAAGTCGTAGGGATATGGTCCCGGCTGCGCGCTGACCTCGTTCAGGTGCGCGCGCTGCTCAGCGCTGAGGCTCCAGCCGACCGCGCCCAGGTTGTCCGCGAGCTGCTGCAGCGAGCGCGCCCCGATGATCGGCGCGGTCACGCCCGGCTGATCCTTGACCCAGTTGAGGGCAACCTGGGCGATGGTCTTGCCGTGCGCCTGCGCAATCGCGTCGAGGGCGTCGATCACGGCGTAGGTGCGTTCGGTGTTGTAGTTCTCCCACGTCTCCGACCAGCCTTTGCGCGTCGCTTCGCCGATGCGTGTGTCGTCCGGCGGCGCGCTCATGCCGCGCCGGTACTTGCCGGTCAGCCAGCCGCCGCGCAGCGGACTCCAGGGGATGATGCCCAGACCCTCGTTGAGACAGACTTCGACGATCTCCCATTCGATCGAGCGGTCGAGCAGGTTGTAGAGCGGCTGCAGGCAGACGAACTGCTCCCAGCCGTGTGCTCGGCTCAGATCGACCGCCTTCTGTATCTGATAGGCTTTGTAATTGCTGATGCCGATGTAGCGCACTTTGCCCTGCTGCACCAGGCTGTCAAGCGTGGAGAGCGTCTCGTCCAACGGTGTGCCGGGGTCCCAGCAGTGGACTTGATACAGATCGATGTAATCCACGCCCAGACGGCGCAGGCTGTGATGCACGCCGTCGAGGATGTGCTTGCGGCTGAGGCCGATGTCGTTGACGCCTTCACCCATGCCGAAGCGCACTTTGGTGGCGATGACGAACTGTTCGCGCGGCTGCCGGGCCAGCCAGCGCCCGACGATCTCCTCGCTGACGCCGCGCGTGTAGACATCGGCGGTATCGATGAAGCTGCCGCCCGCCGCCGCGAAGCTGTCCATCATGGCGAAGCTGGTCGCCTCGTCCGTCTCGCGCCCGAACGTCATCGCGCCCAAGCACAGCTCGCTGACCTTGAGGCCGGTCTTGCCTAGATAACGGTAGTCCATGACGGTGTATCTCCGGGGTAGAGTTGAGAATTGAGAGGCTGCGCTAGTCTACCATGATATCGCTAGATGCTGGCGCATCAGCGCACACGCAGCCAGAAGCTGGTCGGCTCGGACGAGGGGAACTCGGCGCGCATGTGATCGTATTCCGGTGTGAAGGCGGCGCGCATCCGCTCGGCGTGATGCGTCATCAGGTAGTTGCCCGGCCACAGCACCTCGTAATGCGGGTTGTGCGCCAGCATCGCCTGCAAGAGATACTGCTCGTTCCAGAACAACTGCTTGTCGAAATACACCTGCGGATACGGCTTCGGCAGCGAAACATCGTGGATGTGCACCAGCACGCCGGGGCGCAGCCGAGGCAGCAGTTCGCAGTACTCGTACCAGACATCGTTGCCCATGCGCAGCACATGGGATGAGTCGATGAACAAGATGTCGTTTTCGCCCAACGCCGTGAACACATCCAGCCCGATGTCCTGCACCTTGAACGGCTTCAAACGGATGAAATCGTCGAGCTGTTCGAGCGCGGGCGGCGGGTACGGCTCGATGCAGATCAGCTGGGTCGGCTGCTCGCCTGCCGATCGATTGGCGCGGATGGCCGCCGCCGCGAGCTGCGTCGAAAAGCCGGAGCCGATCTCGATGATGCGCCGGGGTTTGTAGTGCCGGATCAACCCGTAGTAGACATTGCCATCGATCGCCATGAACGCGCCGTTGAGCAGATAGAAGCGGTTCGCGCCGCGCAGCCCATCGGCGCGGATGGGAAACTGCTCGAACTCGGCCTTGTAGGGCTGGATGGCCGTTTCGAGCAGCTCGAACGCTGCCTCCATATCGATCGCGATGCCCGGCAGCTCCGATACGATCTGCGCGCGCGCAGCCTCGTCCGCCTCCGGGATCGGCGTGTAGTAATGGCGGCGCAAGACGTGAAAGCCGTGCTTGTGGAAGATCGGGTAGGCTTCGTTGCCAGGCAGCGTGCGCCCCATCCACGCCGCGATCGGCTCCAGATCGTTGAGCGAGAATGGATTGGCTGCTGATGCATGATCGGTGCCGGGCGGACTGACGGCTTGCAACTGCGCTCGCAGCGACTGAACTTGCGCCTGCAGATCGGATACGATCTGTGCCTGACGCGCGTCCAGTCCTCTAACGGCTGCGAATGCGCGGCGGAGCCGACTGCCGATGCGCCCGCTGTAATGCCCCAGCAGGGTATTCATGCCGAGTTTCGAAAACGGCCAGAAACGCGCCGCCTTCAAGAAGTAGAAATTGTACGTCTGGTATTTGTGCGGGTCGGTCGAGTTGGGATCGACGCGCGCCAGCACTTCGGCTGCGCAGATGTAATGCATCCGCGCCAGCGCCTTGCGCCTGTAGATGAAACCCAGCGAGCGATCGGCGCGGAAGGCCTTGAGCAGCAGATGCATGTAGGCATTCAGCACTTCTTCCGGGTCGCGCGAGGTGGCCGCGCCGTGAATACGCACGAGCGTGACCGGATCATCGACCGGCTCGATCGGGTAATGGCGGTAGATACGGCACCAGAGATCGATATCCTCCGCTAGGTGCATCGTCTCGTCGAACGGCCCGATCTGCTCCAGCACTTCGCGCCGCGCCATCACCGTCGGGGTGGCGATCGTGCAGCCGAGCATCATCTCGCTGTAGCCGCCGGGGTAGCGGCGCGCCCGGTGTTCTTGCAGGGGATTGAGCTGGGCATCGACACTGCGATATGAGCCGTAGACCATGCCCAATTCGGGGCGCTGCTCGAACAAGGCGATCTGCCGCTCCAGCTTGTGCGGCAGAAATAGATCGTCCGAGTCGAGAAACGCGACGTACTGCCCGCGCGCCTCGCGCACGCCGCGGTTGCGCGCCGCCGAGACGCCGCCGTGCGGCAGGGGGATATAGCGCACACGCTCGCCGAACGAGGCGACGACCTCGGCGGTGTTATCGGTTGAGCCATCATCGACGACGATGATCTCCCAATCGCCGTAGGTTTGCTCGAACACGCTGCGGATGGCATCGCCGATCAGATCGGCACGGTTGTAGGTGGGGATGACGACCGAGACGAGTGCCATTGCGCTGTGCCATGCTCCTTTAGGTCTGGCGCAGCCGGGCGTGCGCCGATTTCGCAAAACGATAGGCGGGTTCCGGCAGGATCGTTTGCAGCATCAAGTCCCATGACCTGGGCAGCCCGTTGGGGAAGCTGTTCCGGTGCAGCAAGATCGAGCGCAAGAAATAGCTGCGCGCGGCCTCGCGCTGGTGCAAGCATTGAATCGCAGCGATGTAGTGGGCGCTGCTGTAGGCTTCGGCGCGCACACGCCGCGCCGCCGGGGGGATATCGGCACGCTCATAATAGCGGTCGAGCATGAGGATGTGCTCCTCGGCCATGCGCAGGCCTTTGGCCGCATTCGAGGCCGACCCCGGATGGAAGCGGAAGGTCGCCAGCGTGTGCGGCAGCCGCGCGAACGGCCCATGCAGCCCCAGGCGCAGCCAATACTCGAAATCGCCGACATAGCGATAGTCGGGATTGCGTGACGGCTCGCACTCGAACGCCCGCCGCCGGATGAACGCCCCCGGTCCCGGCAGGCAGTGATGCCAGCGCAGCATGTCGATGTAGTCGTAGTCGTAGGTGCGGATCGTCTGCATCACCCGGCCTTCGGCGTCGATCATATCCCAGTCCGGGTAGACGACCAAAACATCCGGGTGCGCCAGCAGATAATCGACCGCCGCCTCAACCAAGCCAGGCAGGATCGGATCATCGGAATTGACGACCGCGACGAACTCTCCACGCGCTATCGCCCAGCCCTTGTTGACCGTGCGCGCCTCGCCCATGTTGGCGTGGCTCTCCCACTGGATGCGTCCATCGTACTGCGTCAGCACCGCGCGCGTGTCGTCGGTCGATCCGTCATCGAGCACGAGGTATTCGAGATTGGGATAATCCTGCGCCAGCACGCTGTCGATAACACCCGGCAGATAATCCGCCCGGTTGTAGGTCGGCGTCACAATCGTGACCAGCGGTTTGGGCGACAGCAGGTTCATGATGGGCGTGTTCCATCGCTTTTTTCGAGCTGCGCGATCCGCTTGGTCAGAGCGGCGATGGTATCGCGCTGGGCCAGCATTCGCTCTTCCAGCGCCTCGCAGCGGGCGACGAGCGCACCCTGCTCCTGACTGAGCCGCAGGTTTTGCAGATCGACTCGATTGAGC
>CAYTME010000012.1:26603-28534 GCA_964438415.1 uncultured Pleurocapsa sp. | reverse complement strand
TGCCTCGGCGACCAGCGTCACCATGCGTTCGAGCTGCGCCAGATCGGCTACCAACCCGCGCAGGCTCGCCGCCTGCTCGTCTTTGATGTCTGCGAGCTGGGACAGCCGCGACTCGATCTGCAGCGCGCCGGCCAGCACCTCGGACGCGCTGCACACGGCCTCCATCTGCCAGATCGCGAGCGGGAATGAAAAGCTGTACGCGCGCACGGGCGGCAGCCAAGCGGCACTCGCGATCACCATCAGCACGTTCGGGCGTGCCGCGTCATCGAGCGTGACAGCCAGCCGACCGGCATGATCTTGCAGGAAGATCTCGCGCTGCGGCAGTGCGGCGAAGGCGTCGGCGTCGAGATGATGCAGTGCATGGTGTGGGTTACCAACCGGCTCGTCGTACGGGACATCGATCGCCAGCCGTGCCCGCCAGCGCAGCGTCGTCAGCAGCGATAGCCCGTCGGGGATGTGCTCGAAGACGTTGCGCGAGACGATGTAATCGAATTCGGGCATCACGCGGGCGTATTCGACAGCATCCGCCTGCCGGTACTCGATATTGGGTGCGCCATAAGATCGCCGAGCATAGGCGATCGTCTCGGCATCGTTGTCGATGGCCGTTACCTGTGCGCCGGGGATCTCGGCCAAGAAGCGCGCGCCATGCCCCACGCCGCAGCCCAGATCGAGGATCGAGATCGTCGGGCCGACTCTACCCGCCGCGAGGTCGCGCGCGATGATCATGCGCCAGAAGGCATACGAGCTGCGGTGGCGCGCAAATTCGTGCAGATCGTGGCTGACGCCCGGGATCAGACGCTCGCCGCCGTCGTAGACCTGCGCCTCAAAAGGCGTCATGTTTGACATCGGTCGTCCCCTATCAGCGCACGCGATCGTGCTCGCGATTGAGCACGCCGTCGATATAGGCCCAGCCGTTGGGCGCGTAGATCGCGCTCGGCCACTTGATGCCGTGGCGCGACAGCCGAGATGGCGGTTCCGGACGAGAGAAGATCAATCGTTCTTCCGGGAAGTGCTCGGCGTAATCGAAGCCCGGCTCCCAGAAGCCGAATGCGACGCGGTACTGGCCGGGCGCGAACAGGTGTGCCGGGATGACCAGCGAGACGGTGTGTGTGCCGAGCAGACGCTTGCGGTCGTCGTCCAGGTAATCGTTGTTGGAGTAGAAGACCGAGATGTTGGCCGCGTTGAAGACCTCGACGCACAGCATCAGGTTTTCAAGATACGACTTCACCTGGTAGGTGCAGGTGAACAGCATATCCTCGTCGCCGTCCGGCGTCGGCAGCGGCGCGATCTCAGCGCTCACGATCTGCGCGCGCGCGCTGGGGTCTTCGGGGATATGCACGCTGGTCGTGGCGACTTCGACCTGCCCAAGATAGTGATCGACGACCGACTCGGCGGAGCCAGTCATCTTGACCGCGCCGTGATCGAGCCAGATGACGCGCTCGCACAGCATCTTGACCGCGCCGAGCGCGTGGCTGACGAACAGCACCGTGCGACCCTCGTTATGGGTGATGTCGCTCATCTTGCCCAGACATTTTTGCTGGAACTGCGCATCGCCGACTGCCAGCACCTCATCGACCAGCAGGATCTCTGTCTCCAGGTGCGCAGCGACGGCGAAGGCGAGCCGCATGTACATGCCGCTGGAATAGAATTTGACCGGCGTATCGATGAACTGGCTGACCTCGGCGAACTCGACGATCTGATCGAACTTGCGTGCGATCTCCGTGCGCGACATGCCCAACACCGCGCCGTTGAGATAGATATTGGCGCGCCCGGTCAGCTCTGGGTGAAAGCCAGTGCCGACTTCGAGCAGCGAGCCGACGCGTCCGCGAATACGCGCGCTGCCGCTGGTCGGGTAGGTGACGCGCGAGAGGATCTTGAGCAGCGTCGATTTGCCCGCGCCGTTGTGGCCGATGATGCCGAGCACCTCGCCT
>CAYTME010000012.1:21713-26485 GCA_964438415.1 uncultured Pleurocapsa sp. | reverse complement strand
TCGCCCACAGGCGCATCTGGCGCGCCTGGGCTTCTCCGAGATAAAACATCTTCGATAGGTGCTTGACTTCGATGATCGGTTCGCGCACGAGGCTCTTCCCTGCCCTAGACCAAATCAACGAATTGGCGCTCGACCCGCTTGAAGATGAACAGCCCGGAGATGAAAATCGCTCCCGCGCAGACGACGGCCAGCACGACGCTGGAGACCGGCAGCGGTTCGCCGACGCCGGTCAGCAGCCAGCGCGTGCTCTCCACGACCACCGGGATCGGGAAGATGCCCATCACCGTGCGCCAGTTTTCACCCAAGATGCTGCTTGAGTAGATGATCGGCGAGACGTAGAAGAGCACCTGCAGCACCAGCGGGATCGCCAGCCCGACATCACGATAGGCCGTGTTGAGCGCGGCCACCCAGATCGCTAGGCCGAGCGTCGTGATGAAGAGGAGCGCCAGCGGGAAGATGAGCAGCAGGTAGTTGAGCGTCGGTAGGTAGCCGTAGATCAGCGCCAGCGCGATCGTCAGCAAAAAGGTCGGGATGAAATCAGATAGACCGCTGAGCACCGAAGCGACCGGCAGGATCAAGCGCGGGAAATAGACCTTGCGCGTCAGCCCAGCGTTCGCCAAGATGCTCGACGACGCCCGGCCGATGCCGAGCGAGAAGAAGTTCCACACCATCAAGCCGATGAAGACGAACAGCGTGAACGGCAGTCCGTTCGACGGGACTTGCAGCAGGACACCGAAGATGAGCGAGTAAATGCCCATCAAGATGAGCGGCTGCAAGAGCACCCAGGGTGCCCCGATCAGCGTCTGTTTGTAGAGGACACGAATATCGCGCCAGGTGAGCGTCAGCAGCAGCTCGCGGTAGCGATACAGCTCGCGTAGGTTGGGCAGTTCCCACGCCTTCGGGGCTGTGATATCGATGATTGGAATCGGATCAGTCGTGCTGCTTCTGGAAGCCAAGAATCATCCTCCGCGCTCTGACGCCAGTATAAGCCCCGCCCATGCCCGACGCAAGACTGCGCTATTCGATGCTCCAGCGGTCTTTTGACAGCGCACAGCCTCAATTGTTACACTATGTCCACCTTACGGAGTGCTAAGATAAGTTCAACCGCCTATAGGAAAACGCGCTTCTTTCTATCTTAAATGCGCAAGGGGGACCTCATGCAAGATCGTGCTTCCAGGACGTTTGTCGTCGTCATGCTGGTGCTCGGCGCGCTGATGACGGCGCTTTGGCTGCTGGTGCGCGAGCGACCAGTGCAGGAATGGTGGCTGCCGCTGCTGCTGCTCATCCTCGCTGGGTTGATCGGCCTGTGGCCGGCGCGCCAGGCCGCCGCGGATGAGGCGGAAGCCGAGGCTGAACAGGCGGCGCTCCCCGCCTTGCAGCAGCCGCGCGTGCGTGAATTCATCGCCAGCGAGGTACGCGCGCATGCCCTCGCCGCGCCCGCAGTCGAAGCTGAGCATCCCGCGGTCGAGGTCGAAGCCGAAGCCGAGCTGGTGGCCGAGGCTGGAGTCGTTGAAGCGGAGCCGGAAGCCGCCGAGGTCTCCTCTGAGCCGAGTGAAACGCTGGCCGGCACCACGCCGGAGATGATTGAGGGCGAAAGCATCGCTCAACCGTCGGAGGTGCCGGCAGCAGACGAGAGCGCAGCCGCTGTCTCTGCCGCGTTCGCCGCGCCGGCAGCGGTCGCCGAGTCCACAGCCCTCGAGCCAGTCCCGACCCAGACAGAGACTGCGCCAGAACCGGAACCGGCCAAGCCGAAGCGCAGCCGCGCCTCAGCCGAGGTGGACGATCTCAAGCGCATCGAGGGCATCGGACCCAAGATGGAGAAGGCCCTGCATGCAGCCAGCATCAAAACATTCGCCCGGCTGGCCGAAGCGAGCGAGGATGAGCTGCGCGCGGCGATCGAAGCGCACGGGCTGCGTTTCGCGCCCAGCCTGCCGACCTGGGCCAAACAGGCGGCCTTTCTCGCACGCGGAGATGAGGCGGGCTTCGAGGCCTACAAAGAAAAGCTGATCGCTGGACGTGAGGTCGATTGAGCCGCCATCACAAGCAGCGGCGCAGCCACAAGAAGCCGATCATGACCGCCACGCTGAGCTGAAAGACGGTATCGCGCGGCAGCGGCAGACCGCTGTCCGGCACGACGCTGAGCGGCGTGGGCACGAACGTCAGCACGAACAGCGCGATCGCTAGCAGCGCCACCCAGCGCCGCCGCGCGTCGAGCGGCGTGATCATATCGAGCGGGACAGCGTAGAAGCGTCCAATTAAGAACAGCAGGATGACCCAGAGCAGCCAGAACTCGCTGATGAAGATCATCGCCGCCAGCAGGGCGAGCACCGGCAGGTAGAGCCGGCGCGCGCGTTCACCGATCAGCGCGAACAGGATGTGGCCGCCGTCGAGCTGGCCAAGCGGGATCAGGTTGAGCGCGGTCACCAGCAGCCCCGCCCAGCCCGCCTGTGTGAGCTGATTCATATAGACATCTTCGCCGCCGCTGGGCAGGAAACGCCCGAATACGATCGTTTTCGCAAATGCGTAGATCAACGAGTTGCCTTCGAGCAGTCCACCGGGTGTGACCGGCCCGATCGGTGAGGTGGCCAAGCCGATGAAGACGATCGGGATGGCGAAGACGAGGCCGAACAGCGGCCCCGCCGCGCCGATGTCGAGCATCGCTTTGCGATTGCGGAACGGTTCGCGCTGCTGGATGAATGCACCGAACGTGCCCAGAAAGCTGATGAACGGCGCAGGGATGAAGTACGGCAGCGAGACGGCAATGCGGTGTTTGCGGGCAGCGAAGTAGTGCCCCAGCTCGTGCGCGCCCAAGATCAGCAGCAGGCTGAGCGCGTAGGGCAGCCCACGCCACAGCTCCGGCACGATGTTGGCGATCAGGCGCTGCGCTTCCTGCATATTCGCGGCTGCGATCTCGTTGATGGCGATCTGGGTGCCCAGCAGCAGCACGCTGAAGAACGTGGCGACGAACAACACGGCATTCAGGTACCAACTGCGCGGACGCGGGCTGACCCGCCCATAGACAGCATGGATCACGTGCCTGCCGCCGACCAGCCGGAAATATGGCACATGGTCGAGCCTGGCGAAGGCTTCATCCACCTGAGCGAAGGCCGCCTCACTGTCGATCAGCAGTGTTCCCTCGAATGTCGCCGTCAGGCTGGCATCCTGGCGCATGAGCAGCAGCCCATCGCGCTGGATCCGTGCGCCGGGGTCGTCGGTCGGCTCGCGTTCGATCTGCATCACCTGCATGACGATCTGGCGCAGTTCGACGCGCAGACCGCTTTCGTCCACCGGCTCGTAATCTGGTGCTGGACGCAGCGCCGGACGGTCGTCGGCAGATGACGCGGTTTCGTTGATCATGGCTGCTTATCCCCTTACTCTCCGCGCCTAGTCTACGCCTTCGACATTAGCCGGGCGTGATGATTTGCCAGCTCGCGCCGTTTGGCAGCAGTTCGAGCACCGTGCCGTCGGCGCTGGTGGCGTAGATCGTCTCGCTCTCGCCGGTGGGCGCGACTTGGACGAACCCCTGATAGCTCGTCTCCTGCTGCACAGCCAGCCCCAAGCGATTACGCACGCGGTCATTGCCGCGCCAGACGAAGCCGAGCACGCGGATCGGCTGGAAGAAGCCAGGCGGCGGCACGAAATTCTCGTCCGCCTCTGGCTGCGTGGCCGGATTGTAGCGGTTTTCGACCGAGAACCAGGCCGGCGCCGAGCCGTCGTTGAACAGCGCGTAGACGCGGCCGCTCGCGGTGATGAACAACATTCGCCCGCGTTCGAACGGCTGCTCGATCAACTGCGTCTCGACAGCGGCGGCGGCTGGGCACGGCGCGGGCGGCGGTTGGAAGAACCAAGTGTCCGGGCAGGCCAGCGGGATCGTGATCGACTGCTCGACGCGGTTGACGCCTTCGCCGATGCTGAGCACGAATTCGATCTGGCCGCGATCGCGCCGGCTGGTCGGCACGCGAAGCTGTCCATCCGGTCCGACGTTCCAAAGCTGAGTGCGGTTGCCCGCCGCATCGAGCCGGTAGATCGTCGCCGTATCCGCCCCGCGCGCCGACCAGAAAAGCGGCGCTTCCTGCCCCGGCACGACCGACAGCACATTGGTGGTGAAGAATTCGATGCGCGGCGCGTTCGGGTTGGGCGTACGCGATGCCGTCGGCACGCTGCCGATGACCGCCGGCTGGCCGAAGAGCGGCGTCGGCGATGGGCCGACGGTCGGCGTCAGCGCCTCGCGGGTGGGCAGCGCGGTCGGGGTCACATCGACGCCGGGCGGGCGCGTCACCGTCTCGGTGGGAGTGACCGTGTCGGTCGGGCGGGCGGTCGGCACGACGATCGTCTCCGCCGCTGAGCAGGCCGTCAAGCAGACGAGCAGCAGGCAGGCCGCGATCGGGGTGCGGCGCAGGATAGCACGATCAGGCATAGGACATCACGCGGAAAGCACTTGGGTGAAGACGGACTCGCACATGCATGGAAGTATAGCACCTGACCGGCGCGGGCGCGTGTAGGATGGAGATGCACCTCAACTGCCATCCCTTGTCGCCCGATTCCGGTGGGTGTATGCTTGCGCGGTTGTGTCCGTTTGTTCCCCCGTGAGGCTGCCTTGTCGAACATCCCATTGGTCGATCTCAAAGCCCAGTATCGCAGCATCAAGCCGGAAATCGACGCTGCTGTCGCCCGCGTGATCGAGAGCACGGCTTTCATCGGCGGGCGGGAAGTCGCCGATTTCGAGGCTGCCTTTGCCGATTTCCAGCGCACGCCGCGCTGCGTCGGCGTCG
>CAYTME010000012.1:7746-21661 GCA_964438415.1 uncultured Pleurocapsa sp. | reverse complement strand
CGGCATCGGCCCCGGCGACGAAGTCATCACGACCGCGCACACGTTCATCGCCACCGCCGAGCCGATCGAGACGGTCGGAGCGACGCCCGTCTTCGTCGATATCGACCCCGTCTCGTTCAACATCGACCCCGCACGCATCGAGGCGGCGATCACGCCGCGCACCAAAGCGATCATGCCCGTGCATCTCTACGGCCAGATCGCGCCGATGGATGCGATCATGGCGATCGCCGAGCGGCACGGCCTGCGTGTGATCGAAGACGCAGCGCAGGCGCACGGCGCAGAGCTGAACGGCCAGCGCGCAGGTGCGTGGGGAGATGCGGCCTGTTTCAGCTTCTATCCCGGCAAGAACTTGGGCGCCTATGGCGACGGCGGTGCCGTCTGCACGCGCGATGACGCGCTGGCCGACAGGATCGCCAAGCTGCGCGATCATGGGCGCACGAGCAAGTACAGCCATGACGAGATCGGCTACGGTGAGCGGCTCGACGGCCTGCAGGCGGCGATCTTGGGCGCGAAGCTGCCGCATCTCGACGATTGGAACGAAGCGCGACGCCGTCATGCCCGTTTCTACGATGAGGCGCTGCTCAGCATCCCCGGCGTCTGCCCGCCGCAGCAGGTGCCAGGCGCGCGCCACATCTACCACATCTACTGTGTGGCCGTCAGCGGCGACCGCGACGCCATCCTCAAGGGGCTGCACGCGCGCGGGATCGGCGCGGGCATCCACTACCCGATCCCGCTGCATTTGCAGCCGGCACTGGCGCATCGCGGTGGACGCGAAGGCGACCTGCCGCACACGGAGCGCGCAGCGCGCAGCATCATCAGCCTGCCGATGTATCCGGAGATGACCGGCGCGCAGTTGGAGGAGGTCGTCACTGCCCTAGCGGAGGTGATGAGCACCTCCGCCGGGTGATCGTCGGGTGCGTGCTACAACAGCACGTGTTCGAGATGCGTGAGCGCGTCAGCCAGATCGCCGAGGAAGCGCGCCGCGACCGCCCCGTCGATGGCGCGGTGATCGACCGAGAGCGTCAGCCCGCACATCGGGCGCAGCACCGGCTGATCGTTGGCATCGGGCACGAACTGCTTGCGCGCTCGCCCGACGGCCAAGATGCCGACCTGCGGCGGGTTGATGATAGCCGTGAAGCGATCGACACCGAACATGCCCAGATTGGACAGCGTGAACGTCGCGCCTTGAATGTCATCCAGGCCGAGTTTGTTGGCTTTCGCCGCCGCCGCCAGCCGCGCGATCTCAGCGCTGATGGCGTAGATGCCCTTCTGGTCAGCATTTTTCACCACCGGCACGATCAGCCCGTTATCGAGCGCGACCGCCACACCGATATGCACGCCCTCCATGACGAGGATCTCCTCGCCGACGAGATGGCTGTTGATGAGCGGATGCCGCCGCAGCGCCCAGGCGAGCGCCCGCACGATGACCGCCGTCAGCGTCACCTTGACGCCTTCCGGCGCACGCGTGCTGGCGAACGCGATCAGGTGATTGGCCGCCGTCAGATCGACCTCGCGCTGGAAGTAGATATGCGGCGCATCCTGCATACTCTTTTGCAGGTTACGGGCGATGATGCGGCGCATATTGTTGAACGGAATGCGCTCAGCGACGCCGTCTACGGGCGCGGCGGGCGCTGGCTGTGCGGCTGGCGCGGGTCGCGGAGCCGGTTCCGCCGCTGCCACCTCCTGCTTGAGCTGCGCGACGAACGCCTGCACGTCTGCGGACTGCACGCGCCCGCCGGGGCCGCTGCCGCTGACAGCCGCTAGATCGACGCCCAACTGCGCTGCTGCGCGCCGAGCCGCCGGGACGGCATTGACTTTACCCGCGCGCGGCTGGCCGCCGTTGCTCGGCGCAGCGTGCGTTTGCAGATACTGCTCGACATCGCGCACGGTCACGCGCCCACGCGGACCGCTTCCGGGGATGTGCGCCAGATCGACGCCGGCCTCCTGCGCCATGCGAGCCGCCAGCGGCGACACCTTGACATCGGCGTCAGCGGGCGCGGGTTCCGGTGCGGGCACAGCCGGTGCGGGCGCGGGTTCCGGCGCCGATGCAGCGGCCGGCGCGGGCGATCCGACTTGAGCGGGCAGGCTTTCGCCCGGCTGCAAGATGTAAGCGATGATCTCGGTCACCGGCACGACATCGCCGACCTTGTAACGACAGCCCGCCAAAATGCCGCTGACGGGCGCTTCGACCTCCATCGACACCTTATCGGTCGAAACTTCCATGATCGGGTCGCCCGCCTCGACGTAATCGCCCTCCTTCACCAGCCAAGCGAGCACCTCGGCGGTCTCCTGCGTGAAGCCGAATTTCGGCATGATGACTTCTTTGGCCATGGGCGTCCTCCGACCTCGCTCAGTAAGCGCCTTGAACCAACTTGCGCGCCTCTTCGACGATGTTGTGCACCTGCGGCACGGTGTTGGCCTCGAGCGTCCGGTTGTACGGGATCGGGATATCCAGCCCGGCGAGCCGGCGCACCGGCGCTTCCAGATAGCCGAAGGCCTCGCTTTCGACGATGCGCGAGACGATCTCACCGCCGAATCCGCCGGTCTTGACCGCTTCATGGACGACCAGCGCTCTACCCGTCTTGATGACCGACTCGATGATCGGCCGGTCGTCGAGCGGCATCAGCGTCCGCGGGTCGATCACCTCGATCTCGATGCCCTCCTGCGCCAGGATGTCCGCCGCCGCCAGCGCCCGCTGCACCATGACCGACGTGGCGACAACGGTCAGATGCTGGCCGGTACGGGCGACATGCGTCTGGCTGAGCGGGATGGTGTACATCTCCTCCGGCACGTGCGCTTTGGTGCGGTAGAGCAGCTTGTGCTCGACGAAGATGACCGGGTTGTCGTCGGCGATCGCGCTCAGCAGCAGGCCTTTGGCATCGTAGGCATTGCTCGGCATGACGACTTTGAGGCCGGGGACGTGGACGAACCAGTTCTCCAAGCTCTCGCTGTGCTGGGCCGCCGCGCCCGTGCCAGAGCCGGCTGGCGTGCGCAGCACCATCGGCACGGTCGCCTTGCCACCGAACATGAAGCGGATCTTGGCCGCCTGGAGGACGAGCTGTTCCATGCTGATGGTGATGAAGTCCATGAACTGGATTTCACCGACGGGGCGCATCCCCGTCAGCGCCGCGCCGATGCACGCGCCAGCGATGCCCGCCTCGGAGATCGGCGTATCGATGACGCGCTCGGAGCCGTAGGTCTGGATCAAGCCCGCGGAGACGCCGAACGCGCCGCCGTAGACGCCCACATCCTCGCCGATCAGGAAGACGCGCTCATCCTTCGCCATGATCTGGTGCAGCGCCTCGCGCAGCGCCTCGGCGTATGTCAGTTCGCGCAGCGCCGCGCCCTCTTGGGCGGGCTGCTGCCGGGTTTGCTCAAGCATAGACACCCTCCATGATCGTGGCGACATCCGGTTCGGGGCTGTTTTCCGAGAAAACCACGGCTTCTTCGATGCGCTGACGCGCTTGGGCTTGCATGGCGTCGCGCTCTTCATCGCTCATGCCCAGGAAAGCGGCGAAGCGGCGGATCGGATCGCGCTCCTGCCACTCTTTGACCTCATCGCGCGTGCGGTAGGCCTGCTTATCGCTCTTGCTGTGGCCTTTCCAGCGGTACGTGAGCGATTCGATCAGAGTCGGGCCGTTTCCGGCACGGGCGCGGGCGACCGCCTCGGTCACCGCGTCGTAGACGGCGAGCAGATCGTTGCCATCGACCGTGACGCCGGGGATGCCATAGGCGGCTGCACGCTGGCTGACGTGCTCGATCTTGAACGCGCGCGTGAACGCCATCGACATCGCGTACTGGTTGTTCTCGCAGAAGTAGATGATCGGCAGATCCCAGATGCTCGCCATGTTGAGGGCCTCATGAAATGCGCCGGTGTTCGCGCCGCCGTCACCGAAGATGGCCGCCGCCACCTGATCGGTCTTGCGCAGCTTGATCGTCAGGCCGACGCCGACCGAGATCGGCAGCCCGCCGCCGACGATGCCGTTGGCACCCAGGTTGTTGGTATCGACGTTGGCGATGTGCATCGAACCGCCGCGTCCGCGGCAGTAGCCGGTCTCTTTGCCCATGAATTCGGCCATCATCAGATCGACATCGCTGCCATACCAGGCCAAGCAGTGACCGTGACCCCGATGCGTATTGAGCAGATAGTCGCGAGGAGCCAGCGCACTTGACAGGCCGACCGCCGACGCCTCCTGACCGATGCTGAGATGCATCGTGCCGTGCACGCGCCCCAATGCGAACAGTTCCTCCGCCTTTTCCTCGAACGCGCGGATCTGCATCATCGTCATGAGCATCGCGCGCGCGCGGTCGGCGCTGATGCCGCGCTGATCGAGTGCCGCGGCTGCCTGCGCTTCCACAGTACGCCCTCCTTCTCCCTGCTGCTTTCACTGTGTTCGACATGCCGCGAATGATACCGCAGGTGTGAGCAGGCGTTCAATATCTGCACAAATGTGAAAAACATCACACCAACCGGTGCAGGATCGGTTCTCCGCGCAGGTGGCGCAGAATGTTCGTGTAATCGGCGGCGCGCTCGCGGTCGGCGATGGCGGCGGTATAGCTGCCAGCGGCGATGTGCGGCGTCAGCACGATGTTCGCGCCCGCGCGCGCCGCCGCGATCAGCGGGTTGTCCGCGCGGATCGGTTCCCACTCGAAGGTATCGAGCGCCGCGCCGCCCAGCTTGCCCAACCGCACGGCTTCGGCCAGCGCCGCCTCGTCGATCACGCTGCCGCTGCCGCAGCTCACGATATACGCGCCGTCGCGCATGGCAGCAAACGTCGCCGCGTTCAGGCTCATGTCGGTTTCCGGGAAATAGGGCAGCAGGTCAACCAAGTAATGCGCCTGGGCGATCAGCGTATCGTGATCGGTGTAGGTGAGCGCCAGCTCGGCTTCGACCGACTCCGGCAGCCGCCGCCGCTTGTGGTAAAGGATGCTGCAGCCCCAGCCCGCAAGCCGCCTCGCCAGCTCCGCGCCGATCTCGCCCATGCCGAGGATGCCGACCGTGCGCTCGTAGAGCTGATCGATCCCCTGGCGATTCGACCAGTTGTAGGCGAAGGTATCCTCATCGGTGCGGCGGCATTCGCGCCACGCGGGGCTGGCATCCAGCGCCACCGCCTGCGCATCGTTGAGGCGCTTGGCCAGCGTCAGCATTTGCATGACGACATGTTCGGCCACGCGGATGACGCCAACATCCGACCAGCGGCAGACGATGACGCCTGCCGCGCGCGCCGCCTCAAGATCGATATCGTAGGTCAGCGAGCCGAGACGCAGGATCAGCTTAAGCTGCGGCGCACTGGCGATCAGATCGGCGTCGATCGCGCCGACACGCTCGGAGATCAGGTACTCCGCGTCGCGCAGCGCGTCGCGCAGCGTCTCGCGGTCGGGCTGGCGCAGCATCGTGACGGCCAGTTCTGGCGGCGCGGCGGCCAGCGCGCGCTCTTGGTGAAACTGACCTCGCTCGGTGGTGTAGACGGTGTTGTGCGGCATCGGATACCTCGGCTGAATAGCACATTGACGGGCTAACCTTCATCTGGGCCACTGTTGAAACGCAGCAGTTTCTCCCAGTCGATCTCGCCGTCGGGAGTGCAGAATTCGATCATGAATTCCCGAGTCAGCCGGTTGCGAACCCGATCGCACTCCGCTCTGAAGTTTTCGTTGTGTTCTTTGGCAGCATGACCGATCGGTTCTACGATATCGATGTAGAGGTTCGGCTCGCCCGAGATGAACTCCCAAAACGGCTGACCACAGAGCTTGAGATATTGGCCGTCATCTTGAACTCGACATCGACCATAGCAGGTACCCAAGACAGCGCGCGCATGGCGCACCTGGGGCGATTGACGCAGTACCCGCAGGGCATTACGGAAGTTGTCTTGCAGCTTCTTGTGCTGGCTGCTGTTGCCCCAGTTCGGTCCCGATTTGATGGCGACAACATAGCGTACATCGTCGCGGATAAACTCGAGGTCGATGCCAGTAGTCGATGATTTCTGTCCCCCATATGCAATTCGACAGACAAAAATCGCGAGGTCTTCCAAGAAATGCCCAAATCGCTCTTCCTCAGAGGCGGGCAGGAGCGCCTCCAATATCGAGTCGACTAAGAGGGGCGCATTCGTGATGTTTTTGGCGCGAAACAGATAAGGATTTTTTCGCCGCAGCACCTTGCGCAGCTCAAGACCGCGAACGCCCTCTAAACGTGCGGTATGAAACATGCCCATATTCTCAGCCACGAACTGACGGACTAGCCCGATATCCAATGTCGCCATTCGCGCTATCCCTCGATTGCTCGGAGTGACTGCTGCGCAACCGCGATGTATTCGGGCACCGTCTCGATCCCGACGAAGTGGCGTCCAAGCTGGCGCGCAGCAACCGCTGTTGTACCGGAGCCAAGGAACGGATCGAGGACGATATCCTCTTCCTGAGTGAAAAGCTTGATAAACCATTTTGGCAGTTCTAAGGGGAAGGCTGCACTGTGTTTTCGATTGCCGGTTTCGGTTGCCAGATGGAGCACATTGGTCGGGTAAACTCGCTCGCGCCCAACCCAATTCGAGACATTTTTGCCGAAGCCGCTGCCTACACGTGACTCGTCCCGTCTTTTATCGGTTTCGCTCAGTTTGCGCAGTCGGCTTCTGGCCCAATCCCCCATCGGCACCATCACGCTGTCCTGATACATACGAAAACGCTTCTGTTTGTTGAACTGCAGGCAGCGTTCCCATGAGTCACGAAAGCGATTCGGCCATTTACCAGGATAACTGTTCTTCTTGTGCCAAACGAATTCCTCCGTCCAAAGCCAGCCCTGACGTCGCAGCGCCAAGATCAGTTCGATCACGTAAGTGTGGCGTTCCCCGTCGATCACTTTTTCTTTGATGTTCAAGATAAAGGTTCCGTCCGGTTTGAGCACGCGGCGCAGCTCCGCGCCGATCGGCAGAAACCACTCGACATATTGATCGGGATGTATGCCGCCATAAGTATTTTTGCGGCTGTCCGCATAAGGCGGTGAAGTCACGATGAGATCGATCGACTCCGCCGGAAGTTCCGGCAGAACCTCCAGACAATTGCCCTGGAAAATCTGGTCATACCAATCTGGGTGAGCTTTGGTTCCAATGGGGAGCCGAAGCTGGTACTCTTGCTCCACGCCTCAACCACTTTCCTGCTGCGCCGTGAAAACACGAACAATTGTACCATCACTTGCGCGCATTTCAGGCATCGGTCTGCCGCTCGCGCCCCTCAGCGCACGGTGAAGCCGCGGTAGCCGCCGGTGGCGGTCATCCACTCGTAGGTCACCTGATCGACGCGCGCGTTCTGCGGACCGGTATGCAGGTAGTCCAGCAGCACGTCGAGCATCGCGCGCGGGCCTTCGGCCACGACCTCGACGCTGCCGTCGGCCTGGTTGCGCACGTAACCCGTCAGCCCCAGCTTGGCCGCGCGCGTCTGCGTTGACGCGCGAAACCCGACACCCTGGACGCGCCCGCGCACGATGGCGTGTAAGCGTTTTTGATCCCCCACGAGCATGCTCCCCTAACGCTGCCGCAGCGTTTGGATCGTCCCTCGCGCTGCGCTATGATCCCCTAGACTTATTCTTTACCATCTATGACGGCTGGGCAATCCTTGAGACGCGCTGCAGCGCGATCTGCCCATACCGATCGAACAGGAGTTTTACGGTGCAAGCTGTGCGTCCATCCATCACCGCCGATCAGGTCGCGTTTTATCGGGAGCAGGGCTATCTGGTGCTGGAAAACGCGCTGGAGCCGCGCGATGTCGAAGCGCTGCGCCGCGAAACGGTGCGCATCTGCCGGGGGGAGCTGGGCGAGGTGCATGGCATGGCTGACCTGCCGCCCGGCGCGAGCGATGATCAGTTGATGCAGGCGGTGCTCTGCATTCACTTCCCGCACAAGCTCTCGACGCTCATGCTCGATTACATGCGCCATCCGACGATCGTCGATGTGCTCACGCAGGTGATCGGGCCGGACGTGAAGTGCATGCAGTCGATGCTGTTCGTCAAGTCAGCGGGCAAACCGGGTCAGGCCTGGCATCAAGATGAGGACTTCATCCCCACGCGTGACCGCTCGCTGACGGGCGTTTGGATCGCGCTCGACGATGCCACGATCGAAAACGGCTGTCTCTGGATCATCCCCGGTTCGCAGCGTCCGGGCATCTTGTGGAAGATGGAACCGCAGCAAGACCCAGCCTTCGACTGCGCCGATACGTCTGTCGGTTTCCCCTACACCGATGACGACGCCATCCCGGTCGAAGTCAAAGCCGGATCGATCGTCGTCTTCAATGGCTACACGCTGCACCGATCGCTGCCCAACGTCGCGAAATCGGGCTACCGGCGCGCGCTCGTCTATCACTACATGAGCGCGGCCTCGCTGCTGCCCTGGCGCGCGCTCAAAGACGGTGAATGGACGGCGCAGCTCGATCACCGCGACATCGTCATGGTCACCGGGGCAGATCCATATGCCTGGAAAGGCATTGACGACATCATGCAGCCGCACATCCGCCCGCTGCGCGAGGGCGGCTGCAAGTGGTTCGACCCAAACGCTGAGCTGGTCGGCAGCGACGACGACTAGCCGCCGCTTTCGCGGAGACGACGCGTGATCCGGTTGACGATCTCCTCCGCGCTCTCCTCGATCGGCTTGTCGGTGATGTCGATCACAGCGAAGCGGCCGCGCCGGAACACCTGCCGGGCATACTCGATCTCCTCGTACAAGTCCTCCGCGCGGCTGTATGTCGATTTAGCCGACAGGCCAAGCCGCTGCTGGCGGAACTGGCGGAAGGCGACCAACTGACCCGGATCGATCGTCAGGCCGATGACGCGGCGCGGGTCGATCTCGAACAACTGCTCTGGCGGCGTCAGCTCGCGCATGAGCGGCACATTGGCGACACGCCAGCCGTGCGTCGAAAGATACATACTCAAGGGCGTCTTGCCTACACGCGAGACACCCGTCAGCACGATGTCGGCCAAATGCAGGTCTTCGATCCGTTTGCCGTCATCGTGGTCGATGGTGAATTCCATCGCCTCGATGCGCTTGAAGTATTCCTCGCGCATCCGCGAGTAGAGGCCGGGGATGCCGGCGGGCTGCTGCCCCAGCACGCGCGAGAGATGCATCAGCAGCGGCCCTTGCAGATCGATCGCGGTCAGATTGTGCGCCTGCGCCTCGCTCGTCAGAAAGCTGCGCAGATCGGTATCGACCAGCGTATGCACGATCAGGCCGTTGGTCTGGTTAGCGCGGGCGATGACGTGGCGGATCTGCTCGCGGTTGAGCACATTCGAGATCACATGGATGGCGACATCCACGTCTTTGAACTGCGCCAGCGTCGCCTCGACGATACGCTGCCCGCTGGTGCCCTGCCCGCCGGAGACGATGTAGATGTTGAGGTCGGTCATCGCTGTTCCTTCCCGCCGATCTGCGCCCGATTATAGCCTGCTGCGGCGTGTTATACTCCTGCGCATAATGGTCAGGACACGAGGGACGCGACCGTGAACGATCATGAACTGCAAGCGCTGGTGGAACGCCAGGCGCGTGCCTGGGAAGCTGCCGATCTTGACGCCATCACCGCCGATTTTGCCGAGGATGGCTGGCTGATTTCGCCTGGTGGACGCTGGCAGGGTCCCGCAGCCATCCGCGCCGCCGCCGAGGCGTTCTTCACAGCCGCCGCCGATATCCGCGTTCAGGTGACGCGCGTATTCGGTGTGGGCGACTTGGGTGCGGCGGAGTGGACATGGAGCGAGATGCGGCTGGCGACCGGCAGACGGCACAGCGCCGAAGATGCGATCATCTTCGCGCTGCGCGATGGCAAAATCGTATACTGGCGCGAATACTTCGACACCGCGCAAATGGGCTAGAGAGAGAACATGACGGCTTACGATCTCCCCACTTTTCTCGGCGAGCCGCTCGCGCCGATTGAACTGGTCAGCGAACTGGCCGGCGTCTCGATCGATGGCGCGGCGGCCACACTGCGCTGCCGGACGCTTCGTTTCTCACCAATGCTGCACAACTACTACGGCACCCAGGTCGAGACGGTGCTGACGCCCCCTGTTCCCGGCGTGGACGCGATCGTGCAGCTCGATTTCCTGACCGATGCCATCATCCGGCTGCGCTTCGCGCCGGGCACGCTCAGCCCCGACGCGCCGTCGCCGATGATCGTCGGGCAGTTTGAACACCGTCCGCAGGTCGAGGCGGTCGAACATGAGCGCGGCTTGACGCTGAGCACCAGCTCGCTGCGCGTTGAGATCGTGCGCGAGCCGTTTCAAGTGCGCATCTTCGACGCAGGTGGCCGCGAAATCTGGCAGACGCGCGCACTCGATATCGAGGGGCTGCGCCGTCCCGAAGTCCAATGGAATCCGACCGAGCAGCGCTGGATCTTCTACCACCGCTACGCCTACCCGCTCGGTTCGCTGGTCGATGGCCAGCGCAGACGCGCTTTCTGCTCGCTCGACCTGCGCCATGACGAACATATCTACGGCTTTGGGGAGAGCTTCGGGCGGCTCGACAAGCGCGAGACGATGCAGGCGCTCTGGATTCAAGAAGGCTTCGGCAATGCCTCACCCGCCAGCTATAAACGCGCCCCCTTCTACATGAGCACGCGCGGCTACGGGCTGTTCATCCACACGGCCAACGCGGTGCGCTGCCGCGTGGGCGACCTCGAACACACGGCGCTGTCGATGATCGTCGATGATACATGCGAGCTTGACCTGTTCATCTGCTGCGCCTCGAAGATGAAAGACATCCTGCCGCTCTATACATCGATCACCGGCGCGCCCGCCGTGCCCCCGCTTTGGACATTCGGTCTGTGGGTGGGGCGCATCAGCTACAACCGGCAGGCCCAGGTCGAGACGGTCGCCGCCGAGCTGCGCGCTCACGAGATCCCGTGCGATGTCATCCACATCGACACCGATTGGTACCGCCGCGACTGGGAATGCGACCTCGAATTCTGCCCCGAGAAGTTCCCCGATCCCGCCGGGATGATGGCGCGTTTGCGCGAGCAGGGGCTGCGCGTGTGTCTGTGGCAGTGGCCGAACATGGTCGTCACGTCGCGCATGTTTCACGAGGCGCTCGAGCACGGCTTTCTGGCCAAGCGGGTCAACGGCCAGCCGTATCTCTTCCCCGGTTTCCAGCCGGATGCGGGCTTCATCGACTATTCGAACCCGGCGGCGGTCGATTGGATCAAGGGCAAGTTCCGCAGGCTGTTCGAGCTGGGTGTGGCCGCGATCAAGGTCGATTTCGGCGAGGGCGCGCCGCCGGACGCCGTCTACCACAGCCTTCCGTCGGAGGCGGCGCACAGCCTCTACCCGCTGCTCTACAGCCGCGCCATCTACGAGGTGACCGAGGAGACGCAGGGGCCAGGCCGAGCGGTCGTTTGGGCGCGGGCAGCTTGGGCGGGGTCGCAGCGTTATCCCGTCCACTGGTCGGGCGATGGCATCGCCCGCTACGAGGATCTCGCCTGCGTGCTGCGCGCGGCGCTCAGCTTCGGCCTGAGCGGCTTTCCGTTCTACAGCCACGACATCGGCGGCTTCTCCGGCCTGCCCAGCCCAGAGCTGTACGTGCGCTGGGCACAGCTCGCTTTCTTCGGATCGCACGTGCGAGCGCACGGCACGCCGCCGCGCGAACCCTGGGCTTTCGGCAGCGAGGCGGAACGCATCTTCCGCGACTACGACGCGCTGCGCTACCGGCTGCTGCCGTATATCTACAGCGAAGCGGTCGAATGCGGCCGCTCCAGCCTGCCGATGATGCGCGCGCTCGCGCTCGACTTCCAAGACGACCCGACCGCGGTCACGATCGACGACCAGTACATGTTCGGGCGCAGTCTGCTCGTCGCGCCGGTGCTCGATGCTGGCACGCAGCGGCGCGTCTATCTACCCCGCGGTGTTTGGTTCGATTACTGGACGAAAGAACCCATGCACGGCGGCCATTGGTTCGATGTCGAAGCGCCGCTCGATCGGCTGCCGCTCTACGTGCGCGGCGGGGCGATCATCCCCTACGCGCCGCTGGCGCAGCATACGGGCGCACTGCGGCTCGATCCGCTGACGGTCGAGGTCTACGACGGCGAGAATGAGGCACGCTTTTCGCTTCAACGCGAACAGGAACCGCCGATCGTGATCCGCTTTGAACGCATCAACCGGCAGCTTCAGATCGAGATCGACCCCGCACCCGGCGCGGTCGATCTGACGGTTTACGGCTTTGGCGAGCACCCACACCGCGCCCAGTTCGACGGTCGAGCTGGCGTGCGCACTGCGGTAGATTGAGGAGCTGGCGATGTCCGACATGAGCACGAGCGCACTGCCGGTCGAACGGCTGGCTGAGTGTCCCAAGACGATGGTCAACGGCCCGTGCGGCGGGGTGAGCGCCGACGGGTGCTGTGAGGTCGGCCAGGGCAGATTGTGCGTCTGGTACGAGGCGCTGGCAGGCCGCGCACCGGATGCCGATCCCGGCCTGCGACGCCCGGCGGATTGGCGCGAGTCGTGGGCGAGCGCCTTCAGCGATGCGCGCCTCGAGCCGCTGCCGCCGGTCGAGGCACTGCCTGATCGCGATGCAAAGCCGCTCTTGGGCGGGGGACGCTTGGAGCGGACGCTGCGCGGCGGGACGTTCGCCATCACCTGCGAGCTGAACCCGCCAGACAGCGCCAGTGCCGACGCGTTGGTCACGCGGGCGCGGGCGCTCGCGCCCTACGTGCACGCGGCGCATGTGACCGACAACGCGCTCGCCTCGCCTCACATGGCCGCCTGGGCGGTCGCTGCGCTGGTGCAGGCGGCGGGCATCGAACCGATCCCACACATGGCCTGCCGCGACCGCAACCGGATCGCCCTGCAGGCTGACCTGCTCGGTCTGCACGCGGTCGGCGTGCGCGCGCTGCTGTGCGTCACCGGCGATCATCCTGGCATCGGCGACCACGCGGGCGCGAAAGCCGTCTTCGACCTGGATGCGCTCGGCTGGCTGGCCGGAGCGCGCCGCCTGCGTGACCAGGGACGCTTCATGGAAGGCGACCGCGAGCTGAGCGAGCGCCCCGCGCTCTTCCTCGGCGCGTGCGCTGGTGCCACCGCGCCGCCGTTCGAGCAGCGCCCCTACCGCCTGTACAAAAAGATCGCCGCCGGCGCAGATTTCATCGTGACTCAGCTCATCTTCGATCTCGACCTGCTGCGCGGATTTGTGCAGCGGGTGCGCGATCTGGGGCTGGAGCGCAAGGTATATCTGTTCGCGGGTGTGGGGGCGCTGCCCAGTGCCGCCGCTGCCGAAGCCATCGCCCGCGAGACGCCGGGCATCGTCATCCCGGAGGCGATCATCCGGCGCTTGGCGGGCGTACCGGCATCGCGCCAGCGCGACGAGGGCGCGACCATCTGCGCCGAGCTGATCCAGGCGCTGCGCGAGATGCCCGGCATCAGCGGCATCGACCTGATGGATCTCGATCCGCAAGGCTGGCATCCGACGATCGAGATCCTCGAACGCGCTGGGCTGGGTCGTGCGGCGGCAGATTGACGCTGAGCGGTGATCAAACGCTGCGCTGGCGCTGCGCGACGCGGCGCTGCTCGCTCGTCGCCCGCTTGCGGAAGCGTTCCGGCTGGTGATTGCGCAGCGTGGCGACCGCGACTTCCATGAAGCCGCCCAGATTGGTGACCGTGCGCGTGTTGTAGCGCGCCACCGTCCTGAAGCGTCCGTTGGGCTGCTTCTGCCGCACGCGCAGGGTGCGCCCGCGCACCTGCACATCGAGCTGAGACCAGGGGATTTCGCGTCCGCGTGCCTCGACACCGCCGGGATAGATGGTCAGCTTGGGGTGAATCTGCACCGGCTTCTCTTCGCGCAGCGTTCGGCCCATGCGGATACCGGTGATGTGCGAGGCGTAGCGGCGGACGACGCGCGCGAACGCTCGCGGGTCGCCCTGGCGGTAGCTGAAGCGGAACTTCGCGCCATCACGCATGACCAGCTCA
>CAYTME010000012.1:0-7724 GCA_964438415.1 uncultured Pleurocapsa sp. | reverse complement strand
ACTGCGATAGCGTGGCGCAAGTATCTGGTCGCGGGGGTTGTGAGTCCGCCAGCGCCTTCGCGGAAGCGCGACAGCTCGGTCCAGGGATACTTATCGACGGTGCGCCGTGTGCGCCAGATGATCCCCTGATCGAAGACGCGGATGCGCGTATCGCGGCGCGTGAGCGCCCGAAACAGGCTCAGCCCGGCCAGCACGCCGAACAGCCCGGCCAGCACGACCGCCACCACCCGCCCGATGTCGAGCAGCAGGGTATCCACAAGCCCGCGCTGCTGAGCGACCGAAAGCGCCCAGTAGGCACCGGCGGCGGCGGCTGCGCCGAGCAGCAGCAGAAAAAAGCGGCGCCGATAAGGTGCGCGCCAGACTTCGGCTTCAAACAACAGTTTCGGAGCATTGAGTCTGCGAGCCAAGCTGCACCGCCTTTGCTCGGGTTAATCGTCCAGCACCGCGCTGACGAGGAATTGATCGCCCAGCTTGTCCTGCGCATTGGCGATCACCTGCGCCGGCGTAAGCGGTTCGCCCGCCTCATCTGGGCGCATGACATTCTTCAACGGCAGCACCGATGCCGTCGGCGGGATGTGCGACGTATCCAGCTCTTGCAGCTTGCGGAAATAGTCGAGGATTTTCGAGAGCTGGCCGGCGTAGAGCGCGACTTCTTCATCGGTCAGCGCCAGCTTGGCCAGCTCGGCAATGCGCCGGACTTCTTCGTGCGAAAGTTCCAATCGACCACCCCTTTAACTGCGCCATGTTCGAGTCCAGTGACTGCTACCAATTGTACGCGGACAGCGCGGGTCGGACAAATTAGCCGCCAAATTTTATAGAACAAAAGTTTGACAGAGAATTTTTGTTCGTTTACAATCAAGCCATGCTTTCAAGCGAGCGTTCTAGGAGCAGACTCATGCGCGACAAAACCAAACTATCCGAGCGACAGCGCCACATTCTTAAGTTCATGGAACATTATATCGATAACTATGGTTTTCCGCCCACCATCCGCGAGATCGGTGAAGCGACCGGGATCCCCTCGACCTCGGTGGTCAATTACAACCTGAACAAACTGGTGCAGAACGGTTATCTGGCGCGCATCAACCGCAAGTCGCGCGGCATTCGCTTGACGGCGCAGTCTCCGCAGACAGTGCGCCGGGCGAAGCAGCCCATGCGCGTGCCGCTCGTCGGCCCGATCGTCGCCAGCGCGCCGGTGCCGATACCGGAGGACATCGGGCATTACCCCGATCCGGAAAACGCGATCGAAGTCTCGCCGATGCTGCTGGGCGGCAGCGACCCTTCGGAGGTGTTCGCGCTGCGCGTACGCGGCGACTCGATGATCGACGCCATGATCCAAGATGGCGATATCGTCCTTTTCCGGCGGCAGGAAACAGCCTCGGATGGGGATATGGTGGCCGTCTGGCTGGATGACCGCAACGAGACGACGCTCAAGTATTTCTACCGTGAAGGCGACCGCATCCGCTTGCAGCCTGCGCACCCGACGATGCCGCCGATCTACGTCAGCGCCGCGCACTGCCGCGTGCAGGGGCGCGTCATGAGCATCATCCGCACGCTCGGCTGAGCGTTGAGGCGCTCGCGCTCGTGTTCACACAGCAGCAGACGATGACGCGGTCTGCCGCCTACCGGCAGCGCGCTCTGTCGGGACGTCGGCAGGCGGATTAGCTTCATCTCGGTCGAGAACGGCATACTGCCCGGTCAGCGGTGGGCAGCAGCACGCCATCGGCATGATACACTGGGGGTACAAGAGGCGATCTTCCCCTGACCCCTGACCGAGGTGACGTTTTCCGATGGCTGCCGTCCTCACCAACGCCGAAAAGACCCGACATCTCCATTGGAACACGTTCATGAACGCGACCAATATGGTCTTCGTTCAGTTCGTCTACTGGGGGTCGGCCTTCGTCCTCTTTCTCGATGCGCTCGGCTTCAACAAGAGCGATATCGGCTTCCTGCTGGCGCTGCTGCTGCTCTCCAGCGCGATCGCGCTCTTCATCGCGCCCGCGATCGCCCGCTTCGGCTATAAACGCTCATTCGTGCTCAGCTTCGGGCTGGGGCGCGTTGTTACGCTCGGCCTGCTGTTCGTGCCGCTCGTCCGCGACGAATTCGGCACGCAGACAACGCTCATCTACGTGACGATCATCGTGCTCATCTTTGCACTGTGCAAAGGTATTTACGATACCGCGATGTACCCCTGGTCGCAGGAATTCATCCCGAACACGATCCGGGGGCGCTATTCGGCGGTCAACGATATCGCCATGCGTATTTCGGGCGTCGTCGCTATCGCTGTCGCTGGGTATGTGCTCGCCATTTCGCGCGATCTGGACGGCTTCATTCTGCTGATCGCGATCGGGACGGGTTTCGGCTTCATCGCGACGTGGTCAGCAGCGCGCATCGTCGGCGGCGCGCCGCAGCCCGAGGCCGCGGAAGGTGCCAGCCTGCGCCGCCTGATCGCCACCCTGCGCGACCGCAACTTCGCCTTCTTCGTCGTCGCTTTCTCGGCCATCTCGATCGGCAGCCAGCCGATGTATTCGTTCCTGCCGCTCTACATGACTCAGGAGATCGGCCTGGCCGGCAGCGCGGCTGTCTGGCTTCAGCTCGGCTCGATGCTGGGTGGGCTGGCGGCAACCTACCTGGTTGGCTGGGCGGCGGATCGCTACGGCAGCAAACCGGTCATGCTCGTCGGGCTGGCGCTCAAAGTCATGCTGCCCGTCATCTGGATGCTCATGCCCCGCGCATCCGACTGGAGCCTGCCGGTGGCGCTCGGCGCGTCGGTGCTGCTCGGCATCGGCGAGATCGCCTGGGCGATCGGCGTGCTGCGGCTGCTGTTCGTCGGCGTTGTGCCCAGCGAGCACAAGTCGGCTTACATGGCCGTCTTCACGGCCAGTGCGGGCATCGCCACCGGCATCGCCTCGCTCTTGGGCGGCTGGCTGCTCGATGCATCGGCAGGCATCCAGGGCGCGGCGCTCTTCATCCCGCTCGATCCGTTCTCACCGTTGTTCGTGCTCGGTTTGGCGCTGACGCTGGCCGGCATCGCTTTGTTCAGCCGCGTGCGCGGTGACAGCCGCGTGAGCGTCAGCGAGTTCGTCGGCGTCTTCACGCATGGCAACCCAGTCACGGCGATGGGCGCGCTTGTGCGCTACTACCGCGCCAGAGATGAGCGGCAGACGATCGTGCTGGCCGAGCGCATGAGCCAGACGAAAAGCCCGCTGACCGAGGAGGAGCTTCTGGAGGCGCTCAAAGACCCGCGTTTCAACGTCCGCTTCGAGGCGGTCATCTCGATCGCGCGTATGGACGCTTCGCCGCAGTTGGTCGATGCGCTGTGCCGTATCCTCGACGGCACTGAGCTGTCGTTGAGCGTCGTGGCGGCCTGGGCGCTGGGGCGTTTGGGCGATGCACGCGCGCTGCCGACGCTGCGGCGCGGACTCGACTCGAACTACCGATCGATCCAAGCGCACTGTGCCCGCGCGCTCGGCACGCTCGGCGATCGTGACAGCATCCCACGGCTGCATGAGCGCCTGCGCCGCGAGACCGACAAGGGGCTGCGTATGGCCTACGCCGCTGCGCTCGGCAGCCTGCGTGCCGAGGAAGCGCTGCCAGCGCTGTGTGAGGTCCTGCGTCAGACCGAAAACGAGGGTGCGCGCCTGGAACTGGCGCTGGCGTTGGGGCGCATCGTCGGGCGCGAGGATCAGTTCATCCGGCTGCTGCGCAGCCTGCGCCAAGATCGCGGCTCGGCCACATCGCAGGCGGTCGATGGGCTGAGGCGGCGCATCAAGCGGCATGGGGATGCGGAGCTGCTGGCGCTGGCCGAGCAGTGCGCCAACGCCTTCGCGCGTGAGCATTTCGACGACGGCATCGGCCTGCTCGTCCAGATCGCCCGCGCCGGACGTCACTCGACCGCGGGGCGCCCGCTGCTGGATGAGTGTGCCGCCAGGCTGGAGGAGTTCGGCGACACGCGCTCGGAATACCTGCTGCTGACCCTGCACACGCTGCTCGTCGTGGCGCAGGAGCCGGCGGTCAAGCCTGCGTAGGCGGCGCAGGCAGGACGAGCCGCCATGACTCAGCCGAAAACGGCGCACCGGCTGAGCGTGCCTTCGCCGTTGACACGTCCCTTAACACTCCCTATAATCTCAGGTACTATTTGCGAAAGGGGATACCTGAACAGCGGTTGTGCTGCCTGCTTCAGGTAAAACGCCAGGTGACATTACCCAGCGATCTTTAGTTCAGCAGCTCGACGGCGCGCGTCAGTTCGTGCGTGCGTCGGGCTTTTTGCTGCCAAGTCCTCGTCGCAGAAAACCTATCGTCCGGCCTTTTGGGGGGGCTAGTTGTCATGATGGAACTCACAAATGTTGTTTCTGGCGGTGAATTTGATTTCGCCGCGCTGTTGGAAGCCTCGTTCGCCGAGGAGCAGCCTGAACGCGGCGATATCGTCACAGGGACGGTATTGGCGGTCGATAATCAGGGTCTGATCGTCGGCATCGATGGCTTGAAGCGAGACGGCATCGTGCCGCGCCGCGACCTCGAGCGCATGGGCGTCGAGATGTCCCACTTTGCGGTCGGCGAGGAGATCGATGTCATGATCCTGCGCATGGAAGACGAAGATGGCAATCTCGTCTTGTCCGTCTCGCAGGCACAGCAGACGGAAGATTGGAAGCGCGCCGAGGAGATGCTGACCAGCGAAGTCACCTGGGAAGGGGTCGTCACCGACGCCAACAAGGGCGGCCTGATCGTGCCGTTCGGCAATCTGCGCGGCTTCGTGCCCGCCAGCCATGTCGTCGATCTGCCGCGCGGCCTCAACGAGGATGAGCGCCGTCTGCGCATGGTGCGGCTGGTCGGCCAGACCGTCTCGCTCAAAGTGATCGAGGTCAACCGCAAGCGCCGCCGCTTGGTCTTCAGCCAGCGCGATGCCCAGCGGGGCAGCCGCGAAGCGCGCAAAGAACTGCTGCTCGACCAGCTCCGCGAAGGCGAAGTCCGGCGCGGCATCGTCAGCGGCCTGCGCGATTTCGGCGCATTCGTCGATCTGGGCGGAGCTGACGGCCTGATCCACATCTCCGAGCTGGCCTGGCATCGCGTCAACCACCCGCGTGAAGTGCTCAAGGTGGGCGACGAGGTCGAGGTCTACATCCTGCGCCTGGATGCCGAGGGCAAGCGCATCGGCCTCAGCCTGAAGCGGCTGCAAGAGAACCCCTGGGCGCAGGTCGAAACGCTCTATCACATCGGTCAGTTGGTCGAAGGCGTCGTCTCGCGCGTGGCGCAGTTCGGCGCGTTCGTCAGCCTGGAGCCTGGCATCGAGGCGCTGCTGCACACCAGCCAGATGTCCGACCCGCCGCCGACCGACCCGACGCTGGTCGTTCATGAAGGCCAGCGGCTCGTCATGCGCGTCATCAGCATCGAGGCAGACAAGCAGCGGCTCGGCCTCAGCTTGAAGGACGTCAGCCAAGATGACAAGCAGCGCGTGACGGGCGGGGTGCAGGCTACCGTGCCTGAATCCGAGGCGGAAGTCGTCACAAGCGACCATAGTCAAGAAGCGGCCGATCCAGTAAACTAAATTTCCGGTTTGTGCATGAAAGCGGCGCACAGGCGAACCTGTGCGCCGAAACGAAACCTGTGTAGAAAGGGGGTGAGGGCGAAAATATGGCGCATGTGACACTCAAGCCGAATGAGACACAAGAATCACTGCTGCGGCGTTTCCGTAAGAAGGTGACGAACAGCGGCGTGCTCAGCACTGTCCGGCGCAAGCGTTGGCATATTTCCAAAAGCGAGCTGCGTCGCATCGAGAAGAAGAAAGCGATCCGCCGTTCGCGCCGCCGCCAGCGTAAAGCGATGACGCGCTAACCTGCAAATGTACGGGGTGGCAGGCGGGGTTAGAAAACGGAAACCAACCGCTGTCGCCGTGGCAGCGGGTTTTTCTGTTTATGCGTCGATGCTGTCCGCACGGATGCCGCTTGGCATCTTCATGATGAAGAAGGGATCGTATGGCGAAAACTGAAGACAAGATCGAAGTCGATGGCACGGTGATTGAGGCGCTGCCGAACACGCAGTTTCTGGTCGAGCTGGAAAACGGGCATAAGATTTTGGCCTATTTATCCGGCAAGATGCGCAAGTTCTACATCCGCATCTTGCTCGGCGACCGGGTGCGCGTCGAAATGAGCATGTACGATCCCTCGCGTGGGCGCATCATCTACCGCTACCGCGATGGCAAACCGCAGGTCGAAGAGACGGAATAGCCAGCGCGGCGTGCCGCCGCCCCAAGATTTCGACCAAAAGCTCGCAGCAGCGCGGGCTTTTTTTCGTCAATTTTTCGCCAGGTCGGAAATCCATCATGCTGTCACGTCTGCGGCGCTGGCTGCGCCGAACGCCTGCGCGCTACGCCGAACTCCCCTCGCGTGAGGCGTACCGCCGGTGGGCCGCCGCCTACCCGCCTGCGCCTCACAATGCCCTGATGCAGGCCGAGCAGTCGGCGCTGCTGGCCCTGCTGCCGCCGCTGGATGGACGAGTCGTGCTCGATCTCGCCTGTGGGACGGGGCGTTATGCGCAGATCGCCGTCGAGCGCGGCGCAGCGCGTGCGGTCGGCCTGGACAGCAGCACGGACATGCTGGCGGCAGCGCGGCGGGCACGCTGCGCGGCGGGCGATCTGTGCGCGATCCCGCTGGCCGATGCGTCGGTGGATGTGATCGTGTGCGGGCTGGCGCTCGGCCATCTGCCGGTGCTCGGCTCGGCGCTTTCGGAGATCGGGCGCGTGCTGCGTTCAGGCGGTACCGCGCTGATCAGCGATGTGCATCCGTGCCTGTTTCTTCACGGCGCGCAGCGCACGTTCACGGTCGGCGGGCGGACTTACGCGGTCGAGCATCATGTCCACCTCTACAGCGATTACCTGCACGCTGCGCACCGCGCCGGACTGCGCATCGACGCCGTGCGCGAGCCTGGACTCGACAGCGCGGCGGCGCGCCCCCCCGTCGCCATTGTCTACCGGATGGTCAAGGCTTAGCGCCGATCCCTCACACCTGCGAGGCCGCTCGTTCACTGAAGGGATGAGGAAAACCGTCCGCAAAAGCCGGAGCGCCTTCAGCGCGCTTGCGCGCTCGGCGGAGCATATGCGTCCCGGGATCCACATGCACCCCCGCGCGTGCATCCGCTGGTATCCAGCACATACCTGACGTAGAATCGGATGGAACAGCGCGTGAACTCGACCTGACAGATCAGAGGCAACATGATGCTGCTGAGTGTACGTCTTCCGCTTGTGGCTGCCGTTTGTTTCTCCGTCCTGCTCGCCGCCTGTGCCCCCGCTGCGCCACCGGCAGAGCCAACCGGCGTCGGCAGCGCACCGACAGCGCAAGTGCTGGCGGGGTCGGGCACCGTCAACCTGGGCGGCGACATCACTGCCAGCTTCCCGGTCGCCAACCTGGCGGCGCTCGCCAGCGAGGGCGCAGTCGAGATCACGCTCGTGCTGGCCGATTTCAACGGCTCGGTGACGTTCCGCCTGAGCCGTGAGCTGGTGGCAGCCGGAACGCTCACCATCGGCGAAGGCGGGCAGGTGGAAGCGCTGTTCACCGGCGGCGGCGGACAGCGTTTCGCCGGCAGCAGCGGGACGCTGACGCTGACCGATGTCAACGGTCTGCTCGACGGCTCGTTCGAGTTCAGCGCGAGCGGCAGCACGCTCGCCGGCTCCAGCTCGGTCACCGTCAGCGGCATCTTCGCCGGGCTGAGCACGGCAGATCTGCCCTAAGACC
>CAYTME010000011.1:29444-41701 GCA_964438415.1 uncultured Pleurocapsa sp. | reverse complement strand
TCGAAATCCTGCTCAAGACGCCGATCGCCGTCTTGCAGTCCAAAGGTGCCGCGTAGCTTTCGTATCTTCCACTTTGGAGCCGAACGGGCTAACATGACAGCGCCGACAGCGATTTCGCCGGAGACCACATCCGGCGAAATTTATGCTGTCCAAGAGACGGTCATCGAGACAGGTCGATCTGTATGCGTTTGTTCAGTCGCCGTGCTAGGCGTGTGTTCGTACTCGGACTCGATTGTGCATCGCCTGACCTCATATTTAGCCACTTCCGCCCCGATCTGCCGACGCTTTCACGGTTGGCAAACGCAGGGACGTGGGGAGAACTAGAGTCTGCGACCCCCTGCATCACCGTCCCGGCGTGGACGAGCATGTTGAGCAGCCGCGATCCTGGTGTACTCGGCATCTACGGGTTTCGCAACCGCGTAGACCATTCCTACGGTACCATGACGACCGCAGATGCGCGCGCGGTCAATGTCAAGCGCATATGGGATTACCTGACCGATGCTGGCCGGCGTTCGATCGCCGTCGGGGTCCCGCAGACCTATCCCCCGCGTCCGTTTGATGGCGAGATGGTCGGATGTTTCCTAACTCCCGGCCAAACCAGCGACTTCGCCTTTCCAGATACGCTCAAACATGAGGTGCTGCGTCTGCTCCCTAGTTACGCATTCGATGTGCGCGACTTTCGCACGTCCGACAAGCCCGATCTGCTCCAACGGCTGCTCGAAATGACCGATGTGCAGTTTCGCTTGGTCGAACATCTTCTGCGGACACGCACGTGGGATTTGTTCATGTACGTCAACATTGGAGTCGATCGCATCCATCACGGCTTTTGGCGCTATCATGACCCGGCGCATCGCCTCCACGAGCCGGGCAGCCCGTTCGCATCGGCGATCCGAGACTACTATGTGCTGATGGACACTTGGCTGTCGCGCCTTCTCCATTATGTCCCAGATGACACGATCGTCTTGATCGTGAGCGATCATGGCGTCAAGCGCATGGACGGCGGGATTTGCATCAACCAATGGTTATGGCAGCACGGCTGGTTAGCGCTCAAGACCCCACCTCGATCAGGGGAGATCATCCCCTTTGAGAAAGCCGATGTCGATTGGACACACACCAAAGCCTGGGCCAGCGGAGGATACTACGGCCGCGTCTTTCTCAATATCTCCGGTCGCGAACCATCGGGCACGATCGCGCCGGAGGCCTACGAGGAAACGCGCGATACCTTGGCTGCACAGTTGGCGGCCATCCCCGATCCGAAGGGGCATCCGCTGGGGACACAGGTATTCAAACCGCAGCAGATCTACAGCGAAGTCAATGGTGTCGCACCCGATTTGCTGGTCTATTTCGGCGATCTGCACTGGCGCGCGGTCGGGGGTCTTGGCTATGAGACAGTTTACACATTCGAAAATGATACCGGCCCAGATGACGCCAACCATGCCCAACAGGGCATGTTCATCCTCTATGACCCCGCACAAACGGGCGCAGGCCAGGTGAGCGGTCATCAACTGATGGACATCGCGCCGACACTCCTCGTGCGCATGGGCTTGAAGGCTGATCCAGCGATGCAAGGCAGCGTGATCGGCTAACCTGCTCGCACATCGGTCAGACCGTCAGCGACCAATGGTGCGATTGAGGAGAGGAATTACGGAGGAGAAATTCGTGCACTACTCTGTTGGAATGCACGCCAAATCCATGCCAACACAAAAAAGCCAGTACACGCCAGCACAATCGCCGCGCCGGACGAAACATTTGCGTAGAACGACGCATACAATCCGACAATTCCTGACGTCACCGCTATGACTGCCGCGACAAGCATCATGCGCCACAGCCGCACAGTGAGTAGAGACGCTGCGGCTGCTGGTGTGATGAGGAGAGCTGTCGTCATGACGACGCCGACGACTTGAATGCTGCTGACCACTGTTAACGCCAAAAGGAACAGCAGCAGGTAGCGCAGATGTGCGTTTTTCAGCCCGATGACTTCAGCGTGTACAGGGTCAAACGAGGTCAGCTCCAGCTCTTTGTGGAACAAAAAGAGTGCAATAATTACTAACAGCGTAATCATTGCGATGAGAATTAGATCGCTCTGCGTCACACCTAGGATGTTACCGAACAAAATGTGCGTGAAGTCGCGGAACGAGCGCGTTGTGCTCATCAAGAGAATTCCGAGCGCGAACATACCGGTGAACACCACGCCAATGGCAGTGTCTTCGCGGATCGCGCCGCGCCGCGACAGCCAGCCAATGCCCAATGCGGTCAGCAGCCCGGCGACCAGCGCCCCGATAGACAGGTTGGATTGGTTCAGATAGGCGATCACCACGCCTGGCAAGATCGTATGCGACAGTGCATCACCGATAAAGGCCATGCGCCGCAGTACAACATATACGCCAATGCTCGCGCAGGTCAGCCCGACCAATACAGCCGCTAACAGGGCTGTTTGCATAAAGTTAAAGCGGAACGGCGAGACCAGCCACTCGAGGATCTCACTCATGACAACTGACCCACCGGTGCCCCGATAAATGCCCCCTCCGCCAGATAAAGCGCCCCGTCGAAGTCAGTCTCCAGCCGGCCCAAGTCGTGAGTTGCTGTAATGGCGGTCTTGCCGCGCCGGCGCAGATCGTTCAACACGGCCAGAATAATGGTGCGTGTTTCGGCATCCACCGCGTTGAGCGGCTCATCTAGCAGGAGCAAATCGGCGTCCTGCGCAAGTGCTCGCGCCAGCATCGCACGCTGCTGCTGCCCGCCTGAGAGCTGACCAATCTGCCGCTCGCGCAGGGCGCTTAAGCCGAGTTGATCAATCACAGCGTCAGCGATCTGCCAATCCTCGCGCGCAGGCCGGCGAAACCAGCCCAGATGTACATAGCGTCCGGTCAGCACCAGCTTGCGCAGGGTGATGGGAAAGTGCCAGTCAATCTCGCCGCGCTGAGGCAGGTAAGCCACCCGGTGATGACAAGCGCCGGGTGGATTGCCGTAAATCATGACGGTGCCAGAAAGGGCTGGCAGCAGGCCAGCCACCGTTTTGAGAAGTGTGGATTTACCCGCCCCGTTATGCCCGACCAACGCAACCTGTGCGCCCACGGGCACGCGCAGGCTCACGCCATTGAGTGCCAGCCGCCGCGTTCCTGGATAGGCCACAACCAGATCGCGCACTTCCAACGCAGGCGCATCCAGCACGGCATCTTGATGGACACGGCGGCTGTATGACCACATGCTTATCGCAGCGCCTCGGCAATGATGTCGATGTTCTGGCGCATCATGTCCAAATAGGTCTCCGCTCCTGACCCGGCTGGGCCAAGTCCGTGTGTGTACAGCGCCGATGCCAGCTCAACCCCTGCCTCATCAGCAATCTGCTGCATCAGCGCCGGGTTACCGACGTTCTCGACGAAGATCGCAGGCACGCCTGACTCGCGGATTTCCTCGATCACCAGGGCGATCTGACCGGCTGAAGGCTCCGCCCCAGTCGTCACTGCGCCGAGTGCTGAGTCCAACAAAGTGAAACCGTAATCACGGGCAAAGTAGCCGAACAACTCATGCGTCGTCACCAGCACGCGATTAGCCTCCGGAATGGTCGCTACCTGCTCACGGATGTAAGCATCCAGCGCTTCCAGCTCAGTGATGTAAGCCTGCGCGTTGGCCTCGTAGACCGCGGCATTGGCGGGGTCAGCAGCCACCAGTGCATCGCGGATGTTTTCCGTCATGATGATGACGTTCAGCGGCGACATCCAAGTGTGAGGGTCGAATTCACCGTGTTCGTGATCATGCTCATGCTCGCCCATCAACTCAGTTTCAGCGGTCAGGCCGAACACGGCCATCGAGGACGGCTTACCGCCCACGAAAACGCGCATATCGGTAACTTCCATCGTCTCCAGGTCAACCGCACGAATGTCGCCCGGCAGCGGCTCGCTGACGTAGGCCATATGGCCGTTGGTGACAAACGTTGGGCGTGCAGCCGACCGTCCCTGAGCGGGTGGCAGGAAGGGATCAACAACTTGTATCGTGCTCTCAATTTCGCCGGCAGCGATGTCGATCACATGCAGGTTGCCATCCACTGTCAGCGCGACAGCTTTGGTGGGATCCTCGCCGTGATAGTTGAAACGCCAAATCCGCTGGCCGGCATCCAGAACCACCGCCGACTCGCCTGCCACCGGGTCGATGCGCACGATAGCGTTGCGTCCGTAATTGCCGAGCAGGAACGCTGCTCCTTCTGTATAGTACAGCGTGCCGGTGCGCAGATCCGGATTGTCGGTTGGGTTTGCAACCTTGCGTGAAGTAAACGTATCACCGTCACGTTCGATCAGCAGAACGCCGTCGGAGCAGCCGAACGCCACACCGTTATCGCTGTAAGCGGCCTCACCGTGCAGACCTGGACATTCAGGGAAGCTCTGAACAACTTCGCTGTCCATCGTGATCACATCTACGCCGATCGGCAGTGATGCGTCGGTATCCTCCATATTCGGGCTGGAGATCAGGACCACATCACCGAGCGGTACAGCCACACCGTGATGTGGGCGAGCGGTGGATACGGTGATGATCTCAGCCGATGGGTCGAACAAGTAGCTCTCGGTGAAGACAGATGCTGTGCCAGCCCCATCGTTGAAGATGGCGATCTGGTCGTGGTGAGCAACGTAGTGGATCGGCTTTGAGCCAGGGATTTCGATACCCAGCAAGGACGGACGTCCGAACTCAGCATGGAAGTGATCGTCATGCGGCACCATTGATACACCGCTGTCAATCACATGGGTGATGTTACCGTCCATCTGCACGGCGAAAGCGTAGCGACCGTTCGGCGAAGCATACAAGTTAGGGCGAGCGGTCAGCTCAAACGTGGCGATCACCTCGTTCGAACGCAAGTCAATGACATGCGTCCTACCGCTCTCGAAGTCATTAACGACTAGCCGCGAGCCGATCATCGGTGCATCTTCCATGAAGCCGCCGTGATCATGAGCGTGCGAGTCACCATGATGATGTCCGGCGAACTCCAGCAGATCCACTCCGTCGCTGACCGCCACTCGTACAGCGCTTGATCCGGAGGCCTCGTATAGATCGTCAATCCAAGGTTCCAGTTCCAACCCGTTTTCGAATAGGATGTCAGCTTCGGCCAGCTTGGCCAAGTCCTGCGGTGTTGGCTCGTAAACGTGTGGATCGCCATCCGAGCCAACCAGTACCGTCAACTCAACATTATCTCCGGCGACAGCTTGCACCACATCACCCAACACGCTGTATGTTGCCACGACGCGCAGCGCTGCATTCTGAGCGCCAACAGCAGGTAAAGTGGCAAGCAGCAGGCAAATGAGCAGTACGGCGAGAAGTGGGCGCGATCTCATGTTTATTCCTCTCCATCCTCTTCTTGGTAGTTATCACTGCGGATGCATACGACACACGTTCCAAAGAGCTGCAAGCGGCTTTCGGAGATGTGATGGCTGCTGGTGCGTTGTACCTGACGCACCAGCCAGTCCAAAGGCTGCCAATCGAGATAATCAGCACGCCCGCACACCCGACAGACAAACAGAATTGATGGTTCAGGCAGCGCAGGTAAGAAGTGGCTGCACCCCAGGTACCCGTGCACACGCCGCAGCAGCCCCAAGCTCTCCAGCTTGTCCACCACGCGGTAGGCCGTTGCCCGACCAGTTTCGGGGCGGATTTGGCGAGCGTAACCCCATACCTGTTCAGCGCTGAGCGGTGAGTTAGCGTGGGCAAAGATGCGAACCAGCACTTCCTGAACGTCACTCAGATGACAGCCGCTGGTGCGCAGCGCTTCCAGCCACACATGGGGTTCAGGGACACCTACGGACATCTCAGATCCAGACGCTTGCATTCTTAAACGAGATTTCGTATCATTTGCAGATAACTATTGATACCCCGTATCATTTTAGATGTCAAGCAGGAAATTGAGGAAGCTGCGCACGATGAGGTCTGAAGAGATCGCATGCATGAAATTGCCCCCTACCCTGCGCCAGCGCGCCGCGGCGCTGCTCGACCAGCAAATGTGGTGCTGGGGCTGCGATGTGCGCCGTTCAGCAGGCAACCTGCTGCTGGCCTATGGCGCGGAAAAGCGCCCAGCGCCAGAGTCACGCCTACACAGCGCATACAGCTTTGATTTAGGAGGAGGCGCGGTGATTACTTTGTGGGGTTGGGGTATCTGGATCGCCCGCCAAGGCTGTGGCAGCGTCTTTATCAGTAGATCAAAATTTCGAGCGCGCTACGCTGCGGCAGCCCAACTGCTGCCGCAGGCCTGGCGTGAATGGGATCTGCCACCGACACGCGCCGATCTCACGGCTGATGAGCTGCGTACAGCCTGCGGCATGCTGTCGATCGTGTTTTCTTGGATTAGTGCTTACGAAACCTGGCTCGCGATGCAGGTCGATCCAAGCTACCGGGAACAGACAATCGCAGTATGGCCTGTGCGTAGGCGATATGGTGGCGGGGTGCTTGCCGCCGAAATGGCCACGAGCTGGCTTACGCTGTCTGAGATGCTGTCTCGACTCACTACGTGTTCATGATGGTCTTGAAACCCATGAGCAGCGACGGTGTTCACCGGCTGGATTTCGGCATCGCTGCAGCGCGCACGGACATCGGTCGTGTGCGGCATGGCTTTCAGTAGGTCATCAATCCTCACATAAACCGTTACATTACAGTGGTCGTTTATGACCCACGCTCGCTTCCTGCAAGTAGGGGTATTTCCATTCCAGCGAACACAGCCTGAACAACTTCATCGAGCTATCAGGGTAAGCTTAGCAGATCGCGATGATCGCTCAAATTGACAAGCAGCATTTGCCCACCGGAACCGGAATTCATAGAATGAGATGTGCGTCTGCGTGCTGATCGTCACCGGCCGCCTTGAGAAAACCGCTCGGAGAAAGCGTGCAGAGGATGCAGCTACATCAATGAGCAGACAAACATCTTCACGCTGGATCGCTCGTGCCCTGATCCTGGCAGCGCTGGTCGCCTCAGGTTTTGCCCTGCGCGAGCCGATATCGTGTTTTTTCTTCGTGCGCAATCTCCCCGACGATGTCATCCTCTACATCCGCGACGCCAGCATCCGCATCATGAGCCTGGACGGCGCGGGGCGCTGCCCGATTGCAAGCAGAAACGAGGGCCAGCGGCTTTACATGCCGATTGGCTCGCCAGATGGACGACGTGTCGCCTTCATCATCGAGAGCGAACGTCAACGCGGCGCGTGGGTGGAGATCGTCAACGCCGACGGTTCTGAGCGCACGCGCATCACCTCATCAGAATTAATCGTGACGAACACCAACTGGTCCTTCAACTGGATCAGAAGCGGCTTGCAGATCTGGTCGCCGGACGGGGAGCGGCTGGTCTTCGCTGCCAGAACGGCCGGAAGCGACGAACTGACAGGTGCGCTTTACCTCTGGGCGAGCGCGGAAGGCGTGCAGCCTGTCCCGAACAGCGATGGCGCGCAGATGGGCTTCTGGCTGCCCGATGGCGAGCATCTGCTGCTCATCACCGACATCAGTGCCACGAGGAACCGAGCCACGCTGGAGATCATCCAAGTAGATGGGGGCGAGCGCCGCCTATTAGCAGATGATATCGCCTTTCACCAGCTTGAGCCGTACATCCACTGGCTGCCCGACGGAAACATGCTTTATCTCAGCAACAGCGATCTCGCCTCGCTACGTCGCAATGTGATCGTCATCGACCCGCAGACAGGCGAGCAGCAAAGGCAAATCGCCTTCGACCGCTATCTAATCCGCAGCTTGATACCCTCCCCGAACGGCGCGCAGTTCGCTATCAGCGCGTGGGACTACAGACACGAACGTCCGACCAGCGGCGGACGTGCGGATGATGTCGTGCTGGTCCTGGACCGAGATGCATCATCCGACGCCGATGTCCGCGTTCTGCTCCGCGATGCGAACTATATCCCAGGTTCCGAAGTGATCGGCTGGTCGCCGGATGGCGCGAGTTTGTATTACCGAAAGGACTCTCCGCTGCAGCGGCTGACGCCGGCGAGCGGTGAAGAACTGATGCTGGACAGCGGCATCGATTTCAGGTTGTGGCAGCGCGGCAGGAGCTGAGCGCACTACGATGATGGAAATTGATTTCGAAAGGGGTCTTTCCCAATGAACCGGCCCACTGTTAGGCGCTGGATCGCTCGCGTCCTGATCCTGGCGGCGCTGGTCGCAGCAGGTTTTGCCCTGCGCGAGCCGGTATCGTGTCTTGTTTTCATGCGCAGCTTGCCCGAACAGACTATCCTTTACCGCGCCAATGACGGCATCCGCATCATGAGCCTGGACGGCGCGGGGCGCTGCCCGATTGCCATCGGAGACACATACTACACCCCAGCAGGCTCGCCGGACGGCAGGCACATCGTCTTCTTCGACGAAGGCCCTGCTGACTTGCGCGGTCAGCTCATCGTCATGGACATCCAGACCGGTGCGCAGACGCCGATTAGCGCGCCCGATCTGGGCTTCGACTGGCTGCGGCTCGTGCCGCCGGCGTGGTCGCCAGACGGTGAGCGGCTGGTCTTCTCCGGCGTCTCGATCCAGAGCGGCGCGCTTTCGCTCCACCTCTGGTCGCGCACGGATGGCGTCCGCCCCATCCCGAACACCGAGGACGCGCTCAAGCCGCTCTGGTCGCCCGATGGCACGCGCATCGGCTTCATTACCTTAGCATCGCAAACACGGGAGGGGCGGAGATGGCAGCTTCACACCATCCGTCCGGACGGAAGCGACCGCCAAACTCTGGTGGGCGATCTGCTCGATGGGCTTGCCACCCTTTTCACGGCGGATATAACGACGCTCTCGCCGGTCTTCTGGCTGCCCGATGGCGACATCGCCTACGTGAGCAGTGGGAACGACACCGGCGCAAGCGCTCTCGTCTTCGTCGACTCGGAGGCGGGCGAGCGGCAGCGGGTCACACGCCGCGTCCCGGCGCCGGTGCTGACCCCGCGGCAGCGGGAGATCGTCCTAGAACGTGGTTCTTTCAGCTTCGCATCGTCGCCGGACGGGTCGCAGATTGCCATGTTGGAAATCACCGCCGATGCCCAGGGAGACGACGCTGTATTAGAATATTTTGCGACGGTGTTGGATATCGGCGCGTCGTCCGATGCCGAGGTTCGCGAGGTGCTGCGCACGAAAGACGTCAGCCTGCTCGGCAATTTGATTGACTGGACGCTCGATGGCACCAATCTGCTCTACTTGGGCGATGAACGCCGCATCCAGCGGCTGCTCGTAAATGGCGGTGAGCTGGCGTCACTGGACCTCGGCACGGATTTCGCGCCCTGGCGGCGCGCAGCTAGCGAGGGAGCCGGGACAACCGAATGACAGCCCGGGCGCTGTGAACTGCGTGCGTGAAGAAGCCGATCGCTGAGTGATGGGGGAAGGCCGATCACGCGTTTGGTGGCTGGAGGCAGTTGTGAGCAGTTTAGGGCTTGGGGTTAGCCTCATGTCATGCACAGCGCGGCGTTTCTCACCGGCACAGCGACAATCAACCGGGTGCCGCCTGATGGACGGCTCTCCACCGTCATGGTGCCGCCTAGATGCTGAATACGCTCACGAATGCCGATCAATCCGTAATGACCGCGCAGGGCGAACTCCTGAAGCTGGGAAGGCAGGGCAAAGCCCCTGCCATCGTCCCGTACTTTCAGCCGGACTAACTCCGGCGTATAACACAGGGTCACGCTGACCTGAGCGGCATCAGCATGCTGCAGCGCGTTGTGGATCGCCTCTTGCGCAGCGCGGAAAATCGCCAATTCCTGCGCGATGTCTAACGGATACACCTCTCCCTCAACGGTGAAGGTCATCGTCGGATGATCATCGCACAGCGACTCCACAGCAGCGACTAGTCCCAGCTCATCCAGCACGCTCGGACGCAAATCGGCGATCATCTGGCGCAGATTGTCGATCGTCTGGATCAACTGACGGCGCGCGGCATCCAAGTGCGCGCTGTGCGCACCTGCGGCCTGAGCTGCCCGTTCGATGTTATGGGCGACCAAAATTAGCGATTGGATCGTATCGTCGTGGACTTCGCGGGCGATGCGCTTACGCTCATTCTCCAAGCTCTCCGTCAGCCCGCCGCGGTACGCCGCCTCGCGCTCGCGCGCCAGCTCAATCTGCTCAACCATGAAGCGCAGGGAGCGCCGCAGTCCCTCGACCTCGCGGATTCCGCCGGGAGTATCGAAGCGGGGCAGCCCACCGTCTACAAAAGTTTCCGCCTTCTGCGCCAGAGAACGCAGCGGGATGAGCACGCGCACGATCATCCACGCAGAGCTGGCCAAAAAGCCGAAAACCGAGATCAGAAAGCACCAGTGTAAAATGCCGTCGAAACTCACAAGATGATGCAGATGGTGGGTCAGCGCACTCATGTGTCCTCATCCTCGATCGGTTTGATCAGATGGAGCGCCAGGCCGCGCAGGACGGCCTCGACGCGGTTGTTCGCCCCCAATTTTTGATAAATCGCCTGCAGGTGCACCTGCACCGTGCGATCGGAAATGCTCAGATGTGCACCGATCTGCTTATTCGTCCAGCCGCGCGCCGCGCACTGCAAGACCTCGCGTTCGCGATCGGTCAAAGTCGCCAGTTCAATACCGACGTCCCGCGGGGTGAGCAGCGGCTGGCTCGCAGTCATCACGCTGCGTATCACGTTCAGCAGGTCGGAGAACTCCGCCGTTTTGAGCACGAACGCGTCCGCCCCGATCTCTGCCATCGCACGTTGATACGCCCTTTCATTATATGCGGTCAGCGCGATCAAGCGCACATCGGGCGACTGCCGACGAATCGCTCGCGCTGCCTCGATGCCGTTCATATTTGGCAGATGAATGTCAAGGAGTACGACATCGGGTTGCAGATCCTGCACCAACTGTACAGCCTCGGCACCATCACCAGCTTCACCGACGACATGCAGCCCAGCGCCCTCCAGAAAAGCGCGGATACTCTGGCGCACCAAAACGTGATCCTCAACCAGTACGAGGCGTGTCATCGCTGCAGTCCGTTTATTGATATCTTGAGGATTATAGCGATGCGCAGCACCGGTGAGATACGCCGTTTGGCGTATACCCAAAGCTGCTCGGAGTCACTATAGTGACTTTTGTCACAAAGTTCTAGTTGCGACTCCGTATGCGTTCTGGAGGAGGTTGGAGATGAGACTGGGACGAATGATGCTTTTCTCCCTGCTGATGCTCGCGCTTGTGGGTTCGGCTTTCGCTCAGCAGGAAGGGGGTGACGGGCACGGCGGCATGATGCAGAATGCCATGCCGACCATCGGTCCAAACGTCACGATCCGCTTCGCGGCGATGGTAGGTGAGCGTCCGGCCGCCTGCGGCATGATTTATGAGGGTTTGGGCACCCAAGACTCGATGATCAGCCTGAATGACTACCGCTTCTTCGTCTCGAACGTCCGTCTGCTCAATGCGATGGGCGAAGAGGTGGCGGTCGAGCTGATGCAGGATGGCTTCTGGCAGTACAACAATGTCGCCCTGCTCGACTTTGAAGATGGTAGCGGGCTGTGCAGCGAGGTCGGCACGCCTGAGATGAATACGCGCAGCATCGGCATGGTGCCAGAGGACGTGTACACGGGTATCGTCTTCGATCTGGGCGTGCCGTTCGAGCTGAATCATCTCGACACGGCGACCGCGCCGGCCCCGCTCAACCTGCCAGCCATGTGGTGGAACTGGCGCTTCGGTTACAAGTTCGTCCGCATCGATATGCAGACGCCGGAAAGCCAGACGCCGCAGTGGTTCATCCATCTGGGCAGCACTGGCTGCAGCGCGCCCGACAACAACACACCGCCGACTGAACCTTGCGCCAACCCCAACCTGCCGACTGTGCGTCTAGAAGGCTTCGACCCGCTGCGCAGCTTCATCGTCGCCGATCTGGCAGGGCTGCTGTCGGGCGTCAATCTGGATGAAAGCACCCCCATGCCGCCCGGCTGTATGTCCGGACTTGATGATCCCGACTGCATCGGGCTGTTCCCGGGCTTCGGCCTCAACCTTGCGACTGGCTTGAACAGCGAAAGCGCCATGCAGACGTTCTTCCGCGTCGAATAGCCAGGACACATCAGAACGCGTTCGCGCTTGGGGATGCCGATGAGGCGGCACCCCCAGCCTGTTTCGAGGGAGCTATGATCGCAAGAGCCGCAGGTTTCAGCAGTGCTTTGCTGTTCACAGCCGGCATCGTCCACCTGATCATTGCCCCTGATCATTTCAGCCATGCGCCAGCGCACGGGCTGTTCTTCGGCGCAGTTGGGCTGGCACAGGTGATCTGGGCGCTGCTGGCATGGTCGAGACGGCATGCTCTCGTACATTC
>CAYTME010000011.1:29187-29421 GCA_964438415.1 uncultured Pleurocapsa sp. | reverse complement strand
GCGCTCTCCGGCGGCGTGATCGTGGTGTGGCTGTTGGCCCATTTCACATGGACCCCCTACTCTTATGAAATCCACCCGATCGACTGGTCGACGGTCACGACCAAAGCCGCTGAACTTGTCGCGCTGATCGCTCTCCTCACATCGGCAGAGCCGGCGGTCGTGCCACAGCGCCTGCGACGTCTACTGCGTTCGGGCGTCGCCGCTGGCTTGACGCTCAGCATCGCCACCGGGGCT
>CAYTME010000011.1:4281-29158 GCA_964438415.1 uncultured Pleurocapsa sp. | reverse complement strand
GGCGCGGGGATGCTGACCGAGCCTTATCTGACCGGCCTGTGGCACAGCCAAGATCATGCGCATGCACACGATCATGATCACGGCGCGCACGATCACGGTGTGCCCGCTGCAATGTCGATCGACACTGCTGGTTATTTCAGCATCGTCAACACCGGGCACGAACCGGACATGCTGATCGGCGTTTCGGGCGATGGCGTCGGCGAGCTGACGCTGCATCAAACTAGGATCGATGAGCAGCACATCGCTCGGATGCGCGACCTGCCCGGGGTGACGCTCGCGCCTCACACCCGCGTCGATTTCGCGCCGATCGGCAGCCACATCATGCTGGAACGCCTGCCGCGTGACCTGTACGAGGGCGATGTCGTTACCGTGACGCTGCATTTCCAATCAGGACGATCTGTGCCGGTCGAGTTCTCCGTGCGCATGAACGCCCCTGATGGACGTCTCAATTTTCTGAACAGCGAGGGCTTTCAGATCACCAATGCATGGATCCGCGCGACGCGCTCGCTCGACGGTATGGTCGTGATGGGCGACGGCGCGTATGAATGGCGGCTACCTCCAGGTTTTCCGCCGCCGCGCGTGCCGGAGAACAACCTGATGACGGAGGCCAAAGTCGAGCTGGGCCGCCATCTCTTCTACGACCCGCGCCTTTCAGGCAATGGCACGATGTCCTGCTCATCATGCCATGTGCAGGAGCTAGCCTTCACCGATGGGCGCGCGCTGCCAGCCGGCTCGACCGGCGACATGCTGCCGCGCAACTCACCCACACTGACCAACGTCGCCTACAACGCCACGCTGACTTGGGCCAATCCGAATCTGCTCACGCTCGAACGCCAGATCGTCATCCCGATGTTCGGCGAGCATCCGGTCGAGATGGGCATCACCGGCAGCGAGGATGTGGTGCTGGCGCGCTTCCGTGCCGACCCAAAGTACCGAGAGCTGTTCGCTGCGGCATTTCCCGACCAGGCCGATCCGTTCACGTTCAATAACATTCTGCTGGCTCTGGCCTCTTTCAACCGCACGCTGATCTCGGGTAGCTCACCCTACGATCGCTACCTGCGGGGCGAGCGCGACGCGCTCTCTGAGTCGGCGCTGCGCGGGATGGAACTCTTCTTCTCCGAGCAGCTCGAGTGTCATCACTGCCACACGGGTTTCAATATGACGCTCTCGACCGTCACCGCGAACACGACGTTTGAGGAGCGTCCATTCTTCAACACCGGTTTGTATAACATCGATGGACGGGGCGCTTACCCATCCGATAACACCGGCGTGCACGAAATCACGAACAACCCGGGGGATATGGGCCGTTTCCGCCCTCCGACTCTGCGGAATATCGCGCTGACCGCACCCTACATGCACGATGGCAGCATCGCAACGCTTGAGGAAGTGATCCGCTTCTACATGGACGGGGGACGGGTGGTCGATTCTGGACCATACGCCGGCGATGGGCGAGCCAACCCGTACAAGAGCGGGCTGGTCGCAGGGTTTACTATCAGCGAGCAGGATATCGCCGACCTCGTTGCCTATCTCGAAAGCCTTACGGACGAGTCGTTCATCACCGATCCACGTTTCAGCGATCCATTTGCTGCAGATGGATGAAGAAGCGGCCTCAAGCGGATTGCAGTCTGCCCGGCTTGAGGCTCGCCTCAGCATGTATTGCGTGTCGTCATGATGTACAGGCAGAGTTTGACCGGCTTGCGCTCAGCTCATCACGCGCTTGCCCGCTCAATCTCAACCACGAACGCGTTTGGGAAAATCGCAAGGAATTCGGCCAACAATGACCGCCGAACGACGACGCAGGCGGCGCGGCAGCACCCGCGTTTGAGCAGAGGCAGAGCGGAACGCCAACCCCGGTTATGCCGCAGTTCCAGCGGCCCAAGCTCATCGATCACAAGGAGATCGCAGCCGCTGATCGAGTTCAGCACATCATCCCCCCATGCCAGCGCCTCGACATGGAAATACCAATTCGGCGTAGGCGAAGCGAGATCCGCCGCTGATCGCCGATCGGCCAAACGCCGCCTTTCGTACGTGGATAGGTCGAGCAGGTCGATAGCGACCTTTTCCGCATCGACAAATACCCCCGGCGACGACAGTCCCGCCACATGCAGGCCCAAACTGCGGACATGAGCGACCAGATCGAGGCACCAAGTCGTCTTACCTGCGCCGATCTCACCGGTGACGACGATCATCGGTGCTCGCTCGGCCCAAATCTCAGCCGGAGTGTGCATTATCACCAGCGCTTCCGGGGCAGGATGGCGCGGGCGACGCGGGTATCGCCCATCGTCTCGTAAATCACTTCGGTATCGATTTCGTAGGCATCCGACAGCAGCGCGTCCGTCAGCGTTTGAGCGGGTTCACCGCTGGACAGCACCCGCCCGGCCTTCATCAGCAAGACACGATGCGCATACACCAATGCGTTATTCGGGACGTGTGAAGTCACGATGAACGACAATCCCTCCGCCGCCAACTGCTGCACGATCTCCATCACCCGCTGCTGATTGTTCAGGTCAAGGTGTGCATCGGGTTCGTCCATCAACAGGATGCGGCACTTCTGCGCCAGCCCGCGCGCGATCAGCACCAACTGACGCTCGCCGCCGCTGAGCTGGGTATACGGCCGGTCACGATAATGCGCCAGCCCCACACTTGCGAGTGCGTCGTCGGCGATGGCATAGTCCGTCTTGCCCGGAGCGCCGAACAGCCCGAGATGCGGCGCACGCCCCATCAGGATCATCTCCCGGACTGTGTAGGCGAAAGCTGGCGTATGAAGCTGTGGGATCAGGCCGATATGCTGTGCGCGTTCGGTCGGGGTGTATGAGAGGATGTCTTGACCGTCGAGTGTGACTGCGCCCCCGTCGGGCTTGAGCACACCGCTCAAGCACTGCATCAGCGTGGTCTTGCCGCAGCCGTTGCGCCCCAAAAGGTAGAGAATCGTACCGCGTTCCAGCCTCAGCGAGATACCCCGAAGCACGGGCAGCCCCGGTGTGTACGCATGGGTGATATCTGTCGCCTCAAGCATCGCCATTACCAGCCCGTTTGGCTGCGGCGCAGCAGCACAACCAGCAGAGGGACACCCACTAGCCCCGTCAAGATGCCGAGCGGCACTTCTGTTGGGAGCAGTGTTCGCGAAATATTGTCGATCACCAGAAGAAAGGAAGCGCCCAAAGCCAGCGAAGCGGGGATCAGCCGCTTGTGGTCTGGCCCCACGATGATGCGGCCAGCGTGTGGAATGACCAGCCCGATCCAGCCAATGACGCCCCCCACTGCGACCGCCGCGGCGGTCATCAACGTTGCACACGCAATGATGACCAACTTGAGGCGGTTCGGGTTCATCCCGAGCGCTGCCGCTTCGGCATCCCCCAGTGACAGGATGTTCAAACGCCAGCGTACCAGCCACAGGAAGACACTGCCTGCGACGGTCAGTAGTGCCAAGAGGGGCACACTGTCCCAGGTGACGCCGGTCAAGCCGCCCAGAAGCCAGAAAGTGATGGCCGGCAGCGTATTCAGCGGATCGGCCACGTACTTCATGAGTGATATGAGCGATCCGAAAAATGAGCCGACCAGAATGCCCATCAAGGTGAGGACGATCATGGGTGCCGTGCTGTAAAGACGGCTGCCGGCATACGCCAGCGAAACGGCCAACAAACCGAACCCGAAGGCGGAACCCTGCACCAGAAGGGTCGTCCCGCCCAAAAGCAGCGCCAGCGCTGCGCCGAAACCCGCGCCGGTGGTCACACCGAGCAGATTCGAGTCGACCAATGGATTTTTGAAGATCCCCTGGAAGGCCACGCCGGTACTTGCCAGTGAAGCGCCGATGAGGGCAGCGGACAGCACACGCGGCAGACGAATGCGCAGGACGAGCGTGAGATCCGTCTGTGCTGCGCCCTCTGCCAGATCGGGAAATACGGGCGATAGAAGCGCTTTGACCACGTTCTCCACGCTGATGCTGTAGAGACCGATCATCAGAGAGACGATGATCAAGGCGAACGGCAGGATCAGCAGACCGACATAGAGGGTATCGCGCCCATGTATCCGTGATCCTGCCGCCGCTCGAACGCGCCGAAGCGTTACGACGCGCATACCGCTGCGATATCATCCTGTGGAATGTCGTAGTTGTAGAATGTCCGGAAGAAAGTTACAGCCTCCTGGCCGCAGTCGAGATCGACGCGATCCGGGAACAACTTCTGCGCCAGCCAGATAATCCCCAAGACTGAGTCTGGCACAGGCGCATCCCAAGGCGCGACCCAACTGGGCATCTTGTAGACCTGCCCGCTCTGCACCGCGCTCACGATCTGCCATTCGGCGCTTGCCGTGATGGTCTCCGGTGTGACGCTGCCGTACGGCACGATGACGATCACGTCCGGGTTCCACAACAAGATTTGCTCCAAATTCACGTCGTTCCAGAAACCCGTCAGCGCTTCGCTGACCGACTGCCCCCCAGCAGCGGCAATCATGTCGGTCTGGTACATATCCCCGCTGATCACGCGCAATGGGTCTTCACCGACCAGCAGCACGCGCGGGCGCTCATCGGCTGCTAGGTCGGCTGTCGCTTCGACCACCTGAGAGAAGATGCTGTCGTAGTAATCCACCCAAGCGGCTGCACGGGCGGCGGCATTTGGCCCGAACACCTGCCCAGCCAGCATCATCGACTCTTTCAAAAGCTCCGGCGACTCACCCTGAAAGAGCACGACCGGGATGCCCAGCTCGGCAACCGTATCCAACCAAGCAGAACGAGCGCTGGTGAAGATGACATCGGGCATGAGGTTGGCGACCTCCTCCACGTTGATCTCGCGCTGGTTCATCACATAGGCGCTCAATTCCGGAAAACGTGGGTCGATCGCCTCCATCCGCGCTGCACCAACAGGGGTGCGCGCGCCTAGAAAGCCGCCAGCAGCAAGCTGATCCGCCGCTCCAACGCCATAAACCAGATACGTGGCGAGGCTGTAAGGCGTGATCACCCTACGCACCGGCTGTGGAATCTCGACGGTGTTGCCCGCTTGATCGATCACGGTCACACGATCTGGCAGAAAGCCCGCGTCGATCAAGACCTGCTGACCGTCTGGCGAAATGGCAAAGTCGACAAACTCCGCAGCCTGCTCCGACCGCGTTACGAAGAAGGCATCCGGCAGGAAATACGGCGGCACACCAACAAAATCATCCGGCAAAACGCCTACATCCCTGGTCGCCAGCAAGTCAGCATCTGCATCGGCAAACACCGGCGCAGCACCGTACTTGGCTGTATATAACGCCGCGATGGCTGGCTGCAGCGTCTCATCTGCATTCAGCGTGAAGGGGGAAGCCTGCGCACTGACCAGATTGAAGGTCAGACACAGCGCAAGAAACGACATCAGCACTGGAAGAAAGGCTCGTCGCATCCGTCATCTCCTCACATTCACATAGGTTGGGCACTAAAGACACAGATCGCGCACTCAATCTGAGGCCGGGACAGGATCACAGCGTTGAATCCAGCGCAGCACCGCCTCCAACTGACTGATGTGAAATTCGAGCGTGAGCAAGTCGATGCCGGGTGCAGCATGCTCGCGTTCCTCGGCGAGCTGGGCGAGCTGGGCAACACATGACTCTCGTTGATGTCGCACGACGGCCTCAGTCGGAAGGTTCAACTGCCATGCAACGTATAGGCGGCTCAGAAACTCCACCCGAATACGCCGAATGCTGGGAGAAGGCTGCGACTCGAAGAGCCAATCGAGCAGATGCTGCTCACCCGCTTGCGTCAGGGTGTATTCGGTTCGCGGCGGCGCATGTTCCGACGTGACGACACGTCCCGCGATCCACCTTTCGCGCTCCAAGCGTTTCAGCACGGCATAGATCTGACTGCTGCTCAAATTCCACACCCGCCCAAGCTGCTGGTCGCTGCGGAAGCATTCCAGCAGTTCATAGCCGTGACGCGCTTGCACAGCCAGCAGACCCAGAATCGCTTCATCAGGTGTTAGAGCGCTCATGCCCGCTATTCTATCGTGGAATAGGTAGATGCGTCAAATCTGACCACTCGGCATGACAATCCCGTCCGCTAGGCTGCCGCACTGTTGATATTGGCAGCAGCGCACGCATGCGCATATGATCAACAGAACAGGGAGCCAGCAATTATGGGAAAAGGCCTATTTGACCTCACAGACAAGATCGCGGTCGTCACGGGCGCGACTGGCGCATTGGGCGCGGCGATGAGCCATGGGTTGGCGGCGGCAGGGGCCACCGTCGCCTTACTCGCTCGCACACCGCAGCCTCTTGCTGAACTGGCCGACCGCATCAACGCTGCGGGCGGCAGCGCAATCGCCCTTCCCTGCGATGTGCTCAACCGCGATCAGGTCGCGCAGGCAGCCGAGCGCATTGCGGAGCTGTGCGGGAGGGTCGATATCTTGGTCAACGCTGCGGGCGGCAACCGGCCAGAAGCGACCGCAGTGCCGGGAGAGCGCAGTTTTTTTGAACTGCCGCAAGAAGCGATGCGGTGGGTCTTCGACTTGAACTTGATGGGCACACTGCTTCCGTGCCAGCTTTTCGGCGCACGCATGGCCGTGCAAAAAACGGGCGTTATCATCAACATCTCGTCGATGGCTGCGTTTGTTCCCCTCACCCGCGTGGCCGCCTACGGAGCCGCCAAGGCCGCCATCAACAACTTCACTCAGTGGCTGGCGGTGTATATGGCACGGGAACACAGTCCCAATATCCGCGTCAACGCGATCGCGCCCGGCTTCTTCCTGGGCGATCAGAATCGCTTTCTGCTCATCGACCCGGAAACGGGCGATTTGACGGCGCGCGGCAGACAGATCATCGACCACACGCCGATGGGCCGCTTCGGGAGTCCGGACGACCTCATCGGCACGCTGCTTTGGCTGGCCTCCGATGCCTCGCGCTTCGTGACGGGCATTGTCGTGCCAGTCGACGGCGGCTTCAGCGCATACACTGGAGTGTGAGTGATGGGTGTGGATGCACAGGCAGTCGCACCGGCTGGTGAGCTGCTCACGGAGGCGCAAATCGCGGAGACGCTGTATGCCGGCCTTGCCGGCAGATTCGACGGGGCGCGGCTGCTCGTCCTCATCCCAGATCACACGCGCACCATGCCGCTGCACCGTCTGTTCCGCCTGCTGCTCGATCTGCTGCGCGGCACCCAACAGCTCGATTTCATGGTGGCGCTCGGCACGCACCCTCCCCTCACCGAGTCCGCGCTGCACAAGCTGGTCGGCATTACAGCGGAGGAACGCAGCGCCGACTACGCGCACGTGGGGCTGCTCATGAGTGGGACAACCCCAGCGCGCTGGCGCTCATCGGTACCCTCACGCGCGATCAGATCCAGGAGCTGGCTGGTGAACGCTGGCATCCGTCGTTGGGCGACGATGTGCCGGTGCGCATCAACCGGCGAATCTTCGATTACGATCACATCCTGATCCTCGGCCCGGTCTTCCCGCACGAGGTTGTCGGCATGTCTGGCGGAGCCAAGTACCTGTTCCCCGGTATCTCCGGGCCGGATATGATCAACGTCACGCACTGGCTCGGCGCGCTGATCACGGTGATGGACACCATCGGTATCAAAGATACCCCCGTGCGCGCCATGATCCACGCCGCCGCCGCGCTCGTGACAGTGCCCGTCACATTGGCCGCTCTGACAGTGGAGAGGGATGAGCTTTCCGGCATCTTCATCGGCGATCACATCAGTGCTTGGAGTGCCGCCGCCGATCACTCGCTCCAGCGGCATGTCATTTGGGTGGAACGTCCGTACCAGCGCGTGCTTTCCTGCGCACCGCCGATGTACGACGAGCTGTGGGTCGGCGCGAAAGCGATGTACAAGCTCGACCCAGCCGTCGCGGATGGCGGCGAGGTCATCATCTACGCGCCGCACCTCGCGGTCGTCAGCCATGTGCACGGCGATTCGATCTACAAAATTGGCTACCACGTGCGCGATTACTTCCTCAGGCAGTGGGAGCGCTTTTGCGATGTGCCCCTCGGCGTCATCGCACACAGCACGCACCTGCGCGGCAGCGGCACTTTCGACGCGGGTGTAGAACATCCACGCATTCGAGTCACACTGGCATCGCAGATCTCGGCGGACGACTGCGCACGGCTGAACCTCGGCTACCTGAACCCAGCTGAGATCCGCCTCGAAGACTGGCAGGGACGCGAAGATGAGGGCATCCTGTATGTGCCGAAGGCCGGTGAAATGCTCTACCGAGTCAAACCGCGATGACGGTGCTGGCGCTAGATATCGGCAGCTCGTCGGTGCGCGCGCTCTTATTTGACGACGCCGCGCAGGTCATCCGTGACGCGGTGGCGCGCCGCAAATACGCCTTCACGACCGATACCAGCGGGGCTTCAACCGCTCACGCGCATGATCTGCGTCGGCTCGTCGAGGCCTGCATCGACGAGGTGCTGCGGCATCAGGCAGCGCGGAGCATCCGCGCTGTCGGCATGGCGACCTTCGTCGGTAACCTGCTTGGCGTCGGTCCAGATGGAGAACCGATCACCCCCATCTACACGTATGCCGATACGCGCTGCGCTGATGCGCTCGCGGCCCTGCGCTCGCAGATCGATGCGTCCCATGTGCACGAACGGACGGGCTGTCCGCTCCACACCGCCTATCACCCGCCCAAACTGCGCTGGCTGCGCGAGCAGGGCATCCGAGCCGCCCTGTGGCTGGACTTCGGCACCTGGCTCTACCGCCGTTGGTTCGGACGTGCGGTGCCCTGCAGCTTTTCGATCGCGTCTTGGAGTGGGTTACTCGACCGGACGAGCCTGGCATGGGATGATGAGTGGCTGCACTTACTGGACCTCGACCGCGCAGCGCTCCCGCAGCTGAGCGACTATTCGAACGCTCAATTCGGCTTGGCAGCGCCGTACGCCGCGCGCTGGGAGGCGCTCGCGCAGGTGCCGTTCTTCCTGCCTATCGGCGACGGTGCAGCGGCAAACATCGGTTCCGGCGCGACGGGACATGGGACATGCGCGCTGACAATTGGCACGACCGCCGCCGTACGAATCGTCACAGAGTCGCCTCCTTCCCGCCTACCGGCTGGATTGTGGAACTACCGAGTAGACGCCAGCCGGCATCTGATAGGCGGCGCGACCAGTGAAGGCGGCGGCACGATCGCATGGGTGCGCAGCACGTTTCGTGTCTTCGAAGATGCTGATCCACACATCCTGCTGCGTCCAGCGGACGGGCACGGTCTGACGTTTTTGCCGCTGCTGACCGGCGAGCGCAGCCCAGGCTATCGTGCAGATGCGACGGGTACGCTGCACGGACTGCGCGCTGCGACCACCCCACTAGATGTCTTGCAAGCGGCGCTCGAAAGCGTTGCCCTTCGCCTGGCGACGATCGCGCAGCAGTTAGGCGTGACGGCCTCGACGAAGGTCTATGCCAGCGGTGGTGCACTGACGGCATCTCCCGTTTGGGGGCAGATCTGTGCCGACGCTTTAAACGCTCCGCTGCTGCTTCTGGACGGAGAGACGACCGCCAGAGGCATCGCCCTGCTCGTGCTGCAAGCCCTGGGCGAAACAACCGACTTTGCACCCGCCGTTTCCCGCCGAATCGAGGTCATCCCCGAACGCGCGGCAGCGCTGCGCCTCGCACGCGAGCGCCAAGCGGCTTTATACGCGGCTCTCTACGACAGCGAGCGGGACAGCACCTGATATACGGCTCAAACTGCAGACGGTTCGTCTGCGAACGTGGCAGCGCGCGCGCCAAGGTGGCGCTGCCGAAATGCGCGCATCTGAGCTTCGCCACTCACAGTCAAGGTGACCGCACCGCCATCGATGTCGATCAAATGCGATCGCTCCATATCCCTCAGCACGCGCGCCATTTTTGCTGGAGTCCAGCGAAAATGCTCGTGCAGCGTCGCAAGCGCCAGCTCATGAGCCTGAGCTGCCGAGCGGTGATGATGATGGATATGGCCGAGGACGACCTGACGGTCGAATTCGCGCCGCTGTTGGGCGCGGCGCAGCGCCGTTGAGACGAGGCCGTACTTCGGCGACAGCACCCATGCCAGCAGGAAGAAGAAAAACATCATTAAGACCATCGATGCCGAGATCGAGGAATTCCACCGTTCGCCCATGTGCAGGCCAAACATGCCGTTGATCAACCGGATCAGGTCAGCCATCGGCACAACGCTGAGGAAATAACCGCGCGCCAGGTCGTAGCCGAAAAACGCGCCGAGCGCGCCGATGACAGGACTGATGAGGAGCATGACGGCCAGCCGGTCGGTCAGCAGGTAGGCGGCCGCCGGCGGGATGATGAAAAACGCGACGACAAGGATCGATCCGACAGCATCGAATGCGCCGACTGCGACCAGGCTGACGAGCACCATCAACGCGTACGTGAGTGCGCCAGGACGAAAGCCCAGGGTGCGCGCCAGTGCAGCATCGAATGTCGCGAGCTTCAACTCCTTATAGAAAGCCCCGACAAAGCCGATCGCCAGCAGCGCCAGGAGCGCCGTCACCGTGACCGATTTCGGCCAGAACACTAGCACGGGTTCCTGCTCGATCAGCCCCTCACGATAGGCCTGAGCCGGCGTGTAGGTGCCGCAGTTGATGCAGATCGCTTGGAACTGTGCCTCGGTATCGCGCGGGCTGATACCTAATTCGAGACAGTTGATGCACTGGCGCGTGATCAGCGCACGCGGATCATCCTCACGGATGGTGACGGTATCGCAGTTTTCGATACAGTGGCTGTTCGTATTGGCCCAAGCGACACCGATTTCGCCCACCATGACCGAGTCCTGATCGATGTGCACATGATCGGCAAACCGGGATACCAGGATGATTGCGAGGGCGAACAGGAGCGGAAAAGCGAGACCTAAGGCTGCATCTTGACGCACCAGACCGGAACGGTGGATCAGCTCTGTCAGTACGACCGTCGCCACCCCTGCCCCCGCCGCCCCGATGATCAGCCAGGGGGAACTCAGATCTGGCTCAAGCCCAAGAAGCGCAGTCATGACGAGAAGGGAAGTCACAATGCCCAGCAGAACCGTGTGGCTGATGGCATCGCTGGTGAGCGACATGCCGCGCAGCAGCAGGAATGTACCCAGCAGTGACCCAGAAATCGCGATCAGCGCACCGATCAGCACGGCGGTGTTTTGCGGATCGCGCAGAAACTCGTTGATCGCCTCGCGCGGAAAAAGCTGAATCAGGACATGGATCACGACCTGCTCGATCCCGAACATCAGATCGCCGACCTTTCCAGATAGTCCTCCAGCTTGGCGACCGCGCTGATGGGCAGCACGTCATGTATATCGCGCTGGCGGTCTTCGACCACTGTGGGCAGATCGAGTTCATCGCCGAACTGGCGATAAACATCCCACAGCCTTTGGCTCTCTTGATCCCGCTCAGCTTCGGAGATGCCGAGCGCAGTGAGCACCCACGAAGACCCAAGCTGGCTCACTGCCCCGCGCTGCTGAAGCTCCGCCAAACCGGCCAGCGCCGCCGTCCCGCGCGTCCCGATCAGGAACGACCCAGGCACAGGATGACCCGCATGCCCGTGTGAAAGCGCATACCGGTACATATCGCGCAGCACATGCTGAGCGGCGAAACGCCTGTGATCGCGCCGCTGGTGCAGCAGTTTCCACACCAAACCGCGCTCCGGCGCAAAACAGATCGAGATTGTCACCAGCGCAAACGCGACCACGATGATCATAGGTCCGGTCGGGATGTCAGCATCGATCGCGCTGATGATGGCGCCTGTGCCGCCTGCGAACGCGCCTAACACCGCCGAGAGGACGACCATCTGGCCGAGTTTGTGCGTCCACTGCCGGGCAGCAATGCCGGGCGCGATCATCATGCCCACCATCAAGATGACACCGGCAAGCTGCAGACCGAGGACGACCGCGACGACGATCAGAGTCGTGAGCAGCGTATCGATCATCCCAACGCGAAAGCCGTTCGCCGCCGCAAATTCGGAGTCGAACGTGATCAGTTTGAATTCCTTCCAGAACAGGGCCAAAACGGCGAAGGCGACGCCCCCGACAGCGGCGATCAAGTGCACATCGGACTCGACCATCGCCGCGGCCTGCCCGAAGATGAAGGTCTCCAGCCCCGCTTGACTGGCATTGGGCAGGCTCTGGATGTAAGTGAGCAGCACGACTCCCGCAGCAAACCAAGCCGCCAGCACAATTCCCATCGCGGTGTCCTGCTTGATGCGTGTCGTGCGCGTGAGCGCGCGAATGAACTGGGATCCGAGCCAGCTTGCGGCACCGGCTCCGAGCAGCAGCAAACCAAGCGAACGACCGCCGATCAAGAATGCAGCACCGACGCCCGGCAGAGCGGCGTGCGACAGCGCATCCCCCATCAAGCTCTGCTGGCGCAGCACGGCGAAACAGCCGAGCACACCGCTGACGATGCCTAAGGCAGCGCCGCCTAAAGCGACGGTGCGCAGCGTGTAGTTGTACGTGACGCCGAGCACTATCTGGCTGAAAGGGACGAGCAGGACAGACACCAGCGCGATCGTCCCGATGAACAGCCAAACGCGGCGATCTTGCGACGATAAATGCACCATATCAGTCCGCTCCCGAAGCGATCATCTGCCCGTCATGCAGGATCGAGACGCGCGCGCCGTAGGTCTTGCGCAGATTATCGGGCGTGAACGTGGTTGCGGTCGGGCCGGAGGCGACGACCTCGACATTCAAGAGCGTCACCCAATCGAAGTACTCCTCGACCGTCTGCAGGTCATGATGAACGACGATGACCGTTTTGCCCTGCGCACGCAGCTCGCGCAGGATCGACACGATCGCCCGCTCCGTGACCGCATCGACGGCTGCGAACGGCTCATCCATGAAATAGAGCTGAGCATCCTGCACCAGGGCACGCGCGAGAAAAGTGCGCTGCTGCTGCCCGCCGGAAAGCTGGCTGATCTGCCGGTCGGCGAACTCGGCCATGCCGACCTGCTCCAGCGCGTGCAGCGCGCGAGCGCGTTCGTGCCGGCCAGGCCGTCGAAACCAGCCGAGCTTACCATAGAGACCCATCATCACCACATCGATCACAGAGGTGGGGAAATCCCAATCGACGCTGCCACGCTGCGGCACGTAACCCACCAAGGCGCGTACCAGCCCATACGGCTTGCCGAAGAAAGTGACCGTCCCGGCAGAGCGCGGCACCAAGTTGAGCGCCGCCTTGATCAATGTGCTCTTCCCGGCGCCATTCGGACCGACGACCGCCATCAGCACCCCCTCCGGCACTTCGAGATCGACATCCCAGAGAGCCGGTGTCTCGTGATAGGCGACCGTTAGATCGTCCACTGCCAGTGCCACGCCGCCGCCCCGCTTCACATATCCGTTTTGCTGCTTGGACATGACAGTCTCTCCAAACGCGCGCTATGTATCGTCCTCTATGAACCGCAGTCCGCCTCGATCAGCTCGAGCGGCGGCAGCGGTTCCAAGCCCTCAGGCCACGCAGGGATTTCGATCTCGACCCCTGCACATTGGTAAGACTGCAAGATGGTGTAGACATTCCATGCGATCATGCCAACGTAGGTGCCGCCAAATTCGCCCGGCACGCCCATCGCGTCGGAAAACAGCTCGCGCACACCTGAACGCAGCCGACCACCCTCAGCCACCACCGCCGACTGTACGGCTTGGACGGTGTTCGGTGGGACGCTGCTCTCAACGAAGATAACCGGGATCGTGTTCTCGACTATGAATTCGGCCACGGCCTGAACATCTCCAACACCCGCCTCATCGGCCGTGCTGATGCCCTGGATCGAACGCACGCGCCAGCCGAAAGCCGCACCAAAATACTGAAAGGCATCATGGGAAGTGACCAAAAAGCGCTGATCGCTGTCAACTTGCCGCATTCCCTCGCTCGCCCAATCGAACAGCAGACGAAGCCGGGCGGCATATGCCTCGGCGTTGGCACGGTATTGACTGGCATTTGCGGGGTCAAGGGCAGCCAGCGCCTCAGCCAGATCAAGCGTGGTGAGTTCCCAGTTGCGCGGGTCAAACCAGAAATGCGGATCGTCTGTGCCGAGCTGCGCCGAGTCCGGGTCATAAGCTCCGACCACGAACCCAGCCTCCTTGACCGGCTGCGACAGCGCATAGACTGGCACATTCCGCTCGCTCAATGCTGCAAAGACCGTACCGAACTGTCCTTCAAGATGCAGGCCGCTGTAGATGACCATGTCCGCGCGGCTCATCGCTGCAATATCGGCCTCAGTCGGCTTGTACAGATGGGGATCGACACCAGCACCCATCAAGGCCTTGACCTCGACCCCCTGGACGCCCGCAGTCAGGATGGAGACCAGGTCGGAGGCCTGTGTCGTCGTCGCCACGATGCGAAAAGCCGCATCTTGTGCAGAGACACCTGCGACCAGCATCAGGTTGAGCAGGAGCAGTAACAGTACGCCTTGATGTCGATACATTTAGTGGGTCTCCCAAGATCGAACATGGGATCAGCCAGCGTACCAGCTCAGTTGGCTAGCCATCTGCTCCTAATTTAGACTGGTCAAAACTTTTTGTCAAGTACCGCCAATGTCTGCGCTCGTTCGCACAGAGTGGACTGATGCTTGGAGTTAGAATCATCAGGCCGAGCGCGTGGCTCGGCCTGACACAGACTCTGGATGAAAGATCAGCTCAGCCGCCAGTCATCTCCACCGGGGCACGGGTGAAGCTGGCAACCGCCTCACCACCACCGATCGCCTCGATGCTGTCGTACAGAATCTGCAGAGCGTAATCAGGGTTGTGGACGTAGGTGCCGGGATCCTTCTGGATGTACTGGTAGTTGTAAGCTGCGCGCAGCAGTGACGGTGTCCAAGTGACATAGCGGCCGTCGCGGTTCACTTCTTCAGCATCAGCAGTGCCATTGCCGTTAGCATCGACGTACCAGTATGGATGCGCATGCGAGTCGTAGGCGATCGGCGTGCCGATGGTGTCGGCAGCGTAAGCCTGAATCGCCGCGTACAGCGCATCAGTCAAGGTGTCGATCTCGGCCTGGATCGGCTCGGTCACATCACCGTCACCATCGTAGTCGATCGCGTCTTCGCCCTCGGCCTCGGCGCGGATCATGCGGAAGTCTTCCGGTGCCTCGACATCTTCATGGCAGTCTTGGCATTCGTTGACACGCACGGTCAGCTCATGTTCACGGTGGCAGCTATCGCACATTGTCATCTCTTCGCCGTCGTGCAAATTGCGACCGCTGTACTCCCGATCGGCGTACTGATACGCGCCCTGCGCTTCACCGCCGAACAGGCTTGCACCCGCAGCAAAATAGTGAATGTTGCGGAATGACAGCGCGTCGGAGACTTCGTCATCGCCCACACCCGCCGAAGCGATCGCGCGATTGACGCTGACGGTCGACTCACGTCCCTGATGGCAGTTCAGGCACAGATTCGACGGTTCTTCTTCGCCGAACGACAGCACTGCACCGCTGGGGAACGTGACCTCAGTCAGCGGATACACGGTGAATTCGCTCAAACTGGTATGGCAGGTCGAGCACGAGAGCGAATTGGACGGCGCGCCCGCGATATTGACCCCATGCTCAAGGAAGAATGGCAGCCCCTCAGCCGTATGACACTTGGTGCAGCGGTTCGGCACCTCTCCCTCAGCATCCCAATAGCGGAACGCCATAGCGGTCACGTCAAAATGACCGGACTCGGTGCGTGTCGCCATGGTCAGATCGACGGGCTGGCCGAGCTGGGCGTTCAAGACCTCGATGCTGTCGAACAGCAGTTGGATGTGATAGACGGCATTGTGCGCGTAGCCCCCAGGATCCTTCTGGCTGACTTGATAGTTGTACGCAGCGCGGAGCAAGTTCCCCGTGAAGGCCATGTACCGATTGCCGTAGTTCACCTCATCTGCATCAGCCTGACCATTATCGTTGGTATCGACGAAGAAGTACGGATAGGCAGCCGGGTCATACGCGATCGGCGTCCCGGCGATCTCCCTGGCATATGCCTGGATCGCTTCGAGCGCCATCTCCTGCAGGGTCTCGATCTCCTCCGCAATGCCCTCAAGGCTGCTGCCATCGCCATCAAAATCGACCATCGACCCCGGCATGCGGATGTAGCGCAGGTCTTCAACCGAGCGGACATCCTCATGGCAGGTGGCACACGCTTCGACATCGATTTCCAGCGTATGCTGGTTGTGGCAGCTCGTGCAGGTGTCGAAACCGGGCACATGGACATTCTGCATCTGGTAGATGCGCCCTTCGAATTGGTAACCGCCGCGCACTTCGGAGCCATACAGTGTCGCCGCCGCTGCGTAATAGTGGATATTGATGAAGCCCAGTTCTGGATCGACTGCGTTCATATCTTCGAGACCGCGTTCGGCAAGCGCAGCGTTGACCGAGTCGGTCGAGGCCCGTCCCTGATGGCACAGCATACAGCGCGCTGCGTTGTCCGTCGTCGTGATCTCAGCGCCGGACGGGAAGCTGACGGTCGTCAAGCTGGCTGCCGCAGCGTTGTGGCACGCATCGCAGTTGACTGTCGTGCCCAGCGGTGCAGGCGCATCGACCGTCCCAAAACTCGATCCATCCTCACCAAGATAGTCCAAGTAGCCGGGGGTGGAGTGGCATTTGGCACAGTTTTCAGGGATCGCGCCTTCGGAGTCCCAATGCCGAAACGCCTCAGAGTCCGCATCATTGTGCGGAGAAGCTTCCCAAGCCGCGTAGAAGGACGCCAGGAAAGGCGGTCCCTCTGGCTCGGCATCTTGCGCGTAGGTACGCGCCTGGTGCAGCAACATGAACCCTGCCACCACCAGCAGGGTCCCGACTGCGACGAAGAACGAGTACTTTCTCATAGACACCTCTCCTGTGGTCGTGTGGGTGCAGGCCACAAACCAACCGCATACATCCTACCCTCCATTGTCACTCCGAAGCGCATGTGCGCCTTCAGCCCCAAGAATGATTTCCGATCATCCTGATGGTGGAAAAGTCCACCCATCACGCGTAGGCGTCGCCTTTTGCCACACAGATCGCGAGCCTATGTTATGATTAGCTGGACGGTCTGGAACGATCACTACCATCAACAGAGGTTGGCATGGCAGCCAATGTGGAAGCGATGCTGCGCGAAGGCATCGACGCACTTAAGAGCGGCAGAAGAGATGATGCTCGAACACTTTTCTTAAAAGTGGTCGATATCGATCAATTGAATGAACAGGGCTGGCTCTGGCTGAGCGCGGTGGTCGAAACTGTCGAGGATCAGCAAACCTGCCTAGAAAATGTCCTGCAAATCAACCCAGCCAATGAGCGAGCACGCCAAGGCTTGCAGTACATTGCGCAGCAGAAAGCGAGCGGAAGCATGGCGCCGATCATATCGGGCGCGCCGCTCTCGCCCAAGGCTCCGCCTGCGCCCAGCGCGATGTCTGGATCGTCGACCGCCAAGTCTGATACGCTGTCCACCAGCGTTGAGTGGTCTGCACCTGCGGACTCTCCTGCTGCCGCATCCAAACGCCCAGGACTCGATCTGAGCGACGACGACCTGGACAATTGGGTCAGCACGCTCAACCTGCCGTCAACTCCTGCGCCAGCTCAGCCCCTCACCACCTCGCCGTTCGTCGATAATGACGAGATCGATGTGTTCGAAAGGCCCAGCACTGGACGGCCGGCTGGGCCGCCCGGCCCCCCCCCCCCGCCCGCCCGCCGATCGTCGGCAAAGCCAAAGACTGAGGAGCGCCGCGCCAGCGCCGCAGACGATGCACCCGCCGCGTTTTTCGCCGGGATAGAGGAAGATGAAGCTGAGGAAATCGTCGAGCACGAACCCCTCTTCCCCGATATCCCGGATGAGATCCGCGCAACCCGGCTGCCTGGCACCCGCCAGCGGCTGCCGATCTGGCTCATGCTGGCGCTGGCCGTGGTGATCGCCCTGAATCTCATCGCTACCCTGTTTTTGGTGCAGCGGCTGGGCGCATGAGGGACAAAGGATTCTGGACACTTCGGCAGCCCCTGTGCTAGAATTGTGAACTAAATCACGGAAAAAGCAGCGAGAAAGGAATCTGCGGCATATAGTCAGTCGATCGATGGTGCCGCGCAGAAATTATGGCCAATCACAAGTCTGCCCTGAAGCGTATGCGCCAGAATGCCAAACGCCGCGCATACAACCGCAGCTATCGCAGCCGAGCGCGCACCTTCGTCAAGAAAGCGCGCACTGTTATCGAAACGTCCAAGTCGCCAGAAGCCGCGATCGAGGCTACACGCGCCGCCCTCAGCGAGCTTGACCGGATCGCCAGCAAAGGCGTCATTCACAAGCGCAATGCGGCCCGCCGAAAGAGCCGTCTGATGCAGCGGCTGAACAAAATGCTCGCCGCTTCAAGCTAAGTTCGCGACAAAAAACCGACCGCTGGGGTCGGTTTTTGTTTGGCATACTCGCGGTATTCAACACGCCCGGTTTCACGTCAACTGAAACTCCATCTCGCGCTGGAGCACAGCCGCTGGTGCGCCGCCGATTTCGAGGCGGTACCCGATCCCGCGCACAGTTTTAAAATAGACGGGTTTGCTCGGATCGGACTCGACGGCCTGGCGAATATACCGGATATGGACATCCAGCGTCCTCGTATCACCCAGATAATCTGTATTCCACACCTGCGACATCAGCATCTTACGGTCGAGTGTCTGGCCAGGGTGGCGCATGAAGATCTCGATCAACTGTGCCAATTTCGGGGTCAGCGCCGTCTCCTGCCCCTGAAAGCGCAGCACACGTCGGCTCATGTCGAGCGCAAACGGCCCACACACCACTGCTTCGACCGATCCCGTTTGCGGCGCCATCTGCTTCTGAAGCAGACGCTCGATCGAGTTGATGAGCTTGCGCGCAGTGAAGGGATGCGTCAGCACAACCTCCGCGCAGCTCTGAGCTTTGCGCTTATCGCCGGGGAACAGATGCACCAGCGGTGTGGTCGGCAGGTGTTCGCGCAGAAGCTGACACACCCGGTCGCCGGGCGTGCGCATCGAGATCGCGTCCAGTACGATCACTCCCGGCGAAAACTCTCCCGCCAGCGCCAACCCTTTACGACCACTGGGAGCGGTGAACACCTCATAGCGCTTCTTCAACGCTTCACTAAAGGACGGGTTCTGAACCTGGTTACGCTCAATGACGAGGACCCGAGCAACCATTAGGGCGCACTCCTCTCATACGGAGCTGGCACTGTAGACGAAATCATTTGAACCAGTGGGATCGCAGATTATAGCTATCTTTAAGATATAATCAAAGCCCTTCGCACGATCTTTACTTGGTTCTCGCAAGATATCGGTATAAACCACAACACGAGGTCCGTTTGTCCAAACAGCACACCATGACACCACGAGTCCAACATCTGCTCGAGCGTCTCAACTGGCGACCGCTGGCGGAACACTGCGCTTGGCTGCTGGAGAAGAGTACTCTGCTTCAGCAGATCCCCGCGCCGACGTTCCAAGAAGCACAGCGCGCGGCTCAGGTTTTGTCGGAGATGCAGGCACTGGGCATGGAGTCGATCGCGATCGACGAGCTTTCGAACGTCTACGGCTTGATCCGGGGAGAACAACCGGACGCACCGGCGCTGCTGATCAGCGCCCATACCGATACTATTTTCCCACAAGACACTGATCTCAGCCTGCGCTGCGCACCCGATCTGATCGCGGGGCCGGGACTAGGCGACAATGCCATCGGGGCCGCCAGTCTGCTGGCGCTCGCGCGCTACCTGCGCAGCGAAGGCATCACCCCGGCGTGCAACATCTGGTTTGTCGCCACCAGCCGGGAAGAGGGCCTGGGCGACCTGGGCGGAATGCGGGCGGCCTTCGAGCGGCTGCGCGCCCAAGTCGGATGCGTGATCAATATCGAAGGATTGGCCTACGGCCACGTTTACAACGGCGGCATCGCTGTGCGGCGACTGCACATCAAAGTGCGTACCGAAGGTGGACACAGTTGGCTACACTTTGGCCGCCCAAGCGCCATCCACAGCTTGATCGAACTTGGTGCGCGCCTGCTCACCATCCGACCGCCAGTTTCGCCCCGCTCGACGTACAATATCGGCATGATCGGCGGCGGCACAGCCATCAATGCCATTGCGACTGAAGCCTACATCTGGCTCGATCTGCGCTCCGAAACCCAGGATGGACTCGCCCAGCTCGAAGCCCAGGTGATGAATTATGTGCATCAAATGCGGCGTGAGGACCTGCAGCTCACCGTCGAGACCGTCGGTGACCGCCCTGCCGGAATGCTGCTTGCACATCATCCGTTGGTACAGGATGCTCTGGAGATCCTGCGTTTGCTCGGCGTGCAGGGAACATTGGAGGCCGGCAGCACCGACGGCAACATCCCACTGGCGTTCGGATGTCCGACGGTCACGATCGGTATCACGCGAGGCGGCAATGCGCATCGGCTCGACGAGTACATCGAACTGACGCCGATCGGTGATGGGCTGCGACAGCTCATCGTACTCGCTTTAATTACCACGGAACGCCTTGCCAGAGTATTATGAAGACACAAAGCAAACGTCATACGGAGATCATCGCAAAGCCATGACGCAGATTGAGGTTCTGCTCGCAATTCGGCGCGACGATGCTGCGCGCTACTACCGACAGCTCGCTCAACATCACGACTTCCACTTGAATATCGTGACCGACACGGCGGAGACGTTGGAACTACTGGGTGACCGTGAGCGCCGGATCGATGTCGTCGTCATAGATAACCGGCTGCCGAATGCATTTGCGCTGATCGACGAAATCCGTCACACATACCCGCGCCTTCTGATCGTCTTGATCGACGAAGAAGCGGATTTTGCGCTGCCCGGTCAGGCCGACGAAGTCAGCATCGAGCCATTCGAGAACGATGATCTGGCTCGGCGCATCGTCCGCATGATGTCCGACCGCCAGCTCGAGACCCTGCGCGCGGATACCATGCCGGCGGTGCGCGAATTTGCCAAACAACTGCGCAAAGTCGGCAGTGTTGGTGAGTACGGCAAACAGCAAGCAGCGGTCAGCGCGTGCACTGCCCTCGGTTACGACTATGTGGCCTTCTATCGCATCGATGCTGATGGCCACGTCATGCTGCGCGCCCAAGATGGCGACTCGCCGGCGCAGATGGCTGCCCCCAAAGAGGCGGCTGCAGATGACATCGTTGGCTGGGTCGCCAAGACCGAGCAGTCGCGCATCGCCGGACCAGATGACGCTCTGAATCACCCGCTGGTGCTGCGCGGGCGCCTGGGCGCGATCGCCGCTGTGCCGGTCAAACAGAAATATGGCGTCCTGGTCGCGGGGCGCAAAGCCCCCGGTTCGATCAGTCGGGAAAACGTGCTGATGCTCGAGCTGGTCAGCGCGCAGTTGGCAGCGGCCGTGTCCAAAGATGTGCTCGGCTAGTGTCGCGATCACAGCGTCCGCAGCGCAGCGTCAAGCCGATCGATCTCGGCATGCGTGTTGTAATGCGTCAGGCCAACACGCACCATGCCGTCGGTACCGTGACCGAGCCGCTGCATGATCTCTTGAGCGTAGTAATTGCCATCCCAAACATAGATATGCGCACGCGCCAGACGTTCGGCGACCTCACGGGGAGCCAGACGCTGGTGGGTGAAGATCACCGTCGGGACTCGCTCATCAAAACGCGCAGCATCACGGATGCCCGCGATCTGGATATCGCCATACGCCTCGAGAACCGCCATGAGGTGGAGCACAAGCTCGCGTTCATAGACCGTAATACGGCGCAGCGCTTCGATAAAGGCCGCGCGCGACGGCTCCTCAAGGCCGCTGAGCTGGGCGATGTAGCGCAGCGCTGCCCCGACTCCCGCAATGAGTTCAAATGCAGGCGTCCCCGTCTCCCAGCGGTATGGGGTTACATCTTTCGCCGGGCGAACTTTGTAGACGGGCAGCGTTTCTAACAGCTCATAGCGCCCCCACAGCAGGCCGACATGCGGCCCGAAGAACTTGTAAGCTGAGCAGAGTAAGAAATCGCAGCCGATCGCCTGCACATCGATCGATACATGCGGCGCGCTCTGGACGGCATCGACCACGTGGAAGGCACCGGCAGCGTGCGCCATCTCGGCGATGCGGCCGACGGGATTGATCGTTCCCGCTGCGTTGGACGCGTGGACGGTTGCAACGATGCGGGTCCGCTCGCTCAGCGCAGCCTCAAGACTGTCCAGATCGAGGGTGCAGTCATCGTCGTGAATATCGACCCAGCGCACGTTCAGACCGTGATCGGCCGCCAACCGCAGCCAGGGCGCTACGTTGGCATCATGATCCATGCGCGTCACCACCAACTCATCGTTGGGCGACATGATGTGTGCCAACGCTCGGCTGAGCGCGAAGTTGAGCGTGGTCATGTTTGGCCCAAACACGATCTCGTCGGCGCGCGGGGCATTGAGAAACGCGGCTGCAAGCATCCGCGTCTGCGCCACCATCGCATCGCTGGAGCGGCTGGTCGCAAACGCACCACCGGAATTGGCGTTCATCTGGTGGTAGTAATCTCCGACAGCGTCGATCACCGCCTGCGGGACTTGGGTGCCCGCCGGGTTGTCGAAAAAGACAGGCTGTGTACCATCTTCCAAGCGACGCATCAACGCGGGGAACTGCGACCGGATGACCTCGACATCGAACATGAGCCTCACCTTTGCAGACTGATCGCACGGGTGCAGATTGTCCACATTCAAGCGCAGCGGTCAATCGATGGCTCTATGCCTGCTCGATGGCGTGACGCACGTCCAGCGCGATCGCGCCAAAGTCCGCGCTGTAGCGATCGGTCAGGGCGCGCGGACGACTTAACGTCACCGGAATATCGGCGATCAAACGGCCTGGCCGACGGCTCATGACCAGTACGCGGTCTGCCAGCAGCACCGCCTCGTGGATATCGTGCGTCACCATGAGAATGGTGGTGCGCTCCTGTTCCCACAGCGCGAGGAGATCGAGGCTGATCTGCTCACGCGTGAGCGCGTCGAGCGCGCCGAACGGCTCATCAAGCAGCAGCGCGCCCGGTCTCTGCACCAGTACACGCCCTAAGGCCGCTCGCTGCGCCATGCCGCCGGAAAGTGTGCCCGGATAGGCATCGGCGAAATCACCCAAGCCCAAGCGCGGCAGCAGCGCGCGCACCATTCGCTCACGCTCCGGCCGCGCCACGCCGGCCAGTTCCAGCGGCAGCGCCACATTGTCCAAGACCGTGCGCCAGGGCATCAGGTTAGCCTCTTGGAACATGATCGCCACACGGGACGACGGGTGGTGAATAGGGCGTTCATCGATCGACACGATACCGCGCGTGGGTGCCTGCAAACCAGCCAGCACCCGCACCAGTGTGCTCTTGCCGCAGCCGCTGGGCCCGATCAGACAGACGAATTCGCCGGGCGCGATGTTGAATGAGATCGGTCCCAGAGCGGCCAGGCTGTGCCCATCGGGCAGCTCGTAAGCGACGGTCACATGCGCTGCATTCAAACGAAGCGCCATCGACTCAGTTTTCCTCCTGCATCGCAGGCACAAAGGCGTTCGTATAAGCGGCGTCCAGATCAGCCAGCGGCGCGGACATGAAGCCCATTTGCAGGAGGATCGACTGCGTCGTCTCCCACGACTCTGGATCGGTGAAACCGAGCCGATCTGCGTCCCAAAGGGTAATGCTGGCGAGCAGCACCTCAAACTGGATCAACTGATCAGGCTCAACATCCGCCTGCAGCGTTTCCAGCATCGCAGCACGGCGCGCCGCTATCATTTCTCGATCGGCGTCTGGATTCTCGCGCAGCCATGCATCCTGTTCGTCCGCAAGTGACTCCATAGCAGCAGCCAGCTCGCTGCTGCGCGGAAGGTTCTCGACATACGCCAAACTGATCAGGTAGGTACGCGCTGGATTGGCGATCGTGTCGCGCAGGCCGCGATCGAACGCGCGCACGAAAGCAGCGACCAGCTCAGGCTGCTCGGCGATCGCAGCCTCGTTGGTCACGATGCCGTTCGAGACCATATCCACTGCACCAGCTACCGGCAGCACCCGCACATCCGTCACTGTGCCGCAGTCGCCGCGCGCTGCGCGATGGGCGATTTGCAGCGGTTCGTTATTGACATAAACGACCGAGGCATCGACACCGCCGATGCAGAACACTTCAGGAGCATTGAAGCCGATCTCGCGCAAGTCGATGTCGGTTTCTGACAGGCCGTTTGCATTCAGAAGCGCGGTCAGACCGCTGTAGGACGCGCCGAAGCGCCCAGGAATGCCCACCCGACGTCCGCGTAGGTCGGCAGCCGTCTCGATATCGCTGTCAGCAGATGTGACGATGCCGACAGGATAGCGTTGAAACCACTCGTAAACGAACACCACCGGTCGGCCGCGACCACGCGCTGTCAGAAGCTGTTCCCCGCTGATCATGCCGAACTGCCGTTCCCCCGCAGCGATCAGATCGACACCGACTGGTTCATCGCCGTGTTCGATGACGACATCGATGCCGGCCTGTGCGTAGTAGCCCTGCTCGATCGCAACATACACGGGAGAGAACTGAATATTCGGCACAAAGGTCAGGAAGAATGGCTGTGAAGTCAGCTCAGACTGCGCGCCGGACAGCGAGACGTTCAAGAGCAGCCAGGCCGTGATCACCATGATATGGATACACTTGCGCATCTGCGTAATTACTCCTCACACTAAAGCGGATATGGAAACACGGCTAAGATGCTGTGCGATGGCCGGTCTGGTGCTGCCAGCGCAGCAAGCGACGCTCCAGCCATGCGACAGCTTCGTACAGCGAGCGTGCGATGAACGCCAGCGTCAGGACGGCGACAAACACGAGCGGCGTGTCGAATTGGTTGCGCGCTAGATTGATCCAGAACCCCAAGCCAGCATTTGCGTTAATGAATTCACCCACCACAGCGCCGATGACAGCCAAGGTGGCGCTCACCTTCAAGCCGCCCAGCAGCACCGGAAGCGCGGACGGGATCTCCAGATAGACGAACATCTGCCAGCGCGTTGCCCGTAGTGAGCGCATGAGATCGCGCAGCGACTGCGGAACCGTGCGCAGCCCGACAACCG
>CAYTME010000011.1:0-4269 GCA_964438415.1 uncultured Pleurocapsa sp. | reverse complement strand
AACACGATCAGGGCGCTAGTGACGATCTTGCTCGTTGGACCGCTGCCAAACCAGATGACCAGCAGCGGCGCATAGGCGACCACCGGCGTCGATTGAAAGGCGATGACCATCGGCGACAGCAGCGAGTCGAGCAGGCGGCTCTTGGCGATGGCATACCCCAGCGCCAGACCGCCAGCCACACCGATTACGAGGCCGGCCACGGTCTGCGAGAGCGTCACACTGACGTGAAATGCCAGCCGGCCATCGGTCAAAACCTGACCGAATTTCTCTAGGACAGCGAACGGCGGTGGGATGATGAACTCCGGGTACAGACGCAGCAGCACCACGATCTGCCAAACGCTCAGCGCAAGCACCGGGAACACGACGGGTGTCAACCAACGCCACGGCACGCGCGCCTGCCAGCGGCGCATCTGTCGTTTGATGTTTTGAAAATGCCCGGCAGCTTGCATGGAAAAGCCCCATCGTTACAAGCAAACACCGACGGGGCATGGACAGCACCATATGGAAACACAACCGACCCGAACAGGATTTGAGCGGGCTGGCAGTTGATATGGTAAGCACAACCAGACGATAACCGCTGCGCGGCTTCGCCTTGACCGACCTTCTTCCATCCGGACTGTGACCGTCGGCTCTGGACTCACACCAGATCCACCGGCACGTTGGCGAACGCCAACATGACAAACCATCTCCAGGAATCGCGAAGATGGCCATACGGGTCGCGGGCTTGGCGCCAAAACGCCTTACCGCCGGTCGGGAATTTCGCCCTGCCCCGAAGGTTTGCACTCAATTGTTATACGAATTATAACACAAACAGCGGCGCGGTCAATCCATTCGTGAAGCTGTTCACAATAAAAAGTACCAAACATATGTTAGGTCGAACGGGCAGACCGCGGTAGCGTGAAGTAGAAACGACCGCCGGGTGCGTTCGTGTTGCTCTCCGCCCAAATGTGCCCGTCATGAGCTTCGACGATATGCTTGCAGATCGCCAGCCCAAGACCGGTACCCTCTCCACGCGACCGCGCGGGATCGATCTGATAGAACCGCTCGAAAACACGCTGTACGTGCTCTTCCGCCAGGCCCGGCCCCTCATCAATCACACCGATGACAACATCGTCATTTTGTGCAGATGCGACGACCGAGATCGTGCCGCCTTCTGGCGAATGCTTGATCGCATTGTGGGTCAGGTTCATCAACACACGCCGCACCTGGTCTCGGTCGGCCAAGACGACCAGATCGTCCGAGATATCAAGCCTGAGGTTGATCTGCTTGTGCAAACTCTGATCCTCCATGCGTTCGATCGCCTCCTGCACCAAAGGCAGCAGCGGCACATCGACCATGCGCAAGATGGCCTCGCCCGACTCGATCATCGACAGATCGTAGAGTTCCTGCACCAGCCACAGCAGCGAGTCTGTCTCACGGGCAATGTCTTTGAGAGCCGAGCGGCTGGCTTTGCCTTTCGGCTTTTCGCCTTCGTGAAATAGACCATCGATGATCAAACGGATGTTGGCGATCGGTGTGCGCAGCTCGTGGGAAATGTTGGCCACCATATCGCGGCGCGCGCGGCTTAGGCGGACGAGATCGGTCACATCTTGCATCGCCAGCCCAATCAGCCGGCTCTGACCCGTTCCGCGCGAGCGCACACGCGTCCGATACGGTCGGCGGTCGATCGTGATTTGCTCTTCGAAGTTCTCCTCTTCGTACGAGATCGCACCGAGCACCATCGACTCGAGTTCGAGCGACTGCGTGTAGCTGATCAGCGACTCTCCGGGATTCGGCATACGACCGAAGATTTGGCTGGCGGCGTCATTCACCGCAACGACCCGCTGCTCGGTGTCGAGCAGCAGCAGCGCGTCAAAAGCACAGTCTGCCAGCAGTGCGTTCGCGGCACCTTGGGCTTCGTTTACTGGTGCTGAGGTGACAGGGGCATAAGACTCGGGGAGGACAGAGGAGAGGCTCAAGTGCTGGCGCAGATCGACGAGCGCGCGCTCCTGATCGGCTATCAGGCTGCGAAGGACTTGAAGCTGGCGCTCTTGATCGGCGAGGTGCCGCTTCAGGAAGTCAAGCTGCTGCTCGTCGGCCCTGAGCCGTGCATCGTCCACAATATCGGTCATCCCTCAAAACGGTACCCCACGCCGCGCACAGTCACTATCCGCTTCGGGTCGGAGGCATCATCTTCGATCTTCTCGCGGAGCCAACGTATGTGGACGTCAACCGTGCGCTTATCGACGTAATAATCGTAGCCCCAAACCTTGGTCAAGATCAAATCGCGTGAGAGCACAACACCGCGATTGCGCATCAGCTCAGCGAGAAGGTCGAATTCTTTGTTGCTCAGCTTCGTCTCCTGCCCGCCCTTGAACAACCGCCGACCAGTGAGGCTGAGCCGAAGATCGTTCGAGATCAGCTCATCCTGCATCGTCGGATGTCCCGGCCACCGGCGCATGACTGCACGCACGCGGGCCAAGAATTCGCCCAATCCGAACGGCTTGACGATGTAGTCATCCGCACCGCTTTCGAGACCGACGATCTTGTCGACCTCAGTGCCGCGGGCGGTCAGCATGATGATGGGTATGTGCGCAGTGGCTGCGTCCCGGCGCACCATGCGGCACACGCTCAGACCATCCAGTTTAGGCAGCATGATGTCGAGCACGATCAGGTCGGGATGCTCCTCGCGCACCTTCTCCAACCCATCTTCACCATCGGCCGCAGTGAGCACCGAGAAACCCTCACCGCGCAGCTTTTCAGCCAGATTGCGCACTAGTGTTTCTTCGTCTTCGACAATCAGCACTTTTGCCATGTGTTTCGAGCCTTTGTGCGGAAATCAAGTCGAAGCTTAACAAAGCAATGCTAAATAAAGATTAAGTATTAGAACATCTTCTTTAATGAGCCAAGTCACGCACCGCTTTGACACCGGCCAAGGCTACGGACTCCACGACCGCACGCCGGATCGCCGTTGAAACAGCATCCGCTGCCAGGGCGCCCACCAGGGATACGTCGGCTTCACAAACACCCGTTGCTGCTGCAAACAGCGTGTCGCCATCGTACATAGTATGCGCGGGATGTACTGCGCGTGCTAGGCCGTCATGAGCCATCTGCGCCACCTTGTTGACCTGCTCTTTGCTCAAGCGAGCTGTTGTCATCACGACACCGATGACAGTGTTGGTGCCAGCACCAGTCGTCGGCGGGATGCCAGAGATCATCGAGCGAAGCACGTTGAGCGTACCAGGAAACTCGCGGCTGTCTGGACGGCTGCGCAGCCCTGCCAGGATTTCACCATGTTCATCGATCACATCACCAAAAGCGTTGACCGCGACCAATGCGGCGACAACCAGCCCGCCACCAGCTTCGAGCGAGGCTGAGCCGATACCACTCTTGGTCGCCTGCGCATTGCCCATCAGGGTACCGACTCGGCAGCCGGTACCTGCGCCGACGCTTCCCTGCAAAACCGGCCGCGTGTTGGCAGCGAGACAAGCTGAATAGCCCATGTCTGCGTCAGGCCGAACAGCACTGCTGCCGATCGCGAGATCGAACAAAATGGCGGCGGGCACGATCGGGACAGCCAGACCCGATACCGTTTTGTAACCACGCCCCTGCTCTTCCAGGAAGCGCATGACGCCGTCCGCAGCCGCCAGCCCGTATGCGCTTCCCCCCGCGAGCACGAATGCATCAACGTGTTCGACCAGATGAAGCGGTCGCAGAAGATCGGTCTCGCGGCTTCCCGGAGCGCCTCCACGCTGATCGACACCGCCGACAGTGCCTTCGGGACACAAAATAACTGTGCATCCGGTCACGGCCACTGCGTCGGTGGTGTGCCCCACCGCCACACCCGGGATACGGGTGAGCGTGTCATTCAAAGTCGGGTTTTGGGTCGAATTCGTCATCAGAATCTGTCAACAGCGAGTCGAATGAATTCTCATCCGGCCCCACAGGTTCCGTCTCGATGATGGCTCGGGCGGCTTCATAGTCATGCTGATGCACGAGCACACGTACCTCGCCCAGAGCACCGACGGTAATGCCAAACGCGCTTCCGCTCGGCTCCTGATGTATCCAAGTCTCGATATTCTGACTCCGCAAACGACCAGCCACGACATGGGCCTCCATTGGATTATCGGTCGAAAGAACGACCATCCACTTTGTCCCATCCTGACTCGCATCGATTGGTTGAAGATCGTCAGACATGTGCGCGACCTCGCCCGTATCCATCGATGACGAGTATAGCGCAGACGAGAGGCAAGAAAAAAGCGCCAGGAGGCGCTAGGAGGAGAAACGGTC
>CAYTME010000010.1:42096-43960 GCA_964438415.1 uncultured Pleurocapsa sp. | reverse complement strand
AAGCGCGTCGGCGCGAGCAGCACTGCCGTCCCGCCGCCGACGACCGCCGCCAGCACCGACGGGCGGTCGCGCAGCGCCGGCATCAAGATGGCGATGAACGAAAGCGGCACGGCGAAATCGAGCGACCATTCGGCGGGCAGCGTTTGGCCGAGCAGCACGCCCGCCAGACTCGCGACCTGCCAGACGACCCAGAACGGCAGCGCCGTGCCCAGGTAGTACCAGCCGCGCCTTCCCTCCTGCAGCTCCTGCTGCCAGCGCTGCAAGGAGATGGCATAGGCTTGGTCGGTCAGGATGTAAGCGAACCACGCCCTGATGGACAAGGGCAGCCGCCGGAAATAGGGCGCGATGCCGGCGCTGTACATGAAAAAGCGCGCGTTGATGATGAACGCGGTCAGCACGATAAGCAGTTCTGGCGCGCCCTGCCCGTACAGGTCGGAGACGGCGAGCTGGGACGCGCCGGCGTAGATCAGCCAGCCCATCGCAAAGGCGAATTCGGTCTGGATGCCCGCGTTCACCGCCGCTACACCGGTGACGAGACCGAACGGGATGATGCCGATGACGATCGGCAGCGCATCGCGCAGCCCGCTTAGGAACTGCGCGCTCGCTGTCGGGTTCGGTGGAGCATCCATCTCAGGCGCGCAGGGCGGCGCCCAGCTCGCGCTCGCACGCTTTGACGATCTTGGCGTGGACGGACGCCACCTCTTGATCGGTCAGCGTGCGCTCGTCCGTCTGGTAGACCAGGTTGTAAGCCAAGCTCTTGTGCCCCTCGGGCACGGGCGCGCCCGTGTAGACATCGAACAGGCGCACCTCGCGCAGCAGCCCGCCCCCCGCCCTGCGGATGACCGCTTCGACGTCGGCGGCGGTCGTCGCGTCCTTGACCACCAGCGCGATGTCTTGGTAGACGGGCGGCGTCAGCGGCAGTGGGCGCACCTTGTGCAGCGGATCGGCGCTTTCGAGCAGCAGCTCAAGATCGAGTTCCGCCGCCAGCACCGGCACACCTTCGAAGTCGAAAGCCGCGGCGACGAGCGGGTGCAGCTCGCCGAAGACGCCCGCGCTGCGCCCATCGAGCAGGAGCTGTGCCGAGCGGCCGGGGTGGAAACTGCCGTGCTCCGCCCGCGCCCACGCCGCGCCGGTGATGTGCAGTCCGTCGAGCAGCGCCTCGATGACGCCCTTGAGATCGAAGAAATCGAATAGGCCGTCTTCCTGACCATGCATCCAGCCGGGCACGCCGCGCGCGCCCGTCAGCAGGATGCCGAGGCGGCGCGGCTCGTCCGGCAGCGGCGCGCCTGGACGCTTGAGATAGACCGCGCCGATCTCGAACAACTGCTGGCGCTCTTGAAAGCGGGCGTTGGCGCGCGCGTTCTCCAGCAGGCTGCCGAGCAGCGTGTGGCGCATGACCGTCTTTTCCGCCGAGATCGGGTTCGCCAGCCGCACGTACTCGGCCTGGGGCAGACCGGACGTCATGCCCGGCGCGGTCAGCAGCGCCTCGCGCTCCGGCGTCGTCATGCGGTAGCTGATCGTCTCGTACAGGCCGACCTGATCGAGCAGATCGCGCGCGCGCTCTTCGCGCTCGAATGCCGGGTTGGGCCGCTGGTCGGGCATCTCATCGGCGATGATCGTGTTCGGGATGCTGCCGTAGCCGCTGATGCGCGCGATCTCCTCGATCAGGTCGGCCTGCCCGATGACGGGATCGCTGCTGATATCCATGCGGTAATCCGGCACGGTGACGAGCAGCGTCTTGCCCTGGGTGCGGACGGTGAACCCAGCGCGTCGCAGGAGTGCCGCCGCCTGGCTCGCCGTGAGGGTGACGCCCAAGATGCGCGCGATCTCGCCGACCGTCAGCGGCACCTGCACGGGCTCCGGC
>CAYTME010000010.1:31615-42086 GCA_964438415.1 uncultured Pleurocapsa sp. | reverse complement strand
GGGTATTCGTCGAGGATGCCCTGAGCGATCTCGCCGCCGCCGAGCTGGCGCATCATCTCGATGCCGCGCCGCAGCCCCAAAATCGCCTGACTGGGGTGGACGCCGCGGCTGAAGCGCGCCCCAGCGTCGGTGTGCACTTTCTGCGAGGTCATCGTCCGGCGGATGTTGATGTACTGCCAGGCCGCCGCCTCCAAGAGGACATTGGTCGTCTGAGGGTCGATCTCGGTCTCCGCGCCGCCGATGACGCCGCCCAAGCTGAGCACACCGGCGGTATCGCAGACGAGGATATTGTGCGGGTCGAGCGTGCGCTGCACTTCATCGAGCGTCGTCAGCGTCTCGCCCGGCTCCGGCAGGCGGGTGATGATGGTCGGCGGCGCGCCGCCTGCCCGCGCAACGAGCTTGTCGTAATCGAAGGCGTGCAGCGGCTGGCCGATCTCGAAGGTGACGTAGTTGGTCACATCGACGATGTTGTTGATCGGACGCTGGCCGACCAACCGAAGACGCCGCTGCATCCAGTCGGGCGATGGCTGGATCGTCACCCCGCGCAGCAGCGAGAGCGTGAAGCGCGGGTTGAGTTCCGGCTGCCGGATTTCGATGGCGGCCTGGCCGTCGATGGGCGCGCCGGTCATGACGACCTCGAACGACGGCGCGCGCAGCGGTTTATCCAGCAGCGCCGCGATCTCGCGGGCGACACCGTAGACGCTGAAGGTGCGGGCGAGGTTGGGCGTCAGCTCGATGTTGAAGACGATATCGCCCAAGACATCCTGCGCGGGCGTGCCTGGCTTGTGGCCGAGGTCGTCGTGAAAGCGCATGATGCCCTCGTGCTCGTCGCTGATGCCCAGCTCTTTCTCCGAGCAGACCATGCTGCGATTGGGGATGCCGCGCAGTGATTTCTCTTTGAGGATCGTCCGCTTCGGCTCGTCGCTGTGGCCATCCCACACCTCCGCGCCCTCCAGCGCGATCACGGTGTAGAGCGGTTGTGGCAGCGGACCGAGTCCCTTGAACTCGAACAGGTTGGGCGCGCCGGTCACGCACTGTTCGAGTTCCGCCGCGCCGTAATCGACCAGCGCCAGCACGAGCCGGTCAGCGTTCGGGTGCGGTTTGACCTCGCGGATGGCCCCCCAGAGCAGGCGCTCGCGATCCCAGACCAGGTGATCGCTTTTGGGGTAGCGCACGGCCTGCCCGTAGGCGGCGCGCAGCGTTTCCGGCGGCGTTTGCGGCACGCCGATGTAGTGGATCTTGTCGACCTCCAGGCCGGCGGCGGTCAGCTTTTCGGCCAGCAGCTCGGCGGGGATGTCGATCTCGACGAAATCACGGAGCCAAGACAGTGGAATGAGCATATGTCGTGCAAATCCTTGTGTTGGTTGACCTACATCCCCTGCCGCTCGAACTGCGAGGCAGGGGTCAAGGTTTTAGAACTGCGCCAGGAAGCGGAGATCGTTGCCCCAGAAGTAGCGGATATCCTCGATGCCATGCATGAGCATCGTCATGCGCTCCGGCCCGAAGCCGAAGGCGAAGCCGCTCCACTGCGCGGGATCGTAGCCGCCGTTGCGCAGCACGACCGGATGCACCATGCCGCTGCCGCAGATCTCCAGCCAACCGCTGTACTTGCACACACGGCAACCTGTGCCCCCGCAGAGGAAGCACTCGACATCGACCTCCATGCTCGGCTCGGTGAATGGGAAGTACGACGCGCGGAAGCGCACCTGCGCGTTCGCGCCGAACATGCGCCGCGCGAACGCCGCGATCGTGCCTTTGAGGTCGGTCATGCGGATGTTACGCCCGATCGCCAGCCCCTCGACCTGGTGGAACTGGATCTCACTGCGCGCCGTGATCTGCTCGTAGCGGTAGCACATGCCGGGCAGGATGACGCGGATCGGCTGCGTGCCGTCCGCTCCAAGCTGGCGCATGGCGTGGATCTGCCCCGGGGAGGTGTGCGTGCGCAGGATGACGTTCGGCTCGGTGGTGTAGAACGTGTCCTGCATGTCGCGCGCCGGGTGATGCGGCGGCATGTTGAGCAGGGTGAAGTTGGTGTCGTCATCCTCGACATCGCGGCTGCGGAAGACCTGAAAGCCCATATCGGCCCAGATGGCGTAGAAGCGGCGCAGGGTGCGTGTGCTCGGGTGCAGCCCGCCGCTCGGGCGCGGGCGTCCCGGCAGGGTGATATCGACCTGCCCGCTTTCGAGTTCGCGCACCAGTTCCTGCGCCTTGATCAGCGCGGCGCGCGCCTCGTAGGCCGCTGTCAGCGCGACCTTGATCTCGTTGGCGCGCTTGCCGAACGCCGCCCGCTGATCCGCCGGGAGCTGGCCGACTCCGCGCAGCATGGTCGTCAGCCAGCCGCTGCGGCCCAGCGTCGTCCGCTCCCACTCAGCCAGCGCATCGCCATCGGCGATCGTCTCTAGCGCTGCCGCCGCCTGCTCCCAGCGCGTCTCCAGTTCTGTTTGCATCGCCCCTCCCCATGTACAGGCAATAAAAAACGCCCTCGCCCTGTGTTCAGGGACGAGAGCGTTTCGATATCTCCCGCGGTACCACCCTGCTTGGCCGCCGCTGCACAGCGACCCGCTCAACTGCCCGATCACGTTCGGGACGAACGGCACGGACTACGCTTCACGTCAGTCAGATCGTGAAGGATCACCCGGCGGCTCCGGAGTGAATTCCGCGCATGCTGCCTGCTGGGACTTGCAGCCTGACGATCCCAGCTCTCTGAAAGGCGCGTGACCGCGCGCACGTTCTCCATCACAGCCTTTACACCCGTATTATGCTGTGGTCGGTGCAGGCGTGTCAAGGTGCGCGCAGCGCAGCGTGCATTCGGGTTTGGGGACAGCGGACCCGACCGCACAAACACCCTGCCATCGATGTTAAAAAACAGGTACTATTGTGCGCTGCTGTCGGTTCCATTGGCGCTGCTGCACGCACGTGCGCGCAGGCCTCCCGCCGTTCGAAGGCGCGCGTATGCCCACGTCCATCGAAATCCGCAAAGTCGAAAGCGCGCGCGACTATCGTGCGTTCTTCCGCTTCCCCTGGCAGGTCTACCGCGGCGATCCCAATTGGGTGCCGCCGCTGCGTTCGATTCGGCGCGATCTACTCGACCGACAGCGCAACCCCGCCTGGGAGTACCTGGAGGGTGACTACTTCGGCGCATGGCGCGGCGATCAGCTCGTCGGCACGATTGCTGCATACATCAACCACCGCCACGAGCAGTTCCACGCCGAGAAGGTCGGCTGGTTCGGCGCGTTCGAGACCATCGATGACCCGGAGACCGCCCACGCGCTGCTGGCAGCGGCGGCGGATTGGGCACGCGCGCATGACCGCCCGATCCTGCGCGGGCCGCAGACGTTCACCACCCACGAAGAGGTCGGCCTGCTGGTCGAAAACTTTAGCCCGGCGGTGCTGCAGATGCCGTACAACCCACCGTATTACAGCCGCTTGATCGAGACGGCGGGTTTCTCGAAAGCGATGGATATGTACAGCTTCTACCTCGACAGCAGCGAGGCCGCGCAGGTCGGGCTGTCGGCGCGGCTCAACCGCATCGCCCAGAGCATCATGAAGCGCAGCAAGATCACAGTCCGCCCGGCAGATCGCAAGCGGATGCGCGCCGAATTTCAGTTGATCAAAGATATCTACAACACCGCTTGGGAGAAGAACTGGGGGTTCGTGCCGCTGACGCCGCGCGAACTCGACGGCTTGGTTGAAGCGTTGGGCATGATCGTCGATCCGCGCATGCTTTATTTCGCCGACGTCGATGGTGACCCGGCGGGTTTCATCCTGGCTGTCCCCAACCTTAACCAAGCGATCCACCGCGCCTACCCGCGCCCGAATGAGCCGGAGCTGTGGACTCTGCTCAAGGTGCTCTGGTATTGGCGCGTCCGGCGCGTCATCGACATGGTGCGTGTGCCGCTGATGGGCGTGAAAGAGATCTACCGCGGACGTGGGGTCGATGCCGTGCTCTATGCCCATATCCTGGAAGCGATCCTCGGCTGCGGCTATGCCAAGTCCGACTCTGGCTGGATTCTGGAGACCAACGAGACGATGGTCAGCATCGCCAAGAATTTCGGCAGCCATATCTACAAGACCTACCGGCTCTACGAGAAGGCCTTATAAGCACATGGCGCAAATCCTGATCGTTGATGATGAGTATCTAACCGTCGAAATGCTGGCCACATTCCTGCGCTTGATCGGTCACGAAGCGGTCGAAGCGTTGAGCGCGCGCCAAGCATGGGATCGGCTGGCGCTGGAGACGCCTGACGCCATCCTGCTTGATATCATGCTGCCCGATCAGAGCGGTCTGGATGTATGCAAAGCGCTGCGCGAAAAGCCGGAGTTCGCCACTGTGCCGGTGATCGTCATCTCCGCCACCGCGCCGCCGCTGACGCGCGAGGCGAAAGCGGCCGGCGCGACCGACTACCTGGCCAAACCGATCAACCTGGCGAGCCTCAAGGCCGCACTCGCTAACGCCGGGGTCAAGTAAGGCAGCGTCCCCTACGGCTGCGCGCCGTCCGCGATCAGGTCGAAAATCGCCTGCGCCAGCGGCTCGACGGCCGCCTGCACCGGCTCGCTCAAGCCCTGCCGCCAACCCAACTCCTGCGGCTGCACGCCGAACATGACGATCGTCGGCGGCAGCATCCCCAAGGCTTCGGCCAGCAGCAGCGCCTCGGCGAACCCGACGTAATGCAGCGTCCCGCCTAAATGAGGGTCGCGGGCTTGCAAGCGCACCTCATCGAGTGTGAAGCGCCGCCAGGTGCCCGGCAGCGCGCCCATCTGCGCCGCGTCGATCGCGATCACGCGCTGGCAGCCCTGCATCGTCAGCACCAGTTCGAGACCGGATGTGCCGCCATCGACCAACACGACGTGCGGCGGCAGGGGATGCCGCCGCAGCGCATCGAGCACCGCCAGCCCCACACCGTCATCCCCACGCAGCGGGCTGCCGAGCGCGAGGATGAGCGTGTGTGCACGGCGGTGCTCGGCATCAGGTTCCGGGTTCTGCGTGCCGAGCACCGGACGCTCGCCGCTACGGGCAGGCACCGCGCTGCAAGAAGTAGACGATCGACTGTCGGTTGTCGTTCTCGTTGAACTCGACGATGAAGTTTTGCGGATCAATCTCGAGCGTGATCACGTGATTCTCGTTGTACCACGTATCGACCTGGAGCGGGATGTTGACGCGGTAGGTCGTCCCCGGATTGATGATCGGGAAGCTGGCGACGCGCGTCTGCTGGATCGAGCCGTCCGCCTGGCGCGTATCGACCAGCGAGACCGTGCCGCCGGGGCTGGGCACCGTGCCCAAGTTGGCGACATCGAAGCCGACCGTGAACGGAACGCCGCAGGTCGGGTTGGGTGTATCGAACGTGACGATCCCGGCGACCAGGTTGACGGCGCTGGCCGGCGTCAGCGTGGCGATCGGCGTCAGTGTCGGCAGCGGCGTCGGCGTGACCGGCAGCGGCGGTGGGGCCAGACGCGGCACATTGCTGAAATCGCCCTCGGCATCGACGACCGTCGGCGAGACCCAGCCGCGCCGTCCGTCGCGCAGTTGAATGAAATACCAACCCGTACCCGTGTTGCTGATGCCCAGGATCGGCACGACTTCGCCGCGGACGAGCGTGGTGATGACCGGGTAGAGCGTGCTGTCACCGCTGCGCACGTTGATGCTGCTGCTGCGCACGGTGGCGCGCGGCGTGGGGTCGAACGTGGGGAACGGCGTCGAAACGGCGACCGTCGGGAGCGCGCGCGTCGGCTCGACCACCGCATCGACGAACGGCGGCGGCTCGTTCTGCACGCGGATCGGCGACACGGTCGAGGTGACCGGCTGGCCGCCGCGCACTCGCACCGTCAGCCGCAGCGCGTACACGCCGTCGTCGGTCAGCGTCGTGTCCCAGACGCCGAGGATGCCATCCTGGACGGCGGTCGAGCTGGGCAGCGTGGCTGGGAACCAGATCGGCTCGATGTTGGGATCGGCTCCGGGCGTGAATTCCGGCACCTGACTGTATTCGATGAAGTAATTGGTCATGTTCGGCAGATTGGCCGAACCGCGAATGGTGAATTCGCCGCTCACGACATAAACGGGCGGCGGCCAGATGAAGGTGGCGTTGGGATTGGTCGGCCCGACCTCTTGAGCGAAGACGGGCGCTGCCAGCGTCAAGAGCACTAGCAGGGCGACGAAGACGAACTGCACAGATCGTTTCCAGCTCATGGCGCTCTCCTCAAGAAAAGATAAACAAGCAGCGGCCAGCGAAGTGAAGCACACCACGTACGACAATCGTGTATACCGCCTGACGGGTTCTATTGCAAGCGTACTTCGGAACAGCGCCCACGCACCGGACGACCGAGCGGCGCTTGCCCTGCGCTGTGGGTACGCAGTCCGATTGCATTTCGGCGCGCGCTCGGCATAGAATACATCTGCCGACGTGCCGGATCGTATCTGCGCACGCCTCGATGCCGGCGTGGGCGGAAATCGATTAAGATCGGCTATCGAGAGGTTTACCGCTGGAGGATGTGCCATGCGACCCCCGATGCTCATCACGCTGCTGTTCGCGCTGATCGTGTTGGCGCTGGTCGCCGTCCCGGCACATCTGAGCGCGCAGTTCAACCCGCCAGTGACGATCTTTCCGCCCGGCCCGGTCGTCATCACGCTGACGCCGCCTGCCACGCCGACGCTTGAGCCGGGGACATGTTTCCAGCCGCTGCCGCTCGGCATCGGCGACCAGATCGGTATCCGCCCCGGCGTCAACATCCGCAATCTGCCGAGCGCGAGCGGCGCAGTTGTCAACTATTTCGATCTGCCGGTGGCGGCCTTCATCACCGAAGGCCCGGTCTGTGCCGATGGCTATAACTGGTGGCGCGTGCGCGGCATCGGCACGCCGGGCTGGGTCGCCGAGGGGCGGCCAGGCTTCTACTTCGTCAGTTTGATCACGGATGCCAGCGCGCCGGAAGTGTGTCCCCCCGCGCAGGACATCCGCATCGGCGAGCGTGTGCGGCTGTTCAGCGGTCTGCGCGTGCGCGAAACGCCGGGGAGCGACAGTCTCGTCATCACGATCGCGCCGTACCAATCGCTGCTGACGGTCGTCGGTGGACCGGTCTGCCGGGACGATCTCAACTACTGGCAGGTCGAGGTGCCTTATGGGGACAGCGGGCAGCTCGTGCGCGGCTGGATCACCGAGGGTCCGGTCTACGATTACTACCTCGAACCGGAGACGCGCCCGCTGAGCGCGACGCCCGAATGCCTCCCGCCGGCCAACTTCCGCCCCGGCGACCGGCTGGTCGTCGTCAGCACGGGCGGGGCAGTGCGCAGCCTGCGCAGCGCGCCCGCCGAAAACGCGCCGCTGATCGCGACCTTGATCGGTGGGCTTCAGCTCACGCTGATCGAGGGACCGATCTGCCGCGACAACTTCAACTGGTGGCGCGTTCAGGTCATCGGCGGCAGCAGCGACCCGATCGGCTGGCTGGCGGAGGGCACGCCGCGCGATCCCTTCATCGAGCGGCTGCCCGTCCCGCGCAGACCGTACTGAGCACATCAGCTTACCGATACGCTCTTAATCATCATCGTCATCCTCGATCTGAGGTGGCGGCTGGGGTGGCTGCTGAACGGCTATTGGCGCAGGTGCAGCCGGCTGTTGGGCTGGCTGTGCAGCCGGCTGTTGGGCTGGCTGTGCGGCATCTGCTGCCTGTGCTTGCCTGTCTGTCAATATGGCGGAGTTAGACGCGGCATCGAAGACGCTGTCGCGGCTGAGATCGACTGGCGACGATCCAGACACGCCGGATAATGCGCCGGTCACGTCGATACCACTCGGCGAGCGCCCACCCAGTTGGAGAGCATCTTTATGCGGTGACTGCGGTTTCGGTCCGAGATCGAACACGGGCATGGCCGGGATGATCTGCCGCGGCGCACTGCTGTCCCAATCCGGCGCGAGCGGCGCCTCGATCAAACGCGACTGGCCGATATCAAGACCGAGCGCTGGCCAGACGACGAACGCAAAGGCCACCAGCAGCACGAGATGGATCGGCAGCAGTGCGCTGCTCAGGCGCAGAAGATCGCGCGGGGTGTACGTCGGCCCTTCCGCCTGGGCGAACATGGCGACCGGTTTAGCGCTCACAGGCAGCGTCAAGCAGAAGCCGGTCGCGGCAGCGGTCATAAAGGCAAAGGTCGTCGGTGAAAACCCTAACGCCGTCGCCAGCAGGATCACCAGCGGCGTGATGACCGATGCCCGTGAACTGCGCGATGTGATGACAAGATGCGACAGCAGTCCGAAGCCGGCCACCAGCGTGACGGTGATCAGCGGATTTTGGGCGATCGGACCATCGAAGACGGTGAACAAATTGGTGACGATCCACTGCGCGCCGCCCGACTCGATCAGCGCTTCGCCCAGCTCGAGCGTCGCAGCCATGAAGACGAGCATGCCCCAATCGACTTCCTTGATCGCATTCTTGAACGAGATGATGCGCAGAAAGGGGGCGGTCAGCAGCAGCGCGCCGATCAGGGCGATGAGTGTGCTGTTGATACCGTGCACCGTCTCGGTCGCCCACAGCGCGATAAGCACCGTCGCTCCCACCGCGACATAGATCTCGGCACGTCCCCAAGGCTTACGCTGGGCGACCCCGTCGTCGCTCAGATTGAGCGGCAGCGCGCGGTCGCTGCGATTCATGAACAGATGCATGATGGTGAAGGTAGCCGCGAAACTGCTGGCAAGCGCGAACGGCAGCCCCATGAGCAGCCAGCGACCGAAGCCGAGGTACTCCCCACCCGTGCGCAGAAGGATATCGGCGGTGATGAGATGCGCTCCCGCGCCGATCAGCGATGAGATGGCCGAAAGCAGGATGATCGATGGGAAGAGCAGTGCCAACCCGCGCGCCACGCGCTCATTCGGCATCACGGCGCGGATGGCGAGAAAAACGGGCAGCATGAGCGCAGCGCGGCCGGACGTCGAAGGCACCAAGAATGCCGTCAGGATGAGCACGAGCGTCAGCAGGATGAAGAGCTGACGAACGCTCTTGGCACGGCGCGCGACGAACACTGCTAGTCGTTCCGAAAGTCCAGAGGCTTTGACGGCAGCCGCGATCATGAACGACGCGAACATCAGCCAGATAAGCGGGTCGCCGAGAGTCTCAAAAAACTCCGAAGGTGCATCGATGCCCGTCGCCGCGAATACGATCGCAGCGACCAGCGCGATATAAGTGTCGTTGATGTCGGTCAGCGTCCAGCCGACGATGGCCAGGCCGAATGTGATGAAAGCAACTTTGGCGTGAATGCCGAGGTCGGAAATACTGCCGATCGCCAGCACGATCAGCAGGCTGATGCCGATCGCAAGCGCTGGCTTAAAGAGCTGGCCGATACCGGCCTGCTGCTTTGTATTGGTCGGAAATGCTGCTGCGGACATGAGAATTCGATCTCCAAGTCGCGAAGAACGAAACACAGAGTGGCCCGATAGACGAGTCAATTGAACGCCCATCGGGCAAGACATCACTTCAAGCCGAGCGGCGTACGGTCAGCCGCAGGCCGATCATGACCTGTCGCATAGCATGCTCGGCGGCATCGGTCAGATACTCATCGGCATGCGCGATCGCTTGTTCGAGCGCCATCGGCGCAGGGATGATGCTGGCAAATGCATCGATACCGCAAACATAGGTCTCATCGACGCCGCTGCCGAGCGTCCCGGCCAGCGCGATAACGGGCAGGCCGTATTGTTTGGCGCGGCGCGCCACCTCCGCGGGCACTTTGCCGTGCGGCGTTTGAAAATCGATGGCACCTTCCGCCGTCAGCACCAAATCGGCATCGCGCAGGAAGCTGTCGAGATCGATGTACTGCATGACGATCTCATAGCGCGGGTGCAGCGTCGCGCCGAGAAAAGCGTGTAGGCCTGCTCCCAGTCCGCCCGACGCACCACCGCCAGGGATGGTGCGCACGTCCAAGCCGAGGTCGCGCTCGATCACGGCGGCGAACTGATCCAGTGCCGCCGACATCCGTTCGACCATCTCTGGCGTGCCGCCCTTCTGCGGGCCGAAAACGCGCGCAACACCTTTCTCGCCACATAGGATGTTCGTCCAATTGCAGGCAACATCGATTTGTACGGACTGGAGACGCGGGTCGATCTGGCTCAGGTCGATGCGTGCCAGCTCGGCCAGCGCCGCGCCGCCGCGCCCGATCGAACTGCCATCGGCGCGCAGCAGCTTGGCACCCAACGCCTGTGCCATGCCTGCGCCCCCGTCGTTGGTGCCGCTGTCACCGCACCCGATGAGGATCCGTTTCGCACCCAGATCGAGCGCATGGCCGATCAGCTCGCCCACACCGTAGGTGGTCGTCGCCATGGGGTCCCGGCGATCGGGCGGCACCAGCCGCAGGCCTGCGGCGGCCGCCATCTCAATGACGGCAGTTTTCTTCTCGGAACCGCCGAGGAAACCGATGAACGCAGGCACTGGCTGTCCCACCGGCCCAGTGACGATGACGGGGAAGCGCTGGCCGCCTGTCACTTTGACCATCGCCGCG
>CAYTME010000010.1:28485-31586 GCA_964438415.1 uncultured Pleurocapsa sp. | reverse complement strand
TCATCGGCACTTTCGCGATCTCGGCGTCGGGCAGGACGCGCAGCACGCCGGCTTCGATGCAGTCAGCGGCTTGCTCAGCGTCCAACGACTCCTTGAAACCGGAGGGAGCGATCACGATATTTAACATTTCTCGATATCTCCTTTACATTTGCTTCAAGTTTGATGCAACAATCGACCGTGAAAGCGGCATGTGGTTACGCAGAGGTTTGAAATGCGGTAGTAGTACTGTGGTCAGGGAGGCCGCGGCTCCGCTGTATGCATGCGTTTCTTTACGCCGTCGCAGCACCGCGTCATCTAGGATGGTAGACGGCGTATAAACTCCATTGAGGAAGACGAACGCGCAACTATGACCGACATGACACGGCCTGCGAGGGCTGTTTCCACCGCGTCCGCGCAGTCGTTACCACCGAGCTTGTTCTGGGTCGGGGCGGCGCTGGCGCTGCTGGCGCTGGGCATCTACTGGCTGTCTCCGGCGCCGACGCTCGGACTATTCCTGCTCGAACCGGTCGCCATCGGCGCGCTGGCGCTGGGGCTGATCGCGCTCGGTGCGGCACGCGTGCTTTCGTGGACGAACGTCATCTTCGGGCTGGTCATCTTGACCTGTGTCTGGCGGATCTTGGTCGATGCCCTCAGCCACTACACGCCGATCTTCGACGATGCCTTCATGTTCGTGCGCTATGTGCAGAACCTATTCGCAGAGGGGCGGCTTGCATGGAACCCCGGCGGCCCAGCGACCTACGGCATGACCACGCCGCTGTATGCGGCGGTGGTGGCCGGCGTCATGCTGCTGCTGCCAAACGCAGACCCGACGCGCATCATCTCACTGGCATCGCTCTTCAGCGGTGCCGCTTTCTTGGCGGCGGCCTTCGCGCTCCTCTGGCGTACCCTGCCCGCCGACAGCCCACGCCGCCAGATCGTCATCGGCTTCATCTTCGTCATCTTGGCATCCGCGAGTGGGGCACTCTCGCTGCACTTCGTCAGCGGCATGGATACGACCTTCGCCCTGTTCATGCTCACATGCTATTTCATCGCAGCGCATCGCCATATCACCCACCCGACGTGGGGCGCGACGGCGGCAGCGGCGGCCCTGGGTGCGCTGCTCTTCTGGACGCGCCCGGAGCTGACGCTTTACGCAGCGGCCATCCCGCTGGGGATGTTCGCGCTGGCGGCAGACGCGCACATGCGCCGACAGGCATTTCGCCTGGGCGTCCTGACACTGGCGGGGCTGCTGGCGATCTTGGCTGTCAACACGCTCTATTTTGGCGTGCCGCTGCCGCTGCCGTTCTATATCAAGAGCGGCGGCCTTTACGATGAACCCAATCTCGTCGAGGCGCTCGCCGCAGCGCCCTCTGTCATGCTGTTCGGCTTCGTCATGACCTATGGTCTGCTCCTGCTGCCGACGGTCGCGGCGGTGATTGCAGGCGGGCTGGGCTTCCTGCGGCGCAGCGCCTGGCTGGTCGGCGTCACGACGCTGACGACCGGAGTGCTCGTGCTCTACTACCTGCTGGTCGTGCTGCAGGTCATGTTTTTCATGATGCGCTTCTATCACCATCTGCTGCCAGCACTCATCTGGCTGGCGGGGTTGAGCCTGGTCTATTGGAGCGAGCGCCTGAATGTCCCGCTCATGCGCCAGCTTTGGGGCAAATACAGTCGCATATTCATCGCCATGGCGCTGGCCAGCAGCGCCGCGCTGCCGATCGCTTGGCTCCTCTCTACAGCCAATCTGCCGGATACGAACGTGGGTTGGATGCGATACACGAGCTCACTGACAGAGGATGGGATCTCTGAGCGCCGCTTCGAGCGCGCCCGCGCCAGCCAGCAGCTCATGTACACGCAGCGCGCCGCTCACATCGACCAAGCGCTTTGGTTTGGTCTATCGGCGCTGGCCGAGATCGACTCACCACTCGTCATCGCCACGACCGAGGTCGGGCGTCCGTCGGTGCTCAACCGACGGTTCACGATCATCGATCTGGCCGGCTTGAACAACACCGATATCGTCTTCAACGGCTTCTCCGCCGACCGCCTGCTGACGATCGACCAGCCGGACTGGATCTACGTGCCGCACGACGACTACGCGCGTACGACCGAGGCGATCTTGACCCATCCGCAGTTCGCGCAGCGCTACGATTACTATCCGGCGGAGGCTTTGGGGTACATCCTGGGCGTCGCCATCCGGCGCGACAGCCCGGAATACGCGCGGCTGACAGCGATCATGCAGGCGGCGGGTGCACAGCCCGCCGCGCCGCCCCCGTCGCCTACAACTTGATCGACACCGATTTGAGTTCGGTGAACATCTCGACGCCGATGCGCGCCATTTCGCGCCCAATGCCCGACTGCTTATAGCCGCCGAACGGCAGGTTCGGGTCGAAAACGCCGAAGCAGTTGATCCAGATCGCGCCCGCCTTGAGCCGCCGCGCCAGCCGGTGCGCTTTGGAGATATCGCGCGTGAAGATCGTCGCCGCCAGCCCGTAGATCGTGTCGTTGGCGATAGGCTCGATCTCATCGGCGTCGTCGAACGCGCCAGCCACCAGCACAGGGCCGAAGATCTCGTCGCGCACGACTGACATCTCCGGCTTGGTATCGACCAGGATCGTCGGCTGGAAGAAATAGCCGGGCGAGTCGAAATCGGCCGCCCCACCGTAGTAGACCGATGCGCCGTCGTTCATACCCTGGCGCACATAGCCGGCGACGCGCTCGAGCTGCGCCCGCGTCACCAGCGGACCGATCTGCGTGCGCTCATCCAGCCCGTAGCCGATCTGGAGCGCGGCGGCGTAACTGCGGATGCCGTCCATCACGCGCTGGTAGACCGGTCGCTCGACGTAGAGCCGCGACCCGGCGTTGCAGACCTGGCCGCTGTTGCCGAAGATGGCCGCCGCTGCGACCGGTATCGCCGCGTCGATATCGGCATCAGCGAAGATGATCGTCGGCGATTTACCGCCCAGCTCCAGCGTCACACGCTTGAGGTTCGTCTCGGCAGCCGCTTTCAAGATCAGCTTGCCGACTTCCGTGCTGCCTGTGAACGACACTTTGTTGATATCGGGATGCCGTGCGACCGCCGCGCCCGCCGTCTCGCCCATGCCGGTGACGATGTTGACAACGCC
>CAYTME010000010.1:21105-28444 GCA_964438415.1 uncultured Pleurocapsa sp. | reverse complement strand
AGGCAGGCCTGCTCCGCCGGTTTGAGCACGACCGAACAGCCCGCCGCCAGCGCAGGCGCGATCTTGAACGATGCCTGCGCCAGCGGGTAGTTCCATGGAATGATGCCCGCCGCCACACCGACCGGTTCGCGCAGCGTATAGGTGTGCCATTCATCGCCGCTCAGCGCCAGGTTGAACGTCTCGCCGTGCAGCTTGGTCGCCCAGCCGGCCAAATACTTGAAGTTCTCCGCCGTGAACGGCACGTCGATGGCGCGCGCAGCGCTGATGCCCTTACCCGTATCGAGCGACTCGATTTGTGCGAATTCCTCGGCGTGTTCGTGGATGAGCTGGCCCGCCCGCCACAGGATATCCGAACGCGCTGCTGGGGCGAGCGCCTGCCAGCGCCGCAAGCCCTCTTGCGCTGCCTTGACCGCCGCATCAACATCCGCCGCATCGCCGGCGGGCAGCTCGGCCAGCACTGTGTCGGTGCCGGGGTTGCGCGTCTCGAATGTCCTGCCGGACTGTGCCGCCACGCGCTCACCGCCGATGATCATGTGCTTGGGCTGGTCGAGCCAAGCGCGCACGCTGGGCAGCAGTTCGATCGGTTGGTTGAGGATCTGGATCGTCATCGTCTGTAAACTCCTGAAAGAAATCCCAGTTGTAGAAGATGTCTAGGTGGATGCAAATGTACCGCACTGCGCCCAGCGCTGTCACGGAAGATGGGCGACCGTACGGGGCTTTTTGCGGCGCCCAGCAGCACGGTCGAGCCGCTCCAGCGCTCGGCGGAGCGGACTCGTGGGATGCGCACCGATCGGGCGCAGTCGATATCGACTCTGAACCTGCGCCTACTCCAGAGCGACCGCCGCGTACTGGCCGGTGCGCCGGCGGCTGCGCAGCACGCGGTAGATGACATCGAAGCCGGCGCGCCCGTCCGTCTTGCGCGGCGTCAGGGATTCGGCTTCAACTACATCTTGCACGAGCGCGTAGGTGGCCGCGCTCATGATGACCTCGCCGCCCTGAGCGTTTTCCTGCAGCAGTTTGCTCATCTCCACCGCTTCGCCGATGGCCATGAATTCACGCCGCTCAGCGCCGCCGACATTGCCCAACACAGCGACGCCCGTGTGCACGCCGATGCCGTACTGCAAACGATATATCTCCGGCATCTGCTCATGCAGCTTCTGCACCTCCCGGCTGATGCGCTGGGCAGCGCGCACCGCCCGCAGCGCGTGATCCTCCTGCGCATTAAATGGGGTGTTGAAAAGTGCCGTCACGGCGTCGCCGATGTATTTGTCGATCAGCCCGCCGTAGCGGTTGATCGCATCGCTGGCCGCGCCCAGATAGCGGTTGATGATCGCCATCAACTGCTCCGGCTCCAACCGTTCGCTGAAGCTGGTGAAGCCGCGCACATCGGCGAAGATGAGCGTGATCTCCCGTTCTTGACCGCCGAAACCGGCCACATCCGCTGCGTGGATGTTATCGGCGAGCGCCAGCGGCACATAACGGCGCACCACGTTTAGACTCGCCTCGCGCTGCTTGACCTCCGTCAGATCGTCGAGCACGAGGACGACGCCCTGCACCGCGCCCTGCGCATCGCGCAGCGGCGACAGACTGACCTTCCAATCGCGCAGGCCGAGCGCCGGCACGTCGATCTGCGTCTCCATTTGGACGAAGATCTGTTCGGCCTGCACTCGCCGCAGGTGGGCGACGAACGTCTCACTCGACTGCGGCAGCACCGACCACAGGCTTTGTCCGAGGACTTCCTCCATCCGCGCGCCGGTGATGCGCTCCGCCGCTGCGTTGAAACTCGTGATGCGATCGTCGGTATCGAGCGTGACAACGCCGCTGACGATCGAGGCGAAGACGTTGGCCATCAGGTCGCGCAGGTGGGCGATCTGGGCAAGCTGCGCGCGGGCGGCCTCGAACAGACGGGCGTTTTCCAGCGCCACCGCCGCTTGATCGGCGAAAGCGCGCAGCAAGTTCAGTTCATGCTCTTTGAAGATGCCGGCCAGGATGCGGTTATCGCAGTAGACGACGCCGATCAGATCCTCGCCGACGCGCAGCGGCACCGCCAGAATGCTGCGCAGCGCGCCATGCATGATGCTCTGCTGCATGTGAAAGCGCGGGTCGCTGCCCGCGTTGTCGGTCAGAACTGCCTCACCGCTGGAGATGACTTGGTTGATGATCGTCGTGCTGACGCTGAATTCCGAGCTGGTGATGGTGGCGCGGTCGATATCGCGGGCGATGCGCACGTCGAGACTGCCGGATTCGTCGCGCAGCATGATGAAGCCGCGCTCCGCCCCGGCCAGCGCGACCACGGTATCCATGACCTGATTGAGCACCTCATCGACTGTCAGCGTCGAATTGATCAGCGCCGTCGTTTCGGCCAGCGCGCGCAGTTGGCGCAGCTCGATCTGCACGCCCGAAAACTGGCTGGCCAGCGTGTCGAGCGTCATGCGCATCGCCAGCGCACGCTCCATCGTTTCCGGCGGCAGGTTCATGCCCTGGTGACGCAGGGTCTCCTGCTGCGCGCGCATCCGCTCAGCGAGCTGGCCGGCGAACTGGCCGAGCTGGCGGAGCAGTTCCTGCGTCGTCTGGCTGCGTTCCCGGCCTGGTATCGAAGCGGTGCGGTCACCTGATGTCATAACACTGCTGCCTCGTAGATGCGGGTCAACTGCTGACGACCTTTCACTTGCAGCGGCGCATGTTCGACCCAGCGCACGGTGGTGCTCGCCACCTGACGCATGGTGTCCTCGCTGACGATGATCTGTCCCGGTGCGGCATTCTCCTGCAGCCGCTTGGCCAGGTTGATGCAGTCGCCGAGCGCGGTGAAGCTGCGCCGCTGCAGACCACCGACATTGCCGAGCGTGGCGATACCCGTATGGATGCCGATGCGCCAGCGCAGCTCGGCGACCGTCTGCTGTGCACACAGGGCGACGAGCTGGCGGCGCAGAAGCAGCGCCGTCTCGACTGCGCGCTGCGCGTGATCGCCCTGGGGATTGAGCTGAGTATTGAACAGCACCATCACCTCGCTGCCTGTGTACTTGTCGATGATGCCGCCGGCCTGATGCACCGTCGTCGTGACAGCATCGAGGAAGACATTCAGCAGCTCCATCACACGCTGTGTGGCGTGATCGCCGAACTGCGCCAGCGGGCCGAGATCGACGAACATGCAGGTCACATCGCGGCGCTCGCCGCCGATGCCGAGATCGGCGATCTCGTGGATGTTCTCGACCATGCCCGGCGGCAGGTAGCGGCGCAGCAGATCGAGGGTTTGCTCGCGCTGGCGCTGTTCGGTCAGGTCGTCGAGCACGATGGCGACGCCCTCGTTCTGGCCTTCATGGCCCTGCAGCGGGCTGATCTTAAGCGTTAGTGAAACGCGCCCACGTCCGGCGATCTCGAGTTCGACATCGAGCAGACTGCTGGTCTGCGCCTGCTGGGCAGCGGTCAGCGCCGCCTCCAGCGCCGCACTATCTAGCGGCAGCACGGCGGTCAGCGGTTGGCCGAGCGCCGCTTCACTCGGTGTGAGGAGGATGGCCGCCGCCGCCGCGTTGTAGGCGGTGATCAGGTGCTGCGCGTCGATCGTGATCACGCCGCTGGCGATCGAAGCAAAGACGTTCTCCATCAGCTCGGTCGCTTGCGCGATCTCGGCGAAAGTCGCCTGAACGCTGGCGAACAGCCGCGCATTTTCGACGGCGATGGCGATCTGGTTGGCGAAAGCGGTCAGCAGGTTCATCTCGCTTTCACCGAACACGCCGTCACGGTAGCGGTTATCGACATAGACCGCTCCCTTGACCACCTGCTGGAAGATCAGCGGCGCACAGAGCACCGAGCGCAGCGCGAACTTGGCGACCGTCGCGCTGGAGGCGATACGCGGGTCGTGGGCGGCGTTATCGGTCAGCAGGGGCTGCCCGCTTTCGATCACGCGGCGCAGGATGGTACGGCTGACGCCCTCGTCATCCTCAGCGCCCAGCTCCTGGCGGCGGGCGATGCGCGTCTCCAGCTCGCCCGCTTCGTTGAGCAGCAGGATGTACGCCCGTCCCGCGCCCGTGAGCTGGATCACGGCATCCATCGCCAGGCCGAGCACGGTGTCGAGGTCGAGCGATGAGTTGATCAGGGCGGAGGTGTGGGCCAAGGCCTGGAGCTGGCGCAGCTCCGTCTCATCGCGGGCGACCGCTGCTGCTGCATCTTCCGCGCGCTGGGCGATCAGCTTCAGATCGGCCAGGATCTCGGGGTCGAGCGTGCGCTCGCGCAGTTGGAGCAGCGCCTGCTGGCGCTGCAGTGCCGCATCGATGTATGCGACCGTCTCGCGCGTGGCCTCGAGCTGCAGCCGGGCATTTTCGATCGGTTCGGGCATGTCGGCCTCTTTTTGGGAACTGCCCTAGATTATATGCGTGAACCGCCGTCGATGACATTTTGACGCTGCATTCGCGGGTTTGTTAAACTAGTTCTCATCCATCATCTGGTCGTTTGTGCGCAGGATTTTCATCCATGCGTATTCACCGGAATTATTCCCGCCCATATGGGCGGCGTCGGCGGGCGGGTTGTCTGCCATTGACGGTTGTGATCGGGCTGATCCTCGGCGTCGTCCTGCTGATCTGGAACAGTTTTGACGGCGGGATGGTGCCGCTCGCCGCGCCGCCGGAGATCGGCAGCCTGACCGAGGGCGCGCACGCAGCCTTCGCCCGCGGCGATCTCGACCAGGCCGCTGCGCTGGCGCGCCGGGCGCTCGACTGTGATCCCGATCATGTGCCAGCACTGGTGCTGCTGGCGCAGACACTCGTTTACCGCAGTTACAGCGAATACAACCTGGCGCAAGACCGTGAGGCCGCCCTCGAAGTCACGTCGGATGCGCTCCAACGCTTGCCATCCGATCTCGATCTGCGAGCAGCGCACGCCTTCGCCCTCCAGGCCAACCGCCAGCCCGCCGCCGCTGCCGAGGCCGCGCGCGCGGTGCTGGAGCGCAGCCCCGATCATGGGCTGGCGCGTGTGTCGCTGGCATTGGCCTACGCAGTCGCCGGCAGCCACGAGATCGCGCTGCGCGAGAGTTTGCAGGCGGCGCGCATGCATCCCGGCATGCTCGACGCGCAGCGGGCGCTGGCGATCGCCTATGGCGACAGCGGCAGCTACGAGAACGCTGTGCGCGCCATCGAGGCTGCGATCGCGCTCAACAGTCGATTGGTGCCGCTCTATTTTGAGCGGGCGCTCTACGCGCTGCAGCTCGGCGATGTCGATGCCGCCACGTTCGCCTACATGCAGGTGCTCGCCATCGCCCCGGAGAATGTCAAGGCGCGACTGCGCTTGTGCGAGCTGAGCAGCCTGCTGCGCGAGCGCGAGGCGGCCATCGACTACTGCCAGCAGGTGACGGAGCGCCCAGCTTCGCGGACGGCTGGTATCAACTCGGGCGCGAATACTTCCTGCAAGGCAATTTCGAGGCCGCTCAGCGCCATCTCCACCAGTGTTCGACGCTTCAGGTGATGCAGGGGATCCCGATCGAAGAACGGCGCTTGGAGTGCTGGTATCTGCAGGGGCAGGCTGCCGAGATCCGCGGCGACTGTCCGGCGCTGCTGGCGACCTACAACGAGTTTCGCGCGATGGCGCTCAATGCCAATATCAGCCAGACGTGGGCTTACCCGCCCGAAGGCCCGCCTGGGTGCAGAGACTGGTCACCATGATGTAACGCCCGTGACGAGCGACAGCCGCCGCTCGATCAGAAACTGGCGCTGGCGGCGCTCAAGCTGTCGATCTCGCTCTGATCGAGCACGACCTCGGCCGCACCCACCGTCTCCAGGAGCTGATCGACCGTGCGCGCGCCGATGATCGGCGCTGTGATGGCGGGCTGAGCGAGCTGCCACGCTAGCGCGACTTGGGCGGCCGGGATGCGGTGAGCGACGGCGATGCGCTGCACCTCATCGACGACATCGAACGCTCGCTCATCGCCGACCAGCCGCTTGATCAGGCCGCTTTCGCTGCGCGTCGTATCGGGGTTGCCCTCATGACGGCGGTATTTGCCGGTCAGGAAGCCAGCGGCCAGCGGGCTGTAGGGGGTGACGCCGATCTGCTGGTCGATGCAGGCAGCTTGCAGCTCGCGCTCGAACTCTTGTCGGTGCAGCAGGCTGTGATGAGGCTGGATGCAATCGAAGCGCGCCCAGCCGTGCGAGTCGCTGACCCACAAGCTTTTCATCAGCAGCCACGCCGGGTAATTGCTCGCGCCCACATAGCGGACTTTGCCGCTGCGCACCAGGTCGTCGAGCGCGCGGAGCGTCTCGTCGAGCGGCGTCTCGTCGTCCGGGTAATGCACCTGGTAGAGATCGATGTAATCGGTTTGCAGGCGGCGCAGGCTGTCCTCGACGGCCTGCACGATGTGCGTGCGGCTCAAACCCTGACCGTTCGGGCTGTCCCACATCGGGCCGCGCACCTTGGTCGCGATGACGAGCTGGCGGCGGTCGTGCTCTTTGAGCCATTTGCCGATGATCGTCTCGGACTCGCCGCCGCGATTGCCCGGCACCCAGTAAGAGTAAATATCGGCGGTGTCGAAGAAATTGATCCCGGCATCGACCGCTGCGTCCATGATGGCGAACGAGGTCGCCTCATCCGCCGACCAGCCGAACGTCATCGTCCCCAGACAGATTGCGCTGACTCTTAGACCCGTTCGTCCCATCCTGCGATACTGCATCGAATTTCATCCTTCGCTTGCAAACAACCCATCGAGTATATCGAGCAGATAAGTGTGCGTCGTCTTCGAGACCCGATGTGTTCCTTTTCGATCTGCTTGCGAAAACGCGATTGAGAAGCGTCACCCCCAGTCAAATTGACCGCGTATCTCACGGGGCTGCATTATCCCGAAAACTGACCGGCCGATCGATACCGCTGGCGGCTGTGCTGTCGCCGCGCGCACGGCGTCCAGCGTTAGGGCGGCTGCGATCGCGTCACTCCGTGGGAACTGCCTTGCGCACCGCTCACACCGCATCGCGTCTGATTATAACCGCCAGCGCGATCTCCTGACGCACGTCGTCGTGACTCTCGTCCTCCAGTGCTGCCGCCAGTGCGAGACGCGCCGCCTCCGTGCCGATACGCCCCAGTGCCCAGGCCGCGTGACCGCGGACGATCGGAGACGGATCGCTGAGCAAGCGCACCAGCGGCGCGATCGCCGCCGGGTCGCCCCAACATCCCGCCGCGACGCAGGCATTGCGCACCAGGCGCTCGCGGCGGATGCGCTCGACCGGCGTGCCGCCGAAGCGCGCAGCGAAGCCGGCCTCGTCCAGTGCGAGCAGGTCGATCAGCGGCGGCGCGCAGCGCTCGATCTCCGGGCCGCCGATCCGCTGCGCGGGGCTGAAGCGTTGAAACGGGCAGACTTCCTGGC
>CAYTME010000010.1:12583-21010 GCA_964438415.1 uncultured Pleurocapsa sp. | reverse complement strand
TCCAAGACATGCGGCTGCGGGAAGGCGGCGGTCGGGCAGGCGCGCAGGCAGCGGACGCACGTCCCGCACAGGGTCGGGCGCAGCGCGGGGACATCGTAGGTATCAAAGGCCTGCGCGGTCAGCAGCTCGCCCAGGAAGAAGTAGCTGCCACGGCGCGGGTGGATGAGCATGGTGTTCTTGCCGATGAAGCCCAGCCCGGCGCTGAAGCCGTGGCCGCGTTCGAGCAGCGCCCCGGTGTCGACATAGGCGCGCCGCGCCGCCGGGGCACCCGAAGCTCGATCCAGCCAATCGGCCAGCGCTTCCAGACGCGGCAGCATGACATCGTGATAATCGACACCCCAGGCGTAGCTGGCGATGCGCCCGCGCGCCGGATCGCGCAGCAGCGATTCGTCCACGGCTGCGCCGTAGTCCAAGCCGACGACGACGATCGAGCGTACTTCGGGCAGGATGAGCGAGAGGTCGCGGCGGCGCGCGACGCGATCTGGGCGCGCCATGTAGCCCATCTCGCCGTGCATCCCGGCGGCGATCCAGCGTTCATAGGCGTCCAGAAACGGCGACGGCTGCGCCCGCACGATGCCGACGGTGTCGAAGCCGAGTGCGAGCGCAGCCGATTTCAACTGTGAGGCGAGGCTCGTGTCGTCCGGCGCAGGCTGCATGTTCACCTTCTATCCATCAGCACGAGCCTCGCTTCGTTTGGCTAGCCGCGCACGAGCCTGGGCAGATCGCGCAGCTTGGGCATCTGGCCGGCCAGCAGCGTTGAAACGCGGAAGACACGCCCCGCCAGCCAGATCGCGCCGAGCGCGCTCAACCCCAGCAGCAGCAGACTGACGGCGATCTCGAGCGGCGGCACCTGCGTGATGGTGATGCGCTGCGCCATCGCGATCGGCGCGGTGATCGGGATCAGGCTGAGCACAACCGGCAGCGTCGCGTTCGGCGTGGCGGCAAAGATCGAGATGAAATAGAACGGGATAACCGCCGGCAGTGTGAAGAGCACCGCGTACTGCGGACCTTCGCGCATCGAATTCGAGAGCGCGCCGACGATGCCGAACAGCCCGGCAAAGAGCAGATACGCCAGCACGAAGTAGACGAACAGCAGCGGCAGCGTGTCGAGCGGGATGGTCAGGTTGGTGAGCGAGCTGACGACCGGCGCGATCGCCGCGATCGCCTCGCGCGCGCTCCGCCAGGTGAAGAACGCCATCATGACGATCCAGACGACGACCTGCAGGAGGCCGAGCAAGCCCAGCGCCAAGATCTTGCCCGCCAGCAGATCGAACGGACGCATGGTCGAAACCAGGATTTCGATCAGGCGCGTCTCTTTCTCCTCGATCACGCTCTGCAGCAGATAGCCGTTGGTCAGGAACAGGCTGCCGAGCAGGATGATGGCGAAGATATACACGATGGTGATGCGCGCATCGAAGCCTTGTTCGACGCCTGCGCCGTCCGCCGTCGGACGCTCGACCGAGATTTCACGCAGATTCGATGGATCGACCATCCGCTGAAACACCTGCGGATCGACATCCTCAGCCAGAGACCGCAGGATCAGCCGCCGGATCGGCTCACCGTTGACCATCGCGATCGCTAAGCGCGGCATCACCTGCTGCACCTCGCCCGTCTCCATGTAATCGGCTGGGATGAGGTAGTAGACATCGATCTCGCCTGCCTCAAGCGCTGCCTGCGCCGCCTGCTCATCCTCATAGCGCGTCAGAAGCGACGCCAGTTCGCCAGGCTCGCCGAAGCGCCCAGTCAGATCGACATAGCCGGCGTGCTCGATCGTGCGCATGAACTCGGTCGGCAGATTCGGCTCGTTGGGATTCGAGCGCCCGCTCGATGCTGCGCCGGTGATCAACTGCGACAGCAGGATGAACGCGAAGAACAGCAGCGGCGGCAGCAGGAACGTCATGAACAGATAGCCCTTGCGCAAAAAATTGCGCACCAATTCGTACTGGAACACTTGCCAAAGTTTCTGCATCAGCCAGCCGCCTCCCCGGTCGCGGTCGTCTGCATGCGGGCACCTGGACGCAGCGCCTGCGCCAGCATCCGCAAGCTGGGCCGCTTACCGTACATGAGCAGAGACCAACGGAAAATGCGTGCCGATGCCCAGGTGACGAGCACCGTCGTCAGCAGCAGCAGCCCGATGCTGAGCGCGATCTGCCAAGCCGGGATGGCCGCAAACGCCGAGCGCAGGATCACGACCGTCGGCGACGTGAACGGGAACAGCGTCAGGAAGACCGGGATCGGGCCGTTCGGATCCTCGAAGAAAGTGAAGAGGAAAATGAACGGGATGACGGAGATAAAGCCGAACAACCCAGCGATCTGGCGGCTTTCCTGCTCGCTGCCCGTGACCGCGCCGATGCCGGCCATGATGCTGCTGAACAGGAAGTAGTAGAGCACAAAGTAGACCAGCGCTGTCAACACCAGATCAGGCGAGAAATTGACCCCGGACAAGATGGCGATTTCGCCGCCTCGATTGAGCGCCAGCACCGCCGCGCCCGCCGCCAGCCAGATGGCGAGCTGCATCAATCCCAGCGCGCCCAAGCCGATGATCTTGCCCGCCAGCAGTTGAAATGGCGTCACGCTCGTGACCAAGATCTCCATGATGCGGTTGGACTTCTCCTCGGCGACGCCAGACATCAGATAGGTGCTGGTCGTCTGTGAGCCGATCATGAAGACGAACACGAAGATGAACGGGGCCAGAAAGACGCCCATGACCCCCTCGTCGCGGATGATGCGCCCGGTATCGAGCGGGCGCACCGCCAAACTGACGGGATCCTGCACCAGCGCCGCGATCTGCGGGTCAGCGAGCTGGGCGCTCAGATTGGCGAGCAGAAAAGCGTCGATGACGTCCTCCAGCGTGAGCGGGACGTCACCACCGCGGTAGAGCGTGACCGCGCCCGTCGTCAGGTAATCCGGCGCGACGACGAAATACGCGCGCAGCCGCCCGGCCTGGAGATCGGCAGCGGCGGCTTCCACGCTGTCGTAGGCGCGAAAATTCTCCGGCTCATCGATGGCGTCCGCCAGCAAGCCCGACTGATCGACATAGCCGATGGCTTCGGTGAATTCGCCGCCCAGGCTGGCATCGAAGACTGCGAAAGCGACGATCATGATCAGGATCGTCAGCAGCGGCGCGCCGAACGCCGCGAACAAGAACGAGCGCCGGCGCAGGTTGTACATGAATTCGCGTTTAGCGACCAACCACCATTTAGCCATGGGCGCGCTCCCCTTCGACCACGTGGATGAAGATGTCGTTCAGCCGGGGGACGGCCAGCTCGAAGCGGCGCAGCTCGACCGTCGGATCGGCAGCGATGGCTGCCAGCACATCATCGGGCGATGTTTGCGGCAGTAGATGGAGGACAGTGCCTTTGCGCCCATTCTCTGCCGCTTCGATGAAGTCGATGCCCGGCAGGTGCGACCAATCGCCTGTGCCCTCGACGATGACTGCGTGCGGCGCGTACTGACGCCGCACAGCATCAACTTCGCCGTACAAACGCCGCTGCCCACGGCTGATCATCAGCAGTCGATCGGCCAGTTCTTCAACCTGGTGCATCTGATGGGTGCTCATGACAATGGCGCTGCCGCGCCGTTTGAAATCGACCAAGAGCTGCTGCGCCGCCAATGTATTGACCGGATCGAGGCCAGAGAACGGCTCATCGACGATGATCAGCTCCGGATCGTGCATGACGGTGACGGCGAACTGCACTTTCTGCTGCATACCTTTGCTCAGCTCGCTGACCTTCTTGCGCGCGTGTTCGCCCAGTTCCAACTGCTCCAGCAGCTCCAGGCTGCGTTTGCGCGCGGCGGCGGCGCTCATGCCTTTGAGCTGGCCGAGGTAAGTCATCATCTCGATCACCTTGACCGAGCGGTAAAGTCCGCGCTCCTCCGGCAGGTAGCCGATACGGTTCTTGGCCGCCTCCGAGATCGGCCCGCCGAGCACGCGGATCGTGCCGCTGTCCGGCTTGAGGATGTCGAGGATCATGCGCAGCGTCGTGCTTTTGCCCGCGCCGTTCGGCCCGAGCATGGCAAAGATTTCGCCCTGGCGCACTTCAAAGCTCAGATCATCGACCGCGCGAAAGCTGCCGTAACTCTTGGTGATGTGGCTGCACTCGACTGCCAGTGGTTGTGTCATGTCGATCCCTCCTGACCGGTGAGCATACGCCGCAGGTGAAATCGGTCGCAGCGTATGGGTTCATCCCCGCTCGCAAGCGGTCGCACTGCGGCGCGGATGACAATGCTGTCGCCTGAAAAGCGTGAAAACTGACGAGCAAAAAGCCGATTCGCATCCTTCCTTAAGCTTCTTTAGGATTCCAATCCCTATTCTCCGCTTACACTAACGAATAGGGCGATGAAACGAGCCGGAGATGCTTGCAATGAGCCGTGCCGCCGCCAGCGGCGCTCTCCGACTCGAACGAACGATATGCTATGACCGACCGTAGATGCGGTGGGATGCTGAGAGGAATCCGATGAAAAGGCAGATCCTGGTTGTCGACGACGAGATAGGCGCACTGACCCTGATCGGCATCATGCTGGAGCGCGGGGGCTTCAACGTCTTGAAGGCGCGCGATGCCAACGCCGCCCTGGCGATCCTCGACGAGGTCACGCCTGATCTGATGATCCTCGACGTGATGATGCCCGGCATGAACGGCATCGAGCTGTGCAGCGTCATCCGCCAGCGTGAGGCGACTGCCAAAACGCCCGTGATCATCCTCTCTGCGCGCGGCGATGCAGACTCGATCATTCACGGCATCGAAGCCGGAGCCAACGATTATCTGCTCAAGCCGATCCTGCATCATGATCTGGTATCCAAAATCCGCACCATGCTGGGGCAGCCGGTCATCTCCGCCTAGCTCGCGTCATTCACTATACGTTTTAAGCCTTCTACCGGTTGCATCCCACACCTGTATGATGGACTACAAACTCCCCCGTGCCGGGGAGTTTTGTGTTTATCGGCATTTGGAGGAAGGACGGCGTACAGAGTTTGCCGAAGCGATTTTTTGGAGTTGGCGCGGCGCGTGTTAAAATCGCGTTTCATTGGGATGAGCGCACCTAAAGGCTGGGATTCTTTCCAGCTTTTCGACTGGCGCGGATTGTGACGCAGTGTTATGATACTTGCGCCATCTATCACAATGTGCGCCGACAAAGCCATAACTGCTGATGCAGTGGAGTACGAAGCCGGTACGATTGCTTTACGCGGACTGGTCAAGCTTGCGGGAGTACAGCTTCGATGAATGTGATCAACGAGTGGGCATTTATTGGGGTGTTCGTCGCGGTGGCATGGATCTTCCCTGCGCTGCCGGTCGTTCTGGCGGCTTTCGTCAGCCCTCGTAAGCCCAACGCCATCAAAATGCAGACGTACGAGTGCGGCGTCGAAACGGTCGGCGACACCTGGGTACAGTTCAAAGTGCAGTATTACATCTACGGCATCGTTTTCCTCGTCTTCGATGTCGAAATGATCTTCCTCTTCCCCTGGGCACTGGCGTACAACCAGCTCGATTTCTTCGCCTTTGGCGCAGGGCTGCTCTTCATCTTCCTGCTCACCGACGCGCTCCTCTACGCTTGGCGTAAGCGCGCGCTCGAGTGGGTCTGAAACGCCGGTGAGCCTGAGGATCATACGTTATGGAATGTAGGGACATCATCAACACGCTGGCCGCCTGCCTCCAAGCGAGCGGTACCGACCCGGCGCTAGCGCAGTTCATCCAGATTCTGCTGGGCGTGCTGCTCGTGACACTGGCGCCGCTGATCGTCGTCATCTTCCTCATCTGGGTCGAGCGCAAGTTCGCCGCCCGCATCCAGGATCGAATCGGTCCTAACCGCGTCGGTCCTTGGGGGCTGTTCCAGACGATCGCCGATGCGCTCAAACTGATCACCAAAGAGGACATCACCCCCGCCGGCGCGGATCGAGTCATCTACAATCTGGCTCCGATCATTTCGGTGGTATCGGTCATCTTGATCTGGGCGGTCATCCCCTTCAGCCCGCTGCACATCGGCGTCGATCTCGAGATCGGCGTGCTCTACTTCGTCGCCGTCGGCAGCATCGGTACGCTGGCGATCATGATGGCGGGCTGGTCGAGCAACAACAAGTACGCGCTGCTGGGCGCGTTCCGCGTCGTGGCGCAGTTGGTCAGCTATGAAGTGCCGATGGTCTTCGCGCTGCTGGTGCCCGTGCTGCTGGCCGGCAGCATGAGCATGCAGTCGATCGTCGAGGCGCAGCGCGGCATGTGGTTCGTCGTGCTCTCGCCGCTGGCGGCGATCATCTTCTTCATCAGCGCGCAGGCGGAGACCGGGCGCGCCCCCTTCGACCTGATCGAGGCCGAATCGGAGCTGGTGGCCGGCTACAACATCGAGTATTCCGGCATGAAGTTTGGCCTGTTCTTCGCCGGTGAATTCGTCCACGTGCTCACCAATGCGCTCTTGATGGCGGCACTGTTCTTCGGTGGTTGGGTGGGGCCGCTGGTCGATCAAATCCCGGCGCTCGGCTTCGTCTATATCGTGCTCAAATCGGTGTTCTTCTATCTGTTCTCGCTGCTGCTGCGCAACACCGTGCCGCGCGTGCGCATCGACCAGTTGATGGCCTTCAACTGGAAGTTCCTGGTGCCGCTTTCGATCGCCAATGTGATCGTCGTCGCCTTCTTGATCCAGGTCGTGCGCGCGCTCGGTCTGGCGCCCGCGCCCGATCAGGTGCACGACTTCATCGCCAATCTGCCGCAGGCGGCAATCCTGCTGGCGGGCAACCTGGCGATCGCGCTGGTGGTGCTGCAGCTTCTGCGCAATTACGGGCGCAGCCAGCGTATGAGCAGTGGCCCGGTTGTGACGGTTCGCAAAGAAGACGAGGTCGAAATGCTGCCCGCGCAGGCGGCGCATTGATGCGCTAGGGGAATAGGGCAGACACGGGGCGCAATCAATTGCGCCCCTACACTGCCGCCTGATGGTCGCTGCGTCGAACAAGGACGTGATTATGCTCGAAATCAACGCACAGTCGCTCGGCTTTCTGGTCTTTTCCGCCCTCTCGATCGGCGGCGGCTTAGGCGTCGTCACCAGCCGCAATCTGATCCACGGGGCGCTCTATCTGATCTTGAGCTTGTTCGGCGGCGCCGGCCTTTTCGTGCTGCTCAGCGCGCCGTTCTTGGCTGCGGTGCAGGTGCTCGTCTACATCGGCGCGATCGCGATCTTGGTCATTTTCGCAGTCATGCTCACGCGCAGCATGACGCGCATGGGCGAGGTCGCCAACAGGCAGTGGTGGTTGAGCGCGCTGGTCGCGCTCGGCTTCTTCGTGCTGCTGCTCGTCGGCGTCATCCTGCCGGTCTTCGGGGGTCTCGACCCCGCGACCGCGCCGCCCGATGTGGCGACGACTGTCGATCTGGGCATCGCCCTGGTCGATGGCAACCAGTACGTGCTGCCGTTCGAGGTGGCCTCGCTTCTGCTGACGGCGGCGATGATCGGCGCGATCGTCATCGCGCGCGACAGTGAATAGGGGGACGCGCGATGGTGCCTTTGTGGATGTACCTGCTGGTTGCGGCGGCCCTGTTTTGCATCGGCGCGTACGGGGTGTTATCGCGGCGCAATGCCGTCGCCATCCTGATGAGCATCGAGCTGATGCTCAACGCGGTCAACATTAACCTGGTCGCCTTCTGGCGCTACTTGACGCCGAGCAATATGTCTGGCCAAGCGTTCGCCGCTTTCGTTTTCGTCGTCGCAGCGGCAGAAGCCGCCGTCGGCCTGGCGATCATCATCGCCGTCTACCGCAGCCGGCGCTCGGTCATCGTCGAGGATGTCAACCTGCTCAGAGGGTAGGCACAAAAAGGACGCAGGGATGGACTTAACCGTACTTATCTCCGACCATAATTGGATGCCCTGGTTGATCCCGGCTGGGCCGCTGCTGGCGTTCCTGATCATCACGCTGATCACGAACCGCAGCCGCCCGATCTTGGCAACCGAGCACGGCTACAGCGGTGATGGTCAGCATCCGGCGTATCCGGGTCTGCGCGTCCACGCGGTCACCGACGCCGGGCGTGTGCTGAGCATCATCGTCGGCCTAAGCGGCATCATCGCCGCTTGGCTGATCAGCCTCAACGTCGTCTTTTACACCTTCGGCATCGAAAACTTCGGCAAGAAGGTGTTGGAAAGCGCGGTCACCTGGCTTTCGACCGGCACGACGACCTTCGAGATGGGCGTACTGGTCGATCCGCTGACGGCGATCATGCTCGTCATGGTGCCGATCGCCTGCTTGATGATCTTCATCTACTCGATCGGCTACATGGCGCATGACCCGCGCCAAGCGCGCTTCTTCAGCCTGATCTCGCTCTTCGCTGGGGCGATGCTGACGCTGGTGGTGGCGGACAACCTGCTGCTGCTGTTCGTCGGCTGGGAGATCATGGGCTTGTGCTCGTACATGCTGATCGGCTTCTGGTTCGAAAAGCCGAGCGCCTACAAAGC
>CAYTME010000010.1:7986-12557 GCA_964438415.1 uncultured Pleurocapsa sp. | reverse complement strand
TTCACGACCACGCGCGTCGCCGACGTGATCATGCTGCTTGGCATCGCCTATCTGTATTTCTCGACCGGCACGCTCAGCTTCCGCGAAATCCTCTACAATCAAGAAGTGCTGGATACGCTTGCGGCAACGCCCGCCATCATCTTCGGCGGCATCAGCGCGGCCAGCTTGATCGGCATCTTCTTGATCGTCGGCACGGTCGGCAAGTCGGCGCAGTTCCCGCTGCACGTGTGGCTGCCGGACGCGATGGAAGGTCCGACGCCCGTCAGCGCGATGATCCATGCCGCCGCGATGGTCTCCGCCGGCGTGTATGCCATCATCCGCGTCTACCCGCTGTTGGAGGCGGGCGGTCATCCACATTCGGGCGAGTTCACCCCGGCGCTCACGTTCATGGCCGTCATCGGCGCGGTGACCGCGCTCTTTTCGGCCACGATCGCGGTCGCGCAGAACGACGTCAAGCGCGTACTTGCGTACTCGACGATCTCGCAGTTGGGCTTTATGGTCGCGGCGCTCGGGATCGGCGCGTATGTCGCCGCCACCTTCCACCTCTTCACCCATGCTTTCTTCAAGGCGCTGCTGTTCATGGCGTCCGGCGCGGTCATCCATGGCATGGAGCACGGCCATCATCATGTGGCGCACGCGCATGGGCACGGCCACGGCCACGACGCGCATGGTGCACACGATGCGCATGAGCACAGGCCAACCTACGAGCACGACGAGCACGGCCATCCGATCGCCGAGATCCCGGCGAGCAGCAGCCATGACGATCATGGGCACGCTGTGGTGCCGGCGTCGGCGCGCGAGCTGGCCGTCGCGTCGCAGATGCCCGGCGCATTCGACGCGCAGGACATGATGAACATGGGCGGTCTGCGCAAGACGATGCCGGCGACCTTCATCACCTTCCTGATCGGCGGGCTGTCGCTGGCAGGCTTCCCGCTCATCACCGCCGGCTTCTGGTCGAAAGACGAGATCCTGCTCGACGCCTGGATCGGCACAACCGAGGGCTTCGGGCTGCACGCGCTGGTGTTCATCTGCCTGGCGCTGGCTGCCTTCCTGACGGCGTTCTACACTGCGCGCCAGCTCTGCTTGACCTTCCTGGGCGAGCCGCGCACCGACGCCGCCAAGCACGCCAATCTCGGCGTTGGCATCGTCAGTTTGACGATGACGCTGCCGCTGATCATCCTGGCGTTCTTCGCGCTCTTCGCCGGGTTCGTCGGTGTCCACCCGGACTTCCCGATCTTCGGCGCGATCTTCTCGCCGGAGGGCATCCCGTTCAAGAACTTCCTCGGCCCGACGCTGGTGGAGAAGCCGCCATCCGTACCGTTCAACATCGTCGCGCCGCTGGTGTCGTTCTTGGTGGCGCTCGGCGGCCTCGGCCTCGGCTATCTGATGTACGGCGTGCGTCCGCTCAAGGCAGGCCAGGAAGACCCGATGGTCAAAATCCTGGGGCCGGTCTACGGCGTACTCAAGAACAAGTACTACTTCGACGAGCTGTACGATGTCGTGTTCGTACGTCCGTCGCAGTGGTTCGCGCGCGAGGTGGCCTACAACTTCCTTGATCGCGGTGTCATCGATGGCACGCTGCATCTGATCGGGCGTGTCGCCACCTGGATCGGCGATCTGATCAAGATGCTCAACCTGTGGCTGATCGACGGCGTGGGCGACGGCGTGCCGGAACTCGTGCAGCGCTTCGGCAGCTACTTCCGCCGTATCCAGACCGGGCGCGTGCAGGAATACATGCTGATCGTCGCCATCGTCGCGCTAGTGATTGGGATCATCTTTGCGCTGTCGTCGGGCGTTTTGCAGGCAACGGGATAAAGAGGGGTGTGCTGCGGGTGGGCTGACCGCTCGCAGCGCCGCCAACCCATAGGGAAGCGTTTATGACCATACTCAGTATCGATGTGCTCTCCTTTCTGGTCTTTTTCCCGGCGATCGCGGCGCTGGTCGTGCTCATCCTGCCGCAGAGTAAGCTGCTGGCACGCTGGGTCGCTCTGCTGTTCGCGGCGATCATCGCCGGCGTGAGTGCGGCGGTCTATTTCGCCTACAACGCCAACTCGCCAGGTTACCAGTTCGTCCTGCAGACGCCGTGGTTCGAGGCGCTGGGCGCGAGCTGGCACATCGGCATCGACGGCATCAGCGCCTCGATGGTGCTGCTGACGGGCATCCTCGCCCCGTTAGCTGTGCTCGTGAGCTGGGAGATCGAAGACAAGGCCAATACCCATCTGGCGCTGCTGCTCTTCTTCATCACCGGCTGCATGGGCACGTTCGTCGCGCTCGACTTGATGATCTTCTTCCTCTTCTACGAACTCAGCCTCGTGCCGATGTTCTTCCTGATCAACCAGTGGGGCGGCCCGAACCGGCGCTACGCATCGACCAAGTTCTTCATCTACTCGATGGGCGGCACGCTCGGTATGCTGCTGGCGACCCAGCTCATCGGCACGTTCGATATCCCGGTGCTGGTGCAGACGTGGCCCGCTTTCGCTGGTAACCCGGATACGCAGGCTTTCCTCGGCATCAGCGTGAGCACGGTCAAGGCGCTGGCATTCCTCGGTTTCTTCGTCGCCTTCTGCATCAAAGTGCCCGTGTGGCCTTTCCACACCTGGCTGCCCGATGCGCACAGCGAAGCACCGACGGCGGGTTCGATGCTGCTGGCCGGCGTCATGCTCAAGCTGGGCGCGTATGGCTTCCTGCGCCTGGTCATCCCGCTTTTCCCGGATGTGTGGGTCGCGCCGATCGACGTGCTCGGCTTCATGCAGACGAACTGGGCGGGCATCTTCGCCTTCCTGGCGATGCTGGGGATCGTACTCGGCGCATTCGCCGCCTTCGGCCAGACCGATATCAAGCGGCTGGTCGCTTACAGCTCGGTCAATCACATGGGCTTCGTGGCGATGGGACTGGCGGTTGCCGCACTCGCCTACGGGCAGAGCTTCGTCGCAGGCAGCACGACCTTGATGCAAGATGCCATTTTCGCCACCAACGGCGCGGTGCTGCAAATGTTCAATCACGGCCTCAGCTCGGCGGGGATGTTCTTGCTGGCCGGGGCGATCTATCACAAGACGCACACGCGCGATATGACGCAGTACGGCGGCCTGTGGGTGCGCGCGCCGATCTACGGCGGCATCTTCATCTTCACCAGCATGGCCAGCCTGGGACTGCCCGGCCTGAACGGCTTCGTCAGCGAATTCCTCGTCGTGCGCGGCTCGTGGCCGGTCTACACCTGGCTGACGCTGATCGCCATGCTCGGCTTGCTCTTCACGGGCAGCTACATCCTCAAGGGCATTCGCGGTGTGCTGCACGGGCCGTTCAATATGGCCTGGGCGAGCACCCGGCTGGAGATCGAAACGCGCGAGGTGCTGGCGATCGCGCCTTTGATGGTGCTGATGCTGATCACGGGTATCGCGCCGAACTGGGTTCTTTCCGTCATCAACGCTTCGGTGACGATGATGCTCAACGGCGGTTGAAAGGCAGCCTGAATGGAACCGATCGCTTTCCCGGTCTTAAGTTTGATCATCTTCGTCCCGATCGTTGCGGCGGTCATCATCCTGATGACCGACCGCTCACAGCGCGACCTGGCGCGCGGCATCGCCATTACGGCAGCGGCGATCTGCTTCGCGCTCAGCCTATTCGTCTACGTCAATTACAACGCGCAGTCCAGCGCGATCACCGCCCAGCAGCAGTTGATCGCGCAGTCCGGCGTCGAAGGCAGTTCGACGGCCATGTTCGAGGCCGCGCTCGCCTTCGAGGAGCGGGTGGAGTGGATACCACAGCTCGGCATCAGCTATCACCTGGGCGTCGATGGCTTGAGCACGCCGATGGTGCTGCTGACGGGCATCGTGGCGGTTGCGGGTGTGCTGGTGTCCTGGCGCATCGATGACCGCACCAAAGAATTCATGGCCTTCTTCCTGCTGCTGGTGGCAGGCGTCTTCGGCGTCTTCGTGGCGGTCGATCTGTTCGTGCTCTTCTTCTTCTACGAACTCGCCATCTTCCCGATGTACCTGCTGATCGCGACTTGGGGCTGGGTCAAACTGCGCGAATACGCGGCGATGAAGCTGACCCTGTACATCTTGATCGGCTCGGTCATCGCCCTCGTCGGCGCGATCGCGATGTATCTGCGCGCCGGCGACTTCTTCGTGCAGAATCCGGGCATCGTCCCGGTCGGGCAGGAGTACAGCTTCAGCCTTGTCCATCTGATGCGCGCCGCCGAAGCGGGCGCGTTCAACATCCCGATCTTAGGCGATGTCTCGTTCGCGCGCGTGTGGTTCCCGTTCATCTTCCTCGGCTTCGGTGTGCTGGCGGGCGTCTTCCCGTTCCACAACTGGTCGCCGGATGGCCACGTCGCCGCGCCGACAGCCGTCTCGATGATCCACGCTGGCGTGCTGATGAAGCTGGGTGCCTTCGCGGCGCTGCGCTGCGGCGTGCAGCTCCTGCCGGAGGGCGCGCAGTTACATCTGCCCTGGATCGTGTTCCTAACGACGATCAATGTCGTCTACGGTGCCTTCATCGCCTTCCGCCAGCGCGACTTCAAATACGTCATCGGCTTCTCATCGGTCAGCCACATGGGGCTGGTCAGCATG
>CAYTME010000010.1:7530-7942 GCA_964438415.1 uncultured Pleurocapsa sp. | reverse complement strand
TGGTGGGCGCGGGCCTGCAGATGTTCAGCCACGGCGCGATGACGGCGCTCTTCTTCGGCTGCGTCGGCATGGTCTACGACCGCGCGCATACGCGCGACATCCCCAGCCTGGGCGGTTTCGTCAAGGTCATGCCCTGGGTGGCGATCGCCTTCATCGTCGGCGGCTTGACGAGCATGGGCATGCCGGGGCTGAGCGGTTTCGTGGCCGAGTTCCCGATCTTCGCGGGCATGTGGGAGGCCTCGGAACGGATCGCGCTGCAGATCGGCTCGTTCACGCTGACGAACTACTACTCGATCTTGGTCATCCTCTCAGCGCTGGGCATCGTGATCACCGCCGCCTACGTGCTGCGCGTGACGAGCCAAGTCTTCATGGGCGAGTTCAACCGCGCGCTCTACCCCGATGTGGATGACAT
>CAYTME010000010.1:6682-7520 GCA_964438415.1 uncultured Pleurocapsa sp. | reverse complement strand
CCTGCGTGAGCGGTTCGTGCTCGTCTTCTTGGGTGCGCCGCTGGTGATCCTGGGCGTGGCACCGTTCGTGATGGCACCGATGCTCGAGACCGGGTTCCGCCCGGTGCTGGCGATCTTGGGTATGGGAGCGTAACTGGTGGGCGAATTCAACTTCCTGCAAAGCCTCCCGGCCATCGCGCCGGAGGTCGGCCTGACCATCATGGCCATCGTCGTGCTGGCGCTCGATCTGTACCTGCCGGAGAGCCAGCGGCGCAATATCGCCATCGTCACCGGCGCCGGGCTGCTGGCGACGGCGATGCTCTACCTGCTGCTCTGGTTTCCGACCGACGGCGATCCCGCCGGTTTGGGTGCAGCGGCGGGCGCGTATTGGGGCGGCATGGTGCGCCACGATACGCTGGCGCAGATCTTCAAGGTCATGGTCTTGTGCGCGGGTGCGCTGACGGCCTTGATGACCATCGACGTGCGCAGTCTGGGGCGCAAAGGCGAGTTCTACCTGATCGTGATCGTCTCGACCCTCGGCGGCTGCTTGATCGCCGGGGCATCGGACTTGATCATGGTCTTCCTCGGCTTGGAGACGATGACCATCCCGCTCTACGTGCTGGCGGCCTTCCGGCGCGATGACCAGCGTTCGCCCGAAAGCGGCATGAAGTACCTGCTCTTCGGTTCGTTCGCCTCGGCGCTCCTGCTCTACGGCCTCAGCCTGCTCTACGGCTTCACCGGTCACACGAGCTTGGACGCGATCGCCGCTTACCTGGGCAGCGATGCCTTCAGCGCCAACGCCTTCCCGGTGCTGGTCGCCATGACGCTGATCGTTGTCGGCTTCGGCTTCAAGATCAGC
>CAYTME010000010.1:0-6660 GCA_964438415.1 uncultured Pleurocapsa sp. | reverse complement strand
CCCTTCCACTTCTGGACGCCGGATGTCTACGAAGGCGCGCCGACGCCGGTGACGGCCTTCCTGAGCGTCGCCAGCAAGGCCGCCAGCTTCGCGCTGGTCGTCCGCTTCCTGGTCGGGGTGTTCCCCAACGGTCTCGTCATCGGCGGCCAGGTGATCCCGGAATTTTGGGGCAGTCTGGTCGTCGTCCTCGCCGTCATCTCGATGACGCTTGGCAATGTGATCGCGCTGGCGCAGAAGAACGTCAAGCGCCTGCTCGCTTATTCGTCGATCGCGCAGGCGGGTTACACGCTGATCGGCGTTGCGGCGCTGCAGGCCGCGCCGGACACGGCGACGGCGGCCATCGGCTTCTACATGCTGATGTACACCTTCACCAACCTGCTGGCGTTCGCCGTCATCGTGCTCTTCGGCGAGGCGACCGGAAGCGAGACGATCGCGGATTTGGCGGGGCTGAGCCACCGCGCCCCCTGGCTGGCGCTGGCGCTGACGATCGCGCTGCTATCGCTGGCGGGCGTGCCGCCGGCAGCCGGTTTCTTCGGCAAGTTCTTCCTCTTCCAAGCAGCGGTCGAGGCCAACCTGACTTGGCTGGCGATCGTCGGTGTGATCAATGCCATCATCGGCCTGTATTACTATCTCTATATCGTCAAGGTCATGTACGTCGATCACAGCCCGGACGAGGACAAGCCGATCCCGGTCTCGCGCACGCTGGCTTGGGTCGTCGGCGCGGCGACTGTCGTCGTCATTCTGCTGGGGACATTCGGTGTGCAGCCGGTCTTCGATTGGGCGCTGCAGGGCGCAGCCGGCTTGTTCGCATAAACGGACCTCGCCCTCTCAATCCCCCTTTCCCCAACGGAGAGGGGGAAGCGCGCGCAGCGCGCAGGGGGTGAGGTCGCCTTTTTCTCAGCGATTTTTCATTTTGGGCGGCGTTGGGTTTTTGTTGACGCTTGTGATAGAATGCGCGAATGTCGTTACAGAAACCGAATGGCAACCAATCACAGCGCATTGCCAACCTCACATTGGCGGCGCTGGCGGCGCAGTCCGGGTGCTTGACGCTCGTGCTCGTCATCGGGTCGCTGCTGGTGGGGTTGTCTTTGGACGCGCACTTCGGTCAGCGCGGGCCGTTCACCATCGGGCTGCTGCTGCTGAGTGTGCCTGTGAGTTTATTCTTTATGGTTCGGGTAGCTGTGGGCGCGATCAAGCGGATTCAGCCTCCGCCCAGGCCAGACTCGTCCCAGTACAACGGGATCAAAGAGGAGGGACAACGTTGAGAGACGAGCCGAAACGTCCTCGTAAAGGAGCTTGCCAATGAACGCGACTGTTCGTGGTTTATTGATTTTTGGCGGCTTGGTCGTCTTTATTGCGCTGTGCAGTTGGCTGACGTTCAGCTTCCTGCCGGGCAATAACATCGGCGTGGCTGTGCCGGTCATCACCGTGCCGGGTGAGTCGTTCGGTGGTGCGCTGCCTTCGGAACCGGAATACGGCGTTCAGAACCCGATCGCCGGCTGGACGAACACGTTCGCTGCTATGCTGCTGGCCGATGCGCTGGTGCTGCTGTTCGTCTTCCTGGCCTGGCGCGCCTCGAAGGGCTGGACGCGCGAAGTGCCGACCCGCTTCCAATCGTGGGTCGAGATGCTGGGCAACTTCATCTATACGCAGGTGCAGAACTTTGCCGGCATGAAACCGCTGGCGGTCAACTGGCTGTTCCCGTTGGCGGCGACGATCTTCGTCTTCCTGCTCGCCGTCAACTGGATGAAGCTGCTGCCGGGCATCGAGTCGGTCGGCGTCATCCACTGCGCGCACGCCGGCTTCACCGGCTATCCTGCCGTCAAGCTTAATGACGGCGCGTACCAGCTCTACGTCGACAGCTCGCTCAATTCGGGCATCGGCGCGACGGAAGAGACCTACCACGCCTGCGAGCACTACAAGGAGCATCCGGAGTCCCGCCCGTCCAAGGAACGCGTGAGCGAGGTCGCCGCGCTGCTGGCGGAGGAAGAGACGGCGCTGCGCGAGTCGCTGGCCGCAGAGGGTATCACCGACGCGACCACGATCGAGACGCGCGTCAATGCGCTGCGGCTGGAGATCATCGAGACGGCCTACCCCGAAGCGACACAGCCGCTTTCCGCCGAGCAGTTGAAGGAAGGCGCGCTGCCCTACGTCTTCGCGGTCACGCCCTATGTGCGCGGCGGCTCGACCGACCTGAACCTGACCATCGGCCTGGCGCTGATCGCGTTCGTGGCTTTCCAGGTCTTTGGCGTCGCGGCGCAGGGGCCGGCCTACTTCATGAAGTTCATCAACGTCAACGCCTTGGGGAACATCTCGAAGAAGCCGTTAGGCGCGATCGATTTTATCGTCGGGTTGATCGAAATCATCTCGGAAATCGGTAAAATCATTTCGCTGGCCTTCCGTCTTTTCGGTAACATGTTTGCAGGCGGCATTCTGCTGGCGGTCATGTCGTTCCTGATCGCGTTCATCGTCCCGGCGATCTTCATCGGCCTGGAGATCATCATCACGACGATCCAAGCGCTGGTGTTCGCCATCCTGACGATCGTGTTCTCAGCGCAGGCGATGGAGGGTCATCACGGCGACGACCACGAGCATGAAGAAGGCCACGGCGAGGCGCACGCGCACTAGTCTTTGCGGTTTCACCATTCGTCCATTGGGCGGGTTTGCTATCTACTGAAGTGGAGAAGGACATAATCCCATGATTGAAGGATCGCTCGAAGTCGGTTTGAAAGCAATCGGTGCCGGTCTGGCGATGGTCGGCGCGTTCGGCCCTGGCATCGGTATCGGTCTGCTCGTGCAGGGCGCGATGCAGGGGATCAGCCGCAACCCGGATGCTGCTGGTCAGATTCAGGCGAACATGATCCTCGGTATCGTGTTCACGGAAGCCATCGCGATTTACGCTCTGGTGGTCGCGCTCATCGTTTTGTTCGTGCTCTAATGCACCGCGCGCCGAGGAGTATGCCGTATGAGCAATAAATCATGGATCGTGCGCCTGCTGCTGCTGGCTGTGCTGCTGGTGTCGCTGGTGGCCGCGCCGCTGGCGCTGGCTCAAGAAGGCGGCGAGGGCGGTGAGGCAGCCGCGGAAGCGGTCGCCGCCGAAGGTGCCGCTGTCGAGGAAGCCAGCAACCCGCTGACGCCGCTCGGCATCAACGTCGGCTTCTTGCTGGCGCAGATCGTCAACTTCCTGCTGATCTTCCTGCTGCTGCGCTTCCTGCTGTGGAACCCGCTGCGCAACATGCTCGACTCGCGCTCCGCCAAGATTCAGAAGGGTCTGGAGGACGCGGCGGCAGCGGCCAATGCGCGCCGCAATGCCGAGGTCGAGGCTGAGAAGATCCTGGCCGCCGCGCGTGCCGATGCTGCGCGCGAGATCGAAAGTGCGCGGTCACGCGGTGAAGATGTGGCCAAGCAGGTGATCGCCGAGGCCAATCAAGAGGCGGAGCGCATCCGCGCTGAAGCCCGCGCCCGCGGCGAGGAAGAGCGCAACAAGCAGCTCGCCGACATGCGCAGCCAGGTCGTCAATATCTCGATGGCGGTCGCGCAGCGTGTCATCGGCGAAACGCTGGATAGCAAGAAGCAGTCGGCGCTGATCAGCGACTTCTTCGCCCGCGTGCCCGACGGAGCCAAACACATGGCGGGCGGCGCGGTCGAGGTCGTCAGCGCCATGCCGCTCAGCGACGACGAGAAAGCCAAGATCGCCAAAGAGTTGGGCGTCAGCGATGTCACCTATTCGGTCGATCCGAACATCCTCGGCGGCCTGGTCATCCGCAGCGCCGACCGCGTGGTCGATGGCAGCGTACGCAGCAGCCTGGCCGAGCTGGGCAGCCGCCTGCGCTAAAACCCGCCTCAATCTGATCTGAACGACGAGAGGCGCACCCATGCGGTGCGCCTGTTTTGTTTGAGACACCCCTCCGTTGACGCTCTGCCCCGACTCCGATACACTAAGGACAGTCGGGGCAGTGGTGAAATGGCAGCCACGAGGGTCTTAAAAACCCTTGCTCTCGCGAGCGTGTGGGTTCGAGTCCCACCTGCCCCAATGACCGATCGGGCGCTCCCGCCTCCCTCTCGTTTCCCGCCAGCCTATGCTAGAATAGGCCGCCACTCGTTCGGCAATGATGACAGGCCGCTATGAGCACCTATTCGGCTGAACACCCGCACGACCCGCAGCATGACGGCCTTGCGGCATGGCTGATCCGCGTGCCCGTGCTGATGATGACCGGCGCGATCGTCCTGCTCACGCTGCTGACCATTTTCGCCGGCGCGGCGCAGCTCGCCTTTCGCGATCGCATTCTGGCCGGCGTGTCCTCATTCGGCGTCGATCTCGGCGGCATGACGCCCGCCGAGGCGACCGAGGCGCTGCGCGCGCGTTTCACCTACGACCAGAGCGCAATCTTCACCTTCCGCGATGGCGACCGCTTCTGGCAGCTCAGCGCGGGCGAACTCGGCGTCCACTTCGATCCGCAGGCGGCAGCCGCCGAAGCTTTTGTCATCGGTCACTCGGCCAACCCAATCTTGAACGTGGTCGATCAGGCGCTGATCTGGCTCAACGGCTACCGCGTGACGCCGATCATCCGCTACGACCAGAACGTCGCTGTCGAGCGGTTGATGGCGATCGCCGAGGAGATCAATCGCCCACCGGTCAATGCGACGCTCCGCATCGATGGGTTGGAGGTGCGTTCGACGCCTAGCCAGATCGGACGTCTGGTCAACATCCCGGCGACGCTGGCTCAGCTTGAGACGGCGATCCGCGCGCTGACGACCGGCGGTGAGGCGCGGCTCGTGATCGAGGAGACCGCGCCGCGCATCCGCGATGCAGAAGCCGCCGCCGCCAAAGCCCGCGCTGCCCTGTCCGCGCCGCTGGTGCTGGTGGCGGAGGGCACGACGCCCGACGGCCAGCCGCTCGGTCCCTGGTTCGTGCCGGTCGAGCGGATCGCCGCGCTCCTCACGCTCGGGCTGGTCGAAAACGGCGATGGCACCTACAGCTACGATGTCAGCTTCAATCCGAGCGCCTTTCGCGATGCGGTCGAGATGCTGCGCGATGGCCTGTTCCGCCCGGCGCAGAATGCCCGTTTCGAGTTTGTCGAGGAGACGGGACAGCTTCAGCTCGTGCAGCCGGCGGTCGATGAGCGGCGGCTCAACGTCCCGGCGACGCTGGCGCGCATGGAAAGCCAGGTCTTCGACGCGAGCACGCGCCTCGTCCCGATCGTGTTCGATTACACGCTGGCGCGCTATCACAACAATCTGACAGCGGCGGAGTTGGGCATCACCGAGCTAGTCGCACAGGGCACGAGCAGCTACGCCGGATCATCGCGCCCGCGCATCGAGAACATCCTGCTCTCGATGAGCCGCTTCAACGGCCTGATCATCGCCCCCGGTGAGGAGTTCTCGTTCAACCGCTACGTCGGCGATATCAGCCCCGAGGAGGGCTTCGTCCCTGGCCGCGTCATCTTCGGCGGCCGCACGATCGAGGGTGTCGGCGGCGGCGTCTGCCAAGTGAGCACGACGGCGTTCCGTGCGGCGTTCGCAGCGGGCTACCCGATCACGATGCGCTACGCGCACGGCTACCGCGTCGGCTACTACGAGCAGATGGGTGAAGGGCCGGGCATGGATGCGGCCATCTACGTGCCGGGGCCGACCGAACCGGACTTCCTCGAACTCGACTTTCGCTTCGTTAACGACACGCCCTACCATCTGCTCATCGAAACATCGGTCTTCCCAGGCACGAGCACGATGCAGTTTCGCTTTTACAGCACCAACCCCGGGCGGCAGGTGGTTAAGGACGGTCCGATCATCCGCGATGTCGTGCCGCCGCTGCCGACGCGCTACGAAGCGAACGCCGATCTGCTGCCCGGCCAGCAGCTTCAGGTCGATGTCTCCGCCGAGGGGGGCTTTGTGCAGGTGACGCGCATCATCCTCGACAACTTCGGCAACGAGATCGGTCGGCAGGACTTCCGCAGCCAGTACCAGCCCTGGGGAGCCATCGTCCAGGTCGCGCCCGGCGATCCGCGGCTGTCGCAATCGGGGTGAGCCTGCGGGGTCGCACGCCCCCTCTAGATATCCTCCAAGCGGCCGTCGTCCATCAGCCTGCTGACGCGTAGCTCAGCTTGATCGAGCAGCGCCTGGCAGCGCGCGGCGAGCTGGCGGCCGCGCTCATAGAGGGCGACCGACTCTTCCAGCGGCAACGCGCCGCTGTCGAGCTGCTCGATGATCAGCTCCAACGCCTCAAATGCGCTCTCAAAAGAGAGTTCGTCGATATCGCTCATGGCTGTCCTTATCTTCGACACGCGCCTTGAATTCGCCCTCGTCGATCTGCACCGTGATGCCGACGCCTGGCTTAGCCTCGTCGAGCGTGCGCAGGCGTTCACCGCTCTCACTCAGGCTGACGATGGCATAGCCGCGCTTGAGGATCTGGCGCGGGCTGGCCCCCTCCAACGCTGCCTGACGTGCCGCCAGCCGTTCGCGCAGGAGGGCGACGCGCCCGCGCATCGAGCGGACGAGCTGCGCGCTCCAGTCATCGATGCGCTGGCGCGCGCTGCGGATCTGCACCAGCGGCGAAAGCTGGCGCAGCGACCGCGTCTTGCCACGCAGCGCCGCCTGCAGTTCCAGGAACTCCTCCGAGCCCAGCGTCACCACGCGCGCGCGCACCGGAGCCAGCAACGCCAC
>CAYTME010000009.1:40383-44587 GCA_964438415.1 uncultured Pleurocapsa sp. | reverse complement strand
ACGCGGTCGATGACGCGGTGGCGGCGGTGCGCGAGGGCAGGCTGGCGGCGACGGTGGCGCAGCAGCCCGCGCTCATGGGCCGGCTCGGTGTTGAGACGGCGGTCATGTACTTGGCCGGTGGCGAGGTGCAGAGCAGCATCCCCGTTCCGCTCATGCTCGTCACAGCGGACGGCATGTAATCTGGCCTACTGCATTCGGGGCGGCGGGCGAAGCCGCCCCGGCAGAGACACCATGATGCAAGATCGACCCCTTCTGCACATGCGCGGCATCAGCAAGCAGTTTCCGGGCGTCCAGGCGCTCAGTGATGTCGAGCTGGTCGTCTATCCTGGCGAGATCGTCGCGCTTCTCGGCGAGAATGGCGCGGGCAAGAGCACCTTGATGCGCGTTCTGACTGGAGCGCTGTCGCCAAACGCGGGGGAGATAATCTGGCAGGGCAGGCCGGTCGTCTTCCACTCGCCGCGCGATGCCCTGCGCGCTGGGATCAGCATGATCCATCAGGAGCTCGCGCTGATCCCGAGCCTCGACGTCGGCAAGAACATTTATCTCGGACGCGAGCCGGAAGGCGTTGTGCCAGGCATGATCGATTGGCCGCGGTTGTATCGCGAGGCGCGGATGCAGATCGAACGGCTCGGCCTCGATCTCGACCCGCGCACATTGGTGCGCAGCCTGTCGCTGGCTCAGCAGCAGATGGTCGAGGTCGCCAAGGCGCTTTCGCTCGATGCGCGTCTGATCGTGATGGATGAGCCGACCTCATCGCTGACCGAAAATGAAGCTGCGACCTTGTTTGCGCAGATGCGCCGGCTGAAAGAGGAAGGCGTGTCGATCATCTTCATCACGCACCGCCTCGATGAAGTGTTCCAAGTCGCCGACCGAGCGGTTGTGCTGCGGGATGGTGCTTATGTCGGGACGGAACGGATCGAGAACCTGACACACGAAGCCATCATCCGGATGATGGTCGGACGCGAGATCGGCGAGATCTACGGCCAGCGCATCGCCGTCGCGGCGCAAGTGCCGATCTTGGAAGTACGTGGGCTGACGCGCAGGGGTGCGATCGAGTCGGTCAGTCTTCAACTGCGCCCCGGCGAAATCCTCGGCTTGGCAGGCTTAGTTGGGGCGGGACGCACCGAGCTGGCCGAAACCTTGTTCGGTATTCATCCCGCCGACTCCGGCGAGATCGTGCTGGATGGGAGACGCATGCGCATCGCGCACCCCGCCCAGGCGATCGCGGCGGGCATCGGCCTCGTGCCCGAAGATCGCAAAGGCGCAGGCTTGTTCCTGCGCATGAGCGTGGGCACCAATATCGCGATCACGCTGCTGGCGCGCATATCCCGTTTTGGACTCATCCCCTGGCGCAAGCTGCGCGGACTGGCCGGACAGTTCATCGAGCGGCTGAACATCCGCACACCGTCCGCGGAACAGCGCGCGCGCAATTTGAGCGGCGGCAACCAGCAAAAGGTCGTCATCGCCAAATGGCTGACGCGTGAGCCGAAGGTGCTGATCTTGGATGAGCCGACCCGCGGCATCGATGTCGGGGCGAAAGTCGAGATCCACCGCTTGATGCGCGAGCTGGCACAGCAGGGGGTCGGCATTCTCATGATCTCGTCTGAGCTGCCGGAAATCCTCGGCGTGAGCGACCGAGTTTTGGTCATGCACGAGGGGCGGATCGCCGCTGAATTCGACCCGAGCACGGCCAGCCAAGATGACATCATGCGCGCGGCGACAGGAGCGGCTGCACCATGAACTTGGCCTCACTGCTGCGCCGAGGCGCCGTCGTCCTTTTTCTGCTGCTGCTGGTGATGTTCTTCAGTTTGAACAGCGATCGGTTTTTTCAAGAGCGCAACCTGATCAACATCGCTGCACAGAACGCCCATGTCGTCGTCATCGTCGTCGGTATGACGATCGTGATCCTATCGGGCGGCATCGATCTGTCGGTCGGTTCAGTGGCTGCGTTGGTCGGGGCGATCTCGGCGGGCTTGATCGCGCAGCAGGGTATGCCGACGGCAGCCGCAGTGCTGATCGGGTTGGCGCTCGGTTTCTGTCTCGGCCTGATCAACGGCGTGCTGATCGTCTTCGGCAGGCTGCCGCCGTTCGCCGCGACCCTGGCGATGCTCGGTGTCGCGCGTGGTCTGACACTTGTGTACACGTCAGGGCGGCCCATTTCCGGTCTGGGCGAGGATTTCACGTTCTGGGGGCGCGGCATGCTCGGCGCGGTGCCTGTGCCGATCGTCGTCTGGATCGTCGTGGTCCTCGTCGCCGTGCTCATCATGACGCGCACGCGCTACGGACTGCACGTGTATGCGGTGGGCGGCAGTGAAGAGACCGCGCGTCTGGCGGGCGTGCCGGTCAGGCGCATCCGGCTGCTCACCTACGGCTTCAGCGGTCTGCTGGCGGGGCTGGGCGGTCTGCTGCTGACGGCGCGCATCTTCTCCGCTCAGCCGCAGGCGGGGGTCGGCCTAGAGCTGGACGCCATCACGGCGGTCGTTTTGGGCGGAGTCAGTTTGTTCGGTGGCGTCGGCAACGTGCCCGGCGCGGTGACGGGCGCGCTGCTCGTAGGCATCTTGGGCAACGGCATGAATCTACTGCGGGTGCCGTCGTATTCGCAGCAGGTCATCCAGGGCGCCGTCTTGGTGCTGGCGGTCGCGATCGATTTCTACGGCAAACGCTTGGAGACGGCCTTCGGGTCGGCGCGGTCTCGCCTGCCATCCCTGCGGGCGTCGCGCTAAGGCTCCAGCGCCCAACGATACTGCGGCGGCATGACGGCACCGGCACGACCATGCAGCGCCTGCGCTGCGTGCAGCGGCCACTGAGGATCGGCGAGCATTGCGCGTCCCAGCAGCACCAGATCGGCGCGTTCTGCCCGGATGATCTGGTCGGCTTGCGCAGGATCCGTGATCCTGCCGACGGCGGCGGTCGCGATCTTGGCGTGATGGCGGATGGCTTCGGCGAAGGGCACTTGATATCCCGGCTCGCTCGGGATCCGCGCTGAGCGTGACGTGCCGCCGGAGCTGCAGTCGATCAGGTCGACTCCCGCATCGCGCAGTAGGATCGAAAGCAAGACCGACTCTTCGAGTGTCCAGCCGCCATCCAGCCAATCTGTGCACGACAAACGAACAGCCAGCGGCTTGTCCTCCGGCCAGACGCGGCGCACGGCGCTCGCGATCTCGCGCGTTAGCCGCACGCGCCCATCGAAGCTGCCGCCGTAGCCGTCGCTGCGCGCGTTCGAGAGCGGCGAGTGAAAGCTGTGCAGCAGATAGCCGTGCGCGGCGTGCAGCTCAAGCCATTCGAAACCCGCTGCGTGCGCGCGCTGCGCCGCATCGGTGAAAGCCTGTACGAGCGCGGCCATTTGGCTGTGATCGAGCGGCAGCGGCGTGCGGCAGCCCTCCGCAAATGGTATCGGGCTGGGACCGACAACGGGCCAGCCGCCTTCGGCATCGCTAAGCGGCTGTCCGCCGTCCCATGGTCGGGCTGTGCCGGCTTTGCGTCCGGCATGGGCGAGCTGAATGCCTGGCACCGCGCCCCGCAGCTTGATGAAGGCGGTGATCCGTGTCAGCGGTTCGATCTGCTCATCCGACCACAAGCCGACATCGTGGGGCGTGATCCGTCCATCAGGCTTCACCGCCGTCGCCTCCATGATGATCAGGCCGGCGCCGCCCGCAGCTCGCGCGCCCAAATGTACGAGATGCCAATCGTTGGCGAGGCCATCTTGCGCACTGTACTGGCACATGGGCGACAAGCCGATGCGATTGCGCAGGGTGATGCCGCGCAGGGTGAACGGATCGAACAGATGCGGCATCAGCGTCCTTTCAAAGCTGGGATGACGTGTTGGCCGAGCAGCCGGATGCCGGTATCGGCGGTCAGGCCGTGCGGCGTGCCGAATTCGACGCGCGCGGCCCCGGCGGCGAACAGAGCTTCCGCCTGCTCGATCAGATCGCGGGCGCTGCCGGAGAAGGCGAAGCGGTCGAGCAGATCGTCCGAGATCAAGCTGGCGGCATCCTCCCATTCGTCGTGTTCGACATGCATCCGCAGCCGGGCGATCAAGTCCGGCTCGACCTGCACGGTCGGGTCGAGCGGCGCGACGACCGGTAGATAAAGCGCTGCCGAGCGCCGAGCTGCCCGGCGCGCTGCAGCGCGATCTTCATCGACGACCGTGACCGCGCCGACGACCACACCGACGCTGCCAGCGGGGCGCCCGGCGGCGCGCTCC